>DASSRO010000066.1:0-29119 GCA_035701745.1 Candidatus Sulfotelmatobacter sp. | reverse complement strand
TCTGTGTAACCCTTCTACGCCCGTTTATCTTGACAGGTCCATAAAGCGTTCTCTGTACGTGAGAATAAGAGGCAGGCGGGTTACCCCGCTTACCTTCGACGGGCGATGGGCTGGCTGGGCAATCATCCAATCAGGCGGGGGCTGAATAGCAGCCAAATGATGACATATCGCATCGAAACACGGCTCGAACATTGCCATCGGAACGACACGGTTGTGGAAAAATCTCCGAGTTTGGGGTCGGGGAATGCAGTCCTTGAGGTCAACGTATGCGATTGCTGAGCGTTCGGCTCATCATCTCCCTGATCGTCGGCGTATTACTGGTGTCGCTCTGCTCCTCCGGCTATGAGGTTTGGGCCGGAAAGCTCAGTCTCAGAAAGGATATGCAGAGGCGCTCGGAAGTGTTGGCGGAGAGCCTGGCGGGGAGTGTCGAGCGCGACATGGAGAAGGGCAGCCTCCCGACGCTGCGGAAAACCGTGCAGCGCTTCGCCAATCGGGAAAATCTGATCGGCATGGCGGTCTACGATCCCCAAGGCCATGTCGTAGCCATCACTAAAGATCTGGCCCCGAAAATGGGGGATGCGCCGCCGCCCGTGGTCCTTCAAACTTTGAAAGAGAACAGCGGGGCGGATGTCTTCCAGCGTTTGACCAATCAACCGGTCCACATCTGTGTTCTTCCGCTTTACAGCCCCGACAAATTCCTGGGGGCATTGGCGGTCGTTCACGATGCGGGCTACATTCGCGACCAGAGTATTCGCATCTGGCGCGACACATTTCTCAGCGGGATGGCGCAGGTCATTCTGATCGCGCTGATCACGTTGCTGATCGTGCGATGGAGCATTGAAGGCCCCATCGCCCGGACCGCGCACTGGTTGAGGGCGCTGCGAACCGGGCATATGCCCTCTTCGCGCATCGGGATGCCGGATGAGAAGCTTTATCAGCCGCTGGCGCGCGAAGTGGCTACTCTGGCGCAGAGTCTGAATTCCGCGCGCAGCGCTGCGGAGCGCGAAGCCCGACTGCGAGCGGCGGGGCAGTCGCAGTGGACGGCGGAAAGACTGACAGCCGATCTTCGCAATCGCCTGGGTGGAAGCCGGCTCTTCGTGGTTTCGAACCGCGAACCTTATATCCACAAAGCCCACGGCAAGTCGGTGGAAGTTGAAGTTCCCGCAAGCGGCCTGGTGACCGCGCTGGAGCCCGTTCTAAACGCTTGCGAAGGAACCTGGGTGGCCCATGGCAGCGGCTCGGCGGACCGGGAAACTGTAGACCGGCACGACCGATTGGCCGTGCCTCCCGACGATCCACACTACACGCTGCGCCGTGTTTGGCTCACCAAGGAAGAGGAAGAAGGCTATTACTACGGGTTCGCCAACGAAGGAGTGTGGCCGCTTTGTCACATCGCGCACACCCGGCCGATTTTCCGCGCCGAAGACTGGAAGCAATATCAGGCGGTTAATCGTAAGTTCGCCGACGCGTTGCTGGAGGAAATGAGGGACACCGAGAAGCCCGTGGTGCTGGTGCAGGATTATCATTTCGCGCTCTTGCCCAGGATGATCAAACAGGCGCGGCCAGACGCGCGGGTCGCAATTTTCTGGCACATACCCTGGCCTAATCCGGAGGCCTTTGGGATTTGTCCGTGGCAGCGCGAACTGGTGGATGGACTGTTAGGGGCGGACCTCGTCGGGTTCCACATTCAAAGCCACTGCACCAATTTTCTCGAGACCGCAGATCGCGTCATGGAATCGCGCATCGACTGGGAGCATTTCACTATCCAGCGGCTGGGCCACGTTACAACCGTGCACCCGTTCCCCATCAGCGTCGACGCCAGCGAAGTGACGGACGAGCCCGCCGTCGAGTCCGCGTCGGACGGTCGCTCGGGACTTTTGAAGAATCTGGATGTTGAAGCACTTTTTCTGGGAATTGGGGTGGATCGCCTCGATTACACAAAAGGAATTCTGGAGCGTTTTCTCGCGGTCGAGCGGTTTCTCGAAAAGTATCCGCGTTATCAAGGCCAGTTCACGTTCGTACAGATTGGCGCACCCAGCCGCAGTCATCTCAAGCGGTATCACGATCTGGAAGCGGAGGTCGAATCGGAAGCCGGACGAATCAACTGGCGTTTTCAAAGAGACAAATGGAGGCCGATCGTTTTGCTCAACCGCTCGCATAGTCATCATGAAATCGAGCCTTACTTCAAAAACGCCGATCTATGCCTGGTGACTTCGCTGCACGACGGTATGAACCTGGTCGCCAAGGAGTTCGTCGCATCGCGGCACGATGAAAGCGGCGTGCTCATCCTAAGTATCTTCACCGGAGCCGCGCGCGAGTTGCGCGATGCATTGCAGGTGAATCCTTACGACATCGACCAGACGGCCGAAGCGATTCGAGTCGCCCTGGAAATGGACCCGGACGAGAAGCAAGCACGAATGCAACAGATGCGGCGCACCATTCGCGAACACAATGTCTATGAGTGGGCCGGAAATCTTATCGGAGAACTCTGCGAATTGAGGCTGGAAGACGCGGCCAAGGCGGACGGTCAGAGCCACTTAGGCGCGTCCGCTGCCTGACGCAGGATTTTATCCTTGAGTTACAAGTAAGCGAAGGCAGGAAAACTACGGGAGCGGCTCTCCCCGCATGCGGGAAGCCCGTGGAGTTCGCTCGAACTGTGCCATGACCGGCTCCACGGCGAAGAAGCAGAGCGCGGCGATGGCGAAGATGCTGCCCAGAGCCTGCAAATGCACCAGTAAACTGAGCAGTGAGAAGAGCACCAGAAACGCGCCAAAAGCTCGTAACATGATCTATCCTCCTCAGTGAGTCGGCGATGCACTCGCAGGTCTATTACAGGCGACGGCGAGCAAAACGCAAATACAGCAATGTACGCAATTGAAGGAACGCTTATCCCTAATGTTCTGGCCCGACAGGCCTTGTATCAGGGGAACTGGGCCTTGATCAAGTGTTTTTTGCGTTAAAAAGGGGTCTCTCGGAGCGGCAGTCTGGAAGGGCGCAAACCAGTCGGTTTTTGAAGTTCGTCCTCAAACGGGCACTCAGGGCTAGCGCCGCCCGGGTGCCCGAATGAGGGTCTAAACGTTCAATTAACCCCGGCGCCGGGCCTCTTGAGTATCTGAATCCTCGAGGTCAGCGTCTTCTCGCTTGGGGGGCTTGGAGGCGGTGGCATCATCCACGGCTTTCTTGGTCGCGTCCTTAGCCTTGCCGAAGGTATTTTGCACCTTGCCTTCAGCCTGCTTAGCGGCGCCTTTAACTTGCATCTCCGGGTCGTTCGCCCACTCGCCGGCTTGGCGCTCAACGCGCCCCGCTACGTCTTTCACTTTGCCTTCAACACGGTCCTTGTTCATTGTGAAATCTCCTTTGAAAATTTCAGTCATTTTGCTTACCAATGCACGCCCGGCAACTTTCGCCTAGGCAATTTTTCGTTCGTTCTGCCGATCTGTTTCTATGTCGTAACTCAATCGTGGGTCGCCAGGAGTGTTCTCGCCATGGGCACTGCCCTGGTGATTTCGCAGTTCGTCTTGCGAATCGAACGACTGATGACACACTTCACAAGTATTCTCATTTGCCGGATTTTGACTCATTGCGAATCCTCGATTCGTGATTGAATTCCGATCGATCCTTGCCCTGTCTTCGTGAAAATGAGATGAAGAACAGCAGGCAATGTTTGTCGGTGTTTTGGAGATCACAGAGCAGGTAGTAAACGTTCAGCCCTGTGGCCGGCGGTAGGTTGCCCGGTTAAACGGGACTGCGGCCTTGAATAATGCGCACGAGGACGGCGATGATCGCAAGGATCAATAAGATATGTATAAAACCGCCCAGCGTGTAAGAACTGACCATCCCGAGCATCCACAGGATCAACAGAAGGGCAGCAATCGTAAAGAGCATCGTAACCATCCTTCCCTGGACCGCGTCAGATAGTCGCTGGCCTCAGACTATGAACGATTGTGGAATGCGTCTATCCGGTAAAGCACCTAAATCTTGCCTCGACGGGCTTTACAGGAACCACCTCTCCACGACGTCAAAAAAGCTCAGTCCAGGCGCGGCTCAGAAGACCTGCACGATGCCATTGCGGACAGCGTAGCGAGTCAAGTCCGCGACCGAATGCAAGCCGAGTTTTCGCATGAGGTTCGTGCGGTGTGTTTCTGCGGTCTTGACACTCAGTCGAAGAGCGACTGCAACCTCCTTGCTGGTCTTTCCCTCCGCCAGCAACTGAATCACTTCGCGCTCCCGGCTGGTAAGAACTGCGGTCGTGGGATCTTCAGTATTATTCCTTTTTTCAGTGGAGTCGTCAGACTGGCCATCAGGAACATCACGATCAAGATAACCTTCTAAAACCATCTGGCTCACTCGCGTGGTGAAGAATGTTCTCTTCATCTGCAAGGCCTCGACTGCGGCCACCAGATCGCGTCCGGCATCGGACTTGAGCAGAAAACCGCGAGCTCCGGCACGCAGCACCTCACGCACGACCTGCTCGGAGTCGTGCATGGTCAGAATCAAAATCGGAGTGTCGGGAGAGGATGCCAGGATTTGACGGGCAGCCTCCAGCCCGTTCAAGTTGGGCATGCCAATATCCAGCAAAATCAGGTCAGGGCTCACCGAGCTGGCGAGTTCCACGGCCTCGCGTCCGTCTTTCGCTTCCGCGCAGACATCCCACCCCGTATGACCTTCCAGCAATGCGCGAATGCCGTGTCGAGCTACTTCATGGTCATCGGCAATCAAGATGCGAAGCACTGTTTGCCTCCAAGTAATTCGAACCGGTGAAATTGCTTCCTGCGCACGATTGGGCACACGGGTGCTGAATCGCAACCACACTCCCAAGCGAGCACGCCGCCGTTATCAAAGCACAAACCCTGCCAAACCCGTATTCCATTGCATCTACGTCGCTTCAGTACAAGAGGGCGAATCCCGCCTCGTGTAAGTTTTGCCGATTCAGAAAAACATACAAATTTGTTCTCACTATGGTGTGATCCCGAGTTTTTTTCGGGCAATACGGTGTTTGCGGTAACGTTTGAAATACCGCGCGGCATCGGCCTCCGGGCTTTCCTTAGAGGGTTACCTCAAGAAAAACCAAACGGTGCGGGCGCAAATGGCATCTAAATCGCTCAGGGAGGCTTGTACCAATGCACGTGGGTAAGACTGTTCTCCGCTCAACCGCTCGGGCAGCATGGCTGTCCCTTCTTCTCTGCGCCATCGGCGTCGCGCAGCAGCAAAATCCCGCGCCTGCTCAAAGCCCTCCGCCAGAGCCACCGCCGGCAGCCTGGGACCCCGATTACGGGCCACCTCGGACCGCGGTGCCATCGACCGTCGAGCAGCCGCCCAATGCCAACCCCGCTAGTCCCGGCCAGGAGTCGCCGGTGACTTCCGATAAGAACGACGATTCCGGGCGATTCGTCTTCAAAAAGCAAGTCCAAGAAGTGGTTTTGCACGCGACGGTTGTTGACGAAAGCGGCCACATGGTCACCGGGCTGGATCAAAATGCCTTTTCCATCTTCGTGAACAACACACCGGAACCCATTACGTCGTTCCGCCGGGAAGACGTGCCGGTTGCGCTTGGAATTGTGATCGACAATTCGGGTTCCATGCGCGATAAGCGGGAGAAAGTCAGCCAGGCCGTCCTGAACCTGGTTCACGCCAGCAATCCCCAGGACGAAGTGTTTGTCGTCAACTTCAACGAGACGCCTTACCTCGATCAGGACTACACCTCTGACGTCGGACTGCTTCAGGCCGCAATGCACCAGGTGTCCAGCCGCGGAAGCACGGCCCTTTACGATGCCGTGGTCGCGTCCGCGTCTCATCTGCGAGATAATCCGCGCCTCACCAAGAAGGTTCTGCTCGTCATTACTGACGGGCAGGACAACATGAGTCAGGAAACCCTGCAGAGCGCCATTCGCAAGCTCCAGCCAGATAAGGGAGCGACGATCTATGCCATCGGACTCAGCAACGGCGGCATGACCCGCGCCGGGCATGATGCGCTTCAAGAGTTGGCGTCCAGCACGGGCGGAGTTGCGTTCTTTCCGCGAAATCTGGATGAGGTAGACTCCATCACACGTGCCGTTGCGCACGACATTCGCAGCCAGTACACGCTGGCGTTCAAGCAGGGAGAGGCGAAATCGGGATATCAGGCGATTCGGGTGGAAGCGAGGGGTCCCGCCAAGACGCGGCTACTGGTTAGAACTCGGAGCGGATACTACCCGGGTGAGACCGTTCGCTAGAAGGCCTCACCCCAAGTTTCGAAGAGACTAGGCTGCAGTCGGGCCGGTCGGGGTTTTCGGCGGCGTCGGGGGCAGCTCTATCTGGATCAAGTTGTTCTTGATGGCATAGACGACAAGATCGCGAATCGAATGGAAACTCAGCTTGCGCATGATATTGCTGCGGTGCGTTTCCACCGTTTTGGTGCTCAAATTGAGGAGAGAAGCAACTTCCTTTGAGCTGTTGCCCTCCGCGAGCAATTGAGTTATCTCGCGTTCCCGTGCCGTCAAAGTGGGTAGTTTCGGAGCCTCGTTGCGCGACACAGTTTGCCCCTTTTCCAGAAAGCCTGCCAGTACCAGGTCGTTCACTCGCGGGGTGAAGAACATACGCTTGTTCTGCAGCGCTTCCACCGCCGATACCAGGTCGCGCGCGGCGTCAGACTTCAAAACGAAACCGCGGGCGCCGGCATCGAGAGCCTCGCGAATTACCTGATCTGAATCGGTAATGGTCAGGACGATGACTTTGAAGTGGGGATCGTGCTGCAGCAGTTGCCGCGTCGTGTCCAATCCGTTCAGGTTGGGCATTCCGATATCGACGATGACCACGTCCGGGTTCAATTGCAAGGCCTTTTCCACGGCCTCGCGGCCATCGCTGGCTTCGCCGCAAACTTCCCATCCTTCGTGCTTTTCCAAAAGTGCGCGCAAGCCGCGGCGCACGATCTCGTGGTCATCAGCTAACAGGATCCTGAGTTTCATAGTTCCCCTCTTTTCAGATCGAGTTGCAGCTCAGTCGACTCGACGTCAACGTAACTCGGCTACATTCCGGCCATTTAGAGCAGTAAAGACCCGATGCTGGCTTACGGCATCGACCGCCGCTAGAAGATCACGGGCGGCATTGGACTTTACGACGTATCCTCTAGCCCCGGCTTCCAGGGCCTCCCGCATCATTTGCGGAGAGTCGTGCTGGGTCACAAACAAAATTTCTAGTCCGGGACACTCCTGGCGTAGCAGTCGGCAGGCTTCCAGTCCGTTCATGCGGGGCATGGTGACGTCAAGAACCATCACATCTGGGCTCAAGTCTTTAGCTTTTTCCACAGCTTCCGCCCCGTCTGACGCTTCTCCTATGACTTCCCAACCCGAATGCCCTTCCAAAAGCGTCTTCAGACCTTGCCTCACGATGGGGTGGTCATCAACCAGCAAAATGCGAATTGTCATTCGGTTTCAGTCCTTTTGGGGAGACCAGACGATTCGCCACATTTGTCGTTCGTCTGTGACAAGCCTGACCATAAATCATTTATTTTGACACCACACCGAGGGGGGAGGGCCCCGTAACCCACTGAGGCTAACGTTCCTATAGAGGGGGTCCAATACAGGGAATCCTGTATTTCGCCCGGAATGTTGAAGGAGCGCAAATGCAGCATTTTCTTAGGCATTATGCCGAGCGGAAATGACCGGAAAATAGGTTTTATCGTGCAATAACAACTCAACGGCCTCAACCACCGATCCTATGTCCTGTTTAGCGCAAGCTCCACGGACGCCCGCCTGCCGTGCAGCCTCCGCCAGTTGATTGGAGAGGTGCAGGGTCACCATCAGGATCGGGATTTTAGGGAAGAGTTCTGAGATCTGCCTGGCGACGTCAACGCCATTCAGGTCGGGCATCTGGTAATCCAGCAAGATTAAGTCCGGTTGCGCCTCCAGGACCTGATGTAGAGCCTCGGCGCCGGTTCGCGCTTCGCCGCACACCCGCCAGGTCTCCTGCTGCTCGAGTATGGCCCGGAGGTAGCGTCGGACCGCCGGATTATCGTCTACCAAAAGGATGCGGACCATATGCGAAAGCCTTCCCAGTCGTTTGATGCTAATTTCGCTGGGTCCGTCCTCGTGCAAAGGGCTTTCGCAGGAAAACACTTTTAACGGAAATACCCAGTTCCCAGCACGTGACGCCCTCGTCTGCGGCGTTTGACCAAGCCACTCGCGGTCGAAACCGAAGCGGGGCATACAAGGAGGATCTCCCAGCCTTCGCTGGGGTTTATCACTCTGTAAACATAGGCAGAGCTGCAATTCCTTGCAATCCATTGAAGCCTGTATGGGTTAACTCAATTGTTATGAGGTGCGCGAATGGTCCAGCCGGCCGGTGGAAGTCAGATTCGAAGGATGAGGGGTGGGGAATCCGGCCTGGCCACTTTTCCCGTTCTGGGCTTAAGGCCTTCTACCGGAAAAAAAAGGTGCACTTCCGTAACCTAGTGTATTGACTTTTGGTAATTTATGGTATCCCCAGCACGACCCAACCAAATTTAGGGAAGGATCTTACATGGAAACCCCTCAGGGAATTTCCGCGCTCTTCGTGTGCGAAAGCTGCGCCGGCTATCGCGAGCAAGACAATTCGGATGATCTTTTTAAAAAGCTAGTTAAATTGGTTTTCGTCTTAGTGCTGCTGGCCGTTGCGACCGGTGTGCCGTTGGCTCCCAGCGCTTTCGCTCAGATCCATTCAACCATCAGTTGCCCATCCGGACACGGATACTGGGACGTGCTGAGCGTAATGATGATGGATCCGGGACTCGCCTCCAATTATCACATGGAAGGACTCAAGAATGGATCGCCCTCGGCGTATATCTATACTCGATGGGACGAAGCCGAATCGAAAATTTATTACACCAAAAATCCGCAGGGAAATCCTTGGGACATCAATCTCTATGACTCCGGCTACATCTATCAGTGGGTTACGGAACTGGGCGAGTGGAATGGCGTGAATCACTGGAACGATCCGAGGAGCTGCAAGAAGTTCAACAATGGCGGGCAGAACAGCCGGTCGGACCTTTCTATGCGCTGGGCTGCCCGCTGCGCGGCTCCGGGAGGAGCCAACAGCGCGTTCTGGAATCCTCCGCCCTATACTCAGCCCAACAATACGACTTATTTTACCTACGTGGAGGGGGATCTGCAGAGCCCGGTCAAGAACCTCGGCTGGTCTTTGATGGAATTGAAAGCGCCTGGAACGATGGCTATCACTGACCACCGCGCGTGGCCCGCCCGTTCGTTTTCCATAACGACCATGCCTCTGGAGTACACCTACAGCTGCAGCGTCGCGGGAAACGTCAACTCCTGTCACTTTCGCGAGGTCTTCGAGTATGGCGTCGACACCGACGTCAATCCTATCGACCGGGTCAAGCATACCTATGGGTGGGTACGCTGGCACTACTACGTCAATTCGACCAACGCAAACCCGAAGGTTGCAGCCAACTGGGTGCTCAACAATACGTCCATGACCGACCATCTGATGCTGGGGCAGGTCAGTCCCAGATTTGAGTGTTTTTGAGCTGTACTGAAGTGCTCATCTAAGGGAGTCTAATCTGCGTTCATCTCGATCTGCCGGGGGGGCAAAACCGGCAGGTCGGGATGCGCCGGATCCCGCCAGAAGACGTGAAAGCATTCGCCCTCGCTCTGCGGCAGCCACATCGTTCCATCTGCATACTTTATCGAGCCAGGGAAGAAGACCCAGCCCATAACAGTCTGCGCGCTGGCCGCGCGGATACCGGGTTTTTCGAGCGCTTGCTTCTCGCCAGGCAAAATCGGTTTGGAAGACGTCCACTGAGTGTTGTATGGCCGCCGTAAATCGAGCGGCGCTAAAAACATCTCAGAAGTTAGAGCGATGCTGGCAATCGGTTTCGCGCTGGTGTTCTTTACGCTCAGCGTAAACTTGTCAGGATTATTCCAGAAATCGCCGCCCGTGAAAGTCAGGGGGCAAGAACGCGCCGGCGGAGCATACACCATATATACCGCCATCATGCCCGCCTCCATGTGATCTTCAACGTGGCAGTGAAACATCCACGCTCCGGGATTGTCGGCCAGCATGTCGACGGTTACCATGCTTCCAGGAAGAAGCTCAATTACATCGGTATGGCGCTGTCCTTCCGTGACCGTTTCCCCGTGCCAATGGGGGCTGTGTAGGTCAATCTCATTTCCCATTCCCAGCAAATACCAGCGCACTTTCTCGCCCTGCTTCATCATGAGGCCGGGAAGATTGCCGAAGATAAAACCGTTGATGGCATAAAACTGTCCGTTGGGCTTGCCGCCCATTTCATCGAAGATCATGAAAGCCGCGACGAACTCGCGATTCACGTCCTTCGGAGATCCATCGGGATTTGCTTTACCCTTTGCACTAACGATGATTGGCCCCAACAGGCCAGCGTTGATTTCGACGGCAGCGTCGACATGAGCGTGATACCACCACACGATCGAACTTGGCTGACCCGGTCCCGGCCCGCTGGCCGCATTGGCGAACCAGTGGTAGGTATATCTCGCGCCCGGCGCGACAAAAGCTCCCTTGGCTACGGGCAAATAGAGCGAGCCCTCGTTGTTCTTGTCGTAGCGCAGCCCATGCGGATGGATATCGTGGCCACGCTGGCTGCGATTCAAGAAATCGACGACGATCTCGTCCCCTACTTCCGCGCGGATAACCGGACCGAGGATTCCCAGCCATTCCGGTTGCGGCTTTTGAGTCTTGAACGTGTCGTCCGTATATTCGACGTAACGCGTCTTCGCCCATTGCAACTTCAGCGACCAGGGCTGCGCTATTGGCGTTCCGTTCAGAAGATTGCGGCCGCTCGGAGCGAAGTTCCAGGTGACGTCTTCGGCCGCGATGTAGTAATGGCGGGTCGCCGCAAGACAACAGGGAAGCGAAAAGAAGAGTAAACACAGCCCCAATCCAATGGCGCGTCGGATTCTCACGGAACTCATTATCCCACTGGAGCAAAACTTCGGTATGCGACGGGCGGTCTGTTCAACCTGGCGCCTGCCTCTCAGCGGAATAGGCCCAGTTTAAGGGGTCGGCGGAGCCAGCGAGCATTGCCCGCTCGTGCTTTGGGCTGGCGGCGTGGGAGGTGTCGCCCACGGCATATTCGTGAAATCGAAAAACTCACTCATGTCCGCCTGAGCCGCATCGCGCTTAGTCAGGGCGGGGAGGTTGAAGCGAGATTCGATCAGCTTCAGGATGGCGGTGTAATCACGCACAGTGTGTGAAACGTAATTCTTCTTGGCGTAGGGCGAAATCACGATCAGAGGTACGCGATAGCCGGTATGGTTGAAATCGCAAGTGCCGGTTCCGATCTGCCCGGGCGCATCGCAAATGTCGCCGGCCTGCAAATCTATCGGCTGTACGCCATCGGGATTCGGCATGGGTTGCGGCGACACGTGATCGTAAAAACCTCCCGCCTCATCGTAAGTAAAGATCAGAGCGGAATCTTTCCAGCTGGAACTGGTCATCAGGCCATTGATCAGGCTCGAGGCGAACTGCGCGCCGGCTTGAACCGTGTAGGGCGTGGAAGTGTCGACGTCATTGGGATGTTCATCGAGCCCAGCCAGAGAAGGAGGTTCGATCAGCGCCACCTGCGGCAAGGTGCCATTTTTCAGATCGGTCGTGTATTGCGAGAGCGGCACCAGATTTTGCGACAGGGTCGAACTGTTGACGACGGTCAGCCCGTAGGTGAACTCGTTGAGGTAGGAATAATTCAAGAGACACGCGGCCGTGGGATTGGAGGAGCAAGTCGTGCCGTCGGTGTCGACGTAAATCTTCCAGGTGATGCCAGCATTCTGCAGGGCTTCGAAAATTGTGGTGTTCGGCAGAGGCGTTTCCGGCGCCGCCAATGGAACGGCATGGCCGGCCGAAGTGCCCGCGAGCAGGTACATGCGATTGATTTGCGTGCGGTCCATAACCGGAGAAAACCACCGGTCCGAAGTGGCGAAATTCGACGCCATGAAGTAGTAGTAGTTCAGGTCGGTTCCGTCGAAATGACCCATGGCGCGCACTCCGTTGGTGTCCATTAGCGTGGGCGATTGCTGGCGCGCATCATTTGCGGCCGTGATGACGAATCCGTTTAACGCTGCCGGATTCTGGCCTGTGGGATCGGTGTAATCCCAATCGACATGACTCTCGTCCCAGAAGGGACTCTGCTCTTCCTGGCAAGTCGAAGTGAAATGAAATGAAGGAATCAGCACGGCGCTGTCCGGAACGCAAGTGGTCGAGGCGGGATAAGGCTGTGAGGGATCACACCCGGGAATTGCCGGAGTTGGTCCTTGCAGCGGAGCCGTCCCGGCCGCCGGGTTGTACTGCGGTAGACCGTCAAAAGACTGGTCCGCGATGCCATTGTTAGCCCAGTATTGGCGCATCGCTCCGAAGTAGCTATCAAACGAACGATTCTCCTGCGCAAAAATAACTATGTGATTAATGCTCTGCAGGCTTCCCGGTATGGTCGCCGGATTACGCAAGCCGACGCATCCCACCCAAATCAGGGAACTGAGGCTGAACAGAAGAGCTAATTTTAAATGTCTAGGTTTCATTCGATTAACTTGTTTGCGGAGTCTGTGATTCGATGAAGCTCAGCGCTTGCGGGTTGGTTGGCAGCAGCTAAACACCTCAAACGGTTTGCGCCTGAAGCAAAACTATGTACTGCGGGCCAGGCGTCTTTTTCTCGCTCCGGATTACGATTGCCGTTGCCGCAAAATGAGTATCCCAGGCCGCTTGCGCAAGACGCGGCTGCACGAATTGTTCAAGCTACCAGATACCCTTATCGTCGCCCGTAAACTTCAGATTGAGAAATGCGGCCACTGCCAGCGCCGGCAAGAGCGACAATCGCGCGGCGGCGCGGAAACGTCGAGCCGTTCCTGTTCCGATCAATTGCTGCAAGAATAATTGCGAGCCCTGGGGCAGCATCGGCACACGCAGGAAGTGTTTTCCAACGTAGGTCTTTTCTGCCCCGAAGCGCGCCGCGCCTAAAACAAAATCGGGAAGATACAGTGTCCCATCTCCCAGGCGAGCGTTGTAATCGGAAGTAATCTTCAGCAAGGTTGCGACTCCGGGCCAGATCGCCCAGCGCTCCGTGGATGCGCGCAGCTTCGTGAAATCGAGGCGCCGTGCGCGTACCAGAGCGGTAAGGTTCAGCAGGTCGGTGAAACGAATGTAAAAGTGGCGATACATTCTTTGCAGGGTCGCGAGCGTTACCTGCTCCTCTGGGCTCGGAACGCGAAAATGAAACGGGCCTACATCGCGCACTACGCTGCTTTCTTCCAGGAGCGCAGGCAGTTCATCCTGCTCGCCTGTCTGCCCGAGGCAGCCTACGTGGATCTCCACCAGCCGCTCCTGACCGGGAATTTGGAAATTCCATTTGTGCGCCAGGCGATCGCCCCAGCTTTGCTGCTGCGGTTCAGCCTGCAGTTCGCTGCGCATGGCGCGCACCGTATCGTTTTCGCTGGCGCCAATGAAGAGATCAAGATCGCTGCCGATGTCGGGCCAGTGATCGAGCGTCTTGATGACCAGCGGAGTGTGCCCGGTGAGTTCGAGGGCGCGCACCACACTGTTTAAAGTTGCCAGCGCATCTTCCACCTTACGGTGTTCCCGTTGTTCAAGATCGTGGAGGTCGTCAAACGGGGCGGTGAATGCGCCCACCGCGGCCCATTTTTCCAAGAGCCGCAACGTTCGCAAATACACCCGCTGCAGCTCAGCAAAATGGAGGAACTCGCTCCACTCCGGCTTGGACATGCGCTGCAGTTGCGAGATCGCCTGTCCCACCTGAGGCTTGGCGTCGCCGCGCAACGACCAGTCGGAGTGCAGATGTAGGACTGCCAGCAGTTCGAACATTTCCGCCGAGGTTGTGCCGCCCGCCATTAATGCCCTCCCTTCGCGTTGTCGGCCTTAGTGTCGCAACGCGGGATGCCGCGCTCGATCGCCGTTCCTTCTTCGTAATCGTTCCAGGTAGCAATCAGGACAAAAGGAATCGGGTGCGACGTGTCGTCGTTTTCTTCGAACACACGCAGCGTGTCGTCGAACGTCTTTCCGCATCGTGCGTCAATGTGCCGGTTCAGACTCCACGAAGCCTTGGCATCATTGAAGCCCGGCCACACTCCACCGACCGTCACTTCATCTGGCTGCTTGCGCATCTTCGAGTAAAACTCATTCAAGTAATCTTCGCCCCATGCCTGGCCGTCGGGATTCCACCCCTTGTGTCCGGGGTAGACCCACGCATATTCGCCATCGAAAGCCTTGGCGTACTGCGGCGGGGGACTGTCCTGATAAATCAAGATGGGCGGCGACTCCCACTGATTCACCTGCTGCCGCACCTGCAGCCAGTCCGTGTGGCCGCCCTTCGGAAATACGAACATGACCGGCCTACCGTGGTACGTCAGGTATGCATCGCGGCCCGGGGCGCCGGGGCCGATGTACTTCTTGTAAGCCAACTCCATCGCTTCCATCGCGTCGTCGGTGGCGTGGCCGTTGTCATCTTGCGTCTCGTCGTACATGAGCGCGATGTGAAAATGCTGCTCGCTGGCAATGCGCTGCAACAGCGCCGTGCTGCGGTCGAGAAAGGGGCGCCGCGGTCCATACCAGTCAACCGCGAAGGCATAAATGCCCATGTTGCGGGCGCTCTCAATCTGCTTGCGCAAAACGTTCGGATCGATGCTGCTGTAGCCGACGTCAATGTGGTCGGGATCGCCGAACCATGGCTGGTAGTCCGCCAGCACCAGAGGTTTCCCAGGTAAGGTCTGCACGTCCTTCAGCGGGACATTTTTCGCGTGTGCGTGAGTACACGCGTACGGAATGTAGCTCGCGATCAAAACACACGCCGAAAAGGCGTACTGATAGATTCTCATCTAAGAATTTTCCTGCCTTGGATACGATGAAACCGCGCCGCCAAGAGTTGGCTCGTCGCAGGCTCTTAAACAGGGCCTTAGAACGACTTGGCTGCAGATACTTCCTCTAAATCGCGAACATACCAGCGATCGGCACCGGGAGTCATGAGAACCATGTACTCGTGGGGCACGTTTTGCGTATCGAGCAATTTGCTTCCGTCGAACGTCTGAATCTCCAATTGGGCCTGGTCAATCAACTGCATAGCCCCGCCGTCAGTCGAATAAAAAACCGCTTTCAGGCGATGACCGTGATCCACAATTCGTACGTGCACGCCAGTTTTCGTCTGCGAATTGATTCGTTTTGTCAGGCGATCTTTGGCGAATCCCGTGAACTCTTCACCCAGTCCGTCGGTCCGGTTGGAATCCAAGGCCGTGGCCAGATCGCGCCACGCTTGCGAGTAATAGCGCACTATGGTCGTCCCGGTCAGTTCTTCGATCGAACGAGGAGCAAGGCCGGCGGCATCAAGGTGCACTTCCGGCGCCGACTGTGCGGTTGCGAGCATCCCCGCCGCAATGACGAAGCTTGCGGCTTTGAGAAGTCTCACAGAGAGCTTCTTGGCTGCCAGCGACATTTCGCTCGTGCGCTTCATAATTTTCCGTTTACCGACACTTCATTGCCCACCACTACGCCGCACGCGACGGTGATCTGCGCCGGGCCGTGAATGCTGATCTGCGTTTTCGCGATTCCTTTTTTGATTGGCGTATCTACGGTGCTCTTGCCGTCCCGGTCGATCGTCGTGAAAGAGACGACCGTGCCATCCGGCAGCGCGTTGCCGCTGCAATCGCGCACCGGATCGGTCTCAAGGGTCACCGATTTCCCGGCGGGCAAAGCCCTCACGCGCAAGCCGCAGGCTTCGGTCGCCACCTGTTGAACGACTCGCGCTTCTTGTACGCTGCCGGAGACGGCAGTCACCTGAACCCGCCCCTCATTCCGCGTCGAATCGGCGCGCAGCCACGCCACGCCGCGCTTGGTAGGAACTTGCCGCGAGAAAGCGGCGCCGCTCGCCGGAGTGATCTTGAAATCGACCGTCGCTGGAGCCAGCACGAGGTTGTAGTACTGGTCAAACACGAACGCTGTCGCATCAATCGAATTCGGTGTCGAGACCGGGACCCGCGACGGATGGAGGAAGAAGCTCAAATGCGCGGGTTGCTCAGCCTTCACTTCGAAGGTCGCGGAACTGCATCCCGAGTCGCAGAGGATTGCCACATATCGTCCCGCGGCGCGCACCTCGTTCGCTTGAACCTGCAATTCGCCGTCCAGTTTCACATCGCGCTTCACCACGTTGTCTGGGCCCACGAGATAGAAAGTAGCTCCGCCGGAACCTTGCACCGGAATGGAAAATGCCTGCCCAGCTTGTACCGTGGCCGGCGGGTGGAGTTCTGCTGCCATTGCAGGGAGCGCACACCACGCGAGCAACGCGAGGGCTTTCAGAAGTTTTAAGTTACTCCGGAGCGTAGGCTTCATTCTAGGAACTCGCTAGGAACTCGTCCGCGAATAGTGGTTCACGATAACGCGGTAACTTTTCAGACGGTCCGCAATGTCGTTCGGAATGTCGACGGCAAAAGGCACCGGCACTTGCGGCATCAGCGCTTGATCGACATAACCATCCGATACCCAGATGACTTTGCCGGAGTCGTCGTAGTAAGCGGCAAGGACTTGCGCAATGTTGACGGGGCGGCCGCTTTGATTCACCAGCGCTCCCTGCAACACGTTGCGGTTCAACCCGTCTTTGCTCAGCTTCTGGTCGGCGACGGCAATCACCGGATCCGCGCTGGCTGGAACCAGGAGAGCGCGCGCATCCATTCGCACGCTCTTGACCTGATCCATGCGAATCCCGGGAAAATCGATGCGATACGGCGAAACCTGCTTCGGAAGCAGCACGTGCGAGATGAGGTCGAAGCTGCCTTCTTCCTCGATCGGCGAGCCATCCGCTTTCAGCAGCGTCGCATTCACGTTCAAATAAGCGGGAACTGTGTCCTCGTTTTCCACTTCGCCGAGAATCACCACGCGTCCCGGACGCGAAATCGCGTTCATCGACGTAATGCGCACCTTCGGTGAATCGACTTCCTGCGCGCCCCAGTTCTGCGAAGAGTTGCGGCCGATTACGTCCCAACGCAAATAATTCACCGACACCACCTGCGGCGGAACGGCAGTCACCTCGGGTTTCGGCCAAACTACGCGCCACACCGAGCCGTCATGGCGCACCTTCAAATCCCGCACATCATCAAGCGAGCCCACTGCGCTCGACCACACCATGCGCACGCGAACCATCGCCTGATCGTTATCGGCGTGCAGCGGCGAGACGTCTGCGCTCTGCAGCGAGGAGTATGTCCGCAAGCTTCCATCGCTTCCCGCAATGTCACGGGTGAACGACTCCAGATCCGTATTGCTGCTGGGATCAAGCGAAGCGTAGGCGCGCTGGAAATCGTGAGACTGAATGTCGCTCATCAGAGCCTGCACTGCCGCTTCGGGAGTTGATGCGGAGAAAATCGCATGCTCCTTCATTCCTCCCGATTGCACCCAAGCGAAGGCGACCAAGACGGCGGTGACAACGGCGAGGATTGCAGCTAATCCCAGCTTCATGAGTGAACTCCGTCGTGATAGACGTTCTCCGGAGTCTCCCTGGAAATTGTGATGTCCCGCTGGACGCGCCGCGGTTCTCCCAGGAAAAACACAAACAGGATCGCGAGAATGCTGCTGCCAATAGGCAGAGTTCCCCAGATGAATCCCTCAAATGGAGTCGGGATGGAATCCGACGGAATTGTGCGCGCCGGAACCGCATCGTCCTTCGACCATACGGTGATTGCGCCCGATTCGTAGGTCTCGACCTGTCGCCATCCTCCGAAAACCAGCAGCGGTTCGTAGAACGGATCGTGTACGAAAATAAATTTCAGGCCATAGTGGTTGGCGTGCAGGAGCATGGCGCGCAGCGAGTCCATTCCGGCCACGCCGAAGAACTTCGCGTTCGTCATCTGCGCCGCCCCATAGCGCGTCATTTCAGGCAGCAAACGGGCTGAATTGTATTCGCCGTCAATGCTGTTCGCCTTGGCGTAAGTCGAGACTTTCGACAGGGCGTTGCCAAATCCCAAAGTCAGATAGCGATACTGGTCGTGTCCATCGCGATTCAGAAATCCGACGACGGAATCCACATTGAGAGCGTTAAACGTGCGGAAAGGGCTCCACGTAAGCCAACCAAGCGAAAGCGCCAGGCTGGCGACCGCAGCGGTACTTACGCCGATCGCTCCCCAGCGTGGAAAGCGTTCGATCGCTTCTTCTACCAGCAATCCGACGATCGGCAGAGCCAGCACCGTTGCCCACAGCGTGAAGCGCTCAAACGTCAAAATCTCGAATGCCCGGCCAAATATCCACCGCGGAACCGGCGTGGTGCCGCCCAGCGCGATCAGGAACGTCACCCAAAACGCGAGCAAGAGAATTCTCAAGCGCGGGTTCGAGGCGCCCTTGAGCAAGATAAAAGGCAGCGCCAGGATCAAAGCTCCGTACGGAACAATGAAGTAATTCATTCCATAGTTCCAGTTCATCAGGAGGTTTGAGCGGCTGGCGTGCGGAATCGGCATCTGCTCAATGGGGTGGCGGATCAGTGCGATCCAGTAAGGCATCAGAACAATTCCCACCCCGATGCCGGAGATGATGGCAAAGACAAGACCGCGGCCGATCACCGCGCCGCCGGATTGTCCTTTCCTGCGGCCGTCATACCAGGCGAGCCACAACACCGGCAACGCAAATAGAACGGAGCCGAAGATGAGTGTCACGTGATGGGCCGATGCCGCCGCCAGGTTGAGCGCAATCCCTTTAAACAACGAGCGCCAACTTGCCGATCGACACCAACCGTACAAATACGGCAAACTCAAGAAGTACAGCGGCGCCGACATGGTGGTCGGCAACTGCCCCGCCGAATAAACCAGGAACGCGATGCTGCCGGCGAAGACCGCCAGCACGCCCGCATAGCTCGCGGCCCTTTCGTCCACCCAGAGGCGCGCAAACCGGTAAGCACCAACCGCCAGCAGAACCACGGCGGCCAATTGCACCAGCATAAAAGCTTCAGTCAGGCCGACAACGTACGACAGGAGCGCAATCCACTGGTGGGTTAACGGGGGATAAGTGGTTTGGGAGAAGCCGCCAAACCATTTCTCGTTCCACGGATTGAACCAGTGGTGAGCGTAATGCGACGCGAAAAAGATGTGCAAGTTCGCGTCGTAAGAAGTCGTGGCCGGCAATTCCATCACCAGCAAAGGCCCGTGAATCGCAAGCGCCAACAAGATGATGGCAGCAACCGGAATCGGGCGTTGCCACATGCTTAACTCAGGCGGGAGCGCAAATCTTTCCTGGCTGTCTTTCATTAGTTTGAATGTGAATAGAAATCTTCTGAAACGCGGTCTTCCAACTCGGAGTCTTGGATTCCCCACCGGCCGCTAAGGTTGGCGGGTATTTTAGCTTGGGTATGGCCATGGGTAGGCCGCCAACCAGACAGGCAGGTTTTTGCATCTCAGCGACGACGAAAGGGCCAGTGTGCCCTTCGCTACCAGCCCAGTTGTCAGCCAGTAGATGAGGGAGGAAGAACGGTGCAAGGATTGTTCAAGGGATGGGTGTGGCTTGCGGTGCTGCTAGTGGCCACTGTTAGCGCTGCTCAAACCTTTGATGTGAACGGCCAAACTTCTCCCACCACGCCCAATAAAAAGCGGGGCCCGCAATCCAGCAAGCCGCAAGGCAACAACGAAACTGGAATGGGTTGGGGCGCCAGCATCGAAGTGGCGCGCGAGGCTCGGGCCGCGCAAAACGCGCTGCAACATGGGGACGCCGCCGGGGCAACGGCCCATGCACAGCGCGCGGTAAAGTCGGCTCCCAACAATGCCGACCTTTGGTTTACGCTGGCCTATGCGGCCCGCCTTAGTGGGCAATATGCGCTCTCGGTGGATGCTTACCATCGCGGTCTCGCCTTGAAGCCATCCTCGGTCGAAGGTCTTTCGGGCCTGGCGCAAACCTATGCAAGGATGGGGAAAAGCGCCGAGGCGCAACAAGCGCTGGAGCAGGTTCTGGCGGCAAATCCCCGCAGCGATTTAGATCTCCAACTCGCGGGCGAACTTTTGCTCAACACCGACCCCAAGCGAGCAGTGGAGTACCTGCAGCGATCCGAAAATGTAAAAGCCTCGCCCCGCACTGAACTTCTGCTGGCCCGGGCCTACCAGCGCACTGGAGATGGCGAAGCTGCCCATCGCATGCTGGAGAAGGCCAGGCACTCAGCTCCTAACAATCCGGAAGTGGTCCGCGCGGTGGCCTCCTACTATCGCGACACCGGGCAGTATGCCGAGGCGGTTCACCTTCTTGAAGACTTGCACGCCAAAGATCCAGGCACGCTCGCCGAACTGGGATACTCCTACACCCTGGCCGGTGATGCCCATGCCGCTGCACAAACGTATGCGATTGCAGCGAGCCGGGCTCCCAAGGACCTTGAGATTCAGCTGAACGCAGCTCAAGCCATGATCAACGCTGCGGAGTTCGACAAAGCCGCGGCTTTGTTGAAGCAGGCAGCGGCACTAAATCCGGAGCACTACCGCGTGTTTGCACTGCGCGGACGCCTCAATGCGGCCGAGCGCCGTAACACCGATGCGATTCGCGAATATGAGGCGGCGCTGGCGCACTTGCCCGAGGGTGTACCCGAAGGAGTCCTCTATCCCATTTCGTTGCGCGTGGATCTTGCGCAGATTTACCGGGATGCCGAAGACGATGCCAACGCAGAGCGCGTCACCAATGAGGCAGCGAGGGAAATCAGCGCGATCGATGTTCAAGGCCCGACCCGTCCCGAGTTTTTGCGGCTGCGCGCCGCCACCGAAGCGGCTCAGGGCCACATGGATGCTGCCGAAAAGGATTTTAAAGAGGCGATTCAAATCGAGCCTCGCAACCCTATTTTGCTTTTGAACTACGCCAATCTTCTATGGAAGACAGATCGTAAGGAAGAAGCCCGTAAGACTTACAGCGACGCGCTCGCCATTGATCCATCGAATGCGAGTGCTCTGGGCTCGCTTGGATTTGTGTCGCGCGAGATGGGCGACAACGAGGCCGCTCGCCGCTACTTCCTCGAACTGGAGAAGAAGCACCCCAACGAATACGTGCCCTACCTCGCGCTAGGCGATTTATACAGCTCTACACGTCAATTCAAGGAAGCGCAGGAAAGTTATCTGCAGGCGTTTTCAAAAGCGCCCAGCAATCCGCTGATTGTTTCCGGTGCGATGAATGCCTCGCTCGAAGGTCACAATCTGGAGCAAGCGAAGGAGTGGCTGACGCGAGCGTCAGAGACTGTTCAACAGAATCCTCAGGTCATGCGCGAGCATGAGCGCTACCTGACGATGACCGGCAATTACGCGGAATCGGCCGATCTGGGCTACCAGGTGATCGAGAAACTGCCGAAGGATCGCGAAGCCGTCGATTATCTTGCGTACGATCTCCTATTCCTGAAGCGCCTTGATGAAGCTATGAAGATCGTTCAGCGCTATCAACCCATGCTAAGGGATGATCGCGATTTGTACCTGATTGCCGGATATGTACACGCCGATCGCGGCGAAAACGAGGATGCGGTGCAGGATTTTACCCGCGCCCTGGCCATCGATCCCACAATAGCGGTGGGCTACATGAATCGCGGCTATGTGTACAACGATCTGCGCCTGGCTACAAAAGCCGAACAGGATTTCCGCAAGGCGCTCTCGCTGAATCCGAAGTATGGCGAAGCCCACCTCGGATTGGCCTTCGCGCTGTTGCAATTGCGCCGCTCCACGGCTGCGCTGAAAGAAGCTGACATAGCGGCGCGCCTGCTTCCCGAGTCCGAGAGTCTACATCTGGTCAAAGCTGAGGGGTATCGCCAGCGGGCCATGCTCACGCGCGCCGAAGGCGAATACCGGCTGGCACTGAAGTTTAATCCGAATTCTGCCACCACTTATATCGCATTAGCTGACGTGGAGTTCCGGCAACATAAATATCAGAAATCAGCCGATACCTTGCAGGCCGGGTTGGCAGTCGCGCCCAATGACGCGATGATTTCGGCGCAGTTGGCGCGGTCCTACGCGCAACTGCGACGCCCGGCTGAGGCCATGCAGGCGATCGGCAGCGCGGAGCGTATAGGCGGTAAAGATTACAAGGTATTGCTCGTCACCGCGGATGCGCTGCGCGTTATGGGGCGGCACGACGAGGCCATGAAGAGATATGAGCGGGCCATGGAAAGTTCCGATGAAAATCGTCTTCAGGTCCGCCTTGCTCTTGCTCGCCTGTTTGCCGAAGAAGGACACGACGCGGAAGCGCAACAACAAGTGGCGCTCGGCTTTGCCGAGGCCCGTGTCGCGACCATCGACGTGACTTCGGCGGAGGACTATCTGAACGCAGCCGATGTACTGATGGCCATCCACGAGTACGCGCTGGCAGAACGCATGTTTGGCCGCGCCCAGGCGCTGGGCGCGGATGAGACGGCGGTGGCCATCGGCCTGGCTAACGCCTCGCTTGCGCTCGGCGATACCCGAAGCGCAGAGTTACAACTGGCCAGCCTGCCCGACGACGCCGACCGCAGGAACAATTACTCATTCTTGGTTGCGCAGGCCAACGTCTACCGCCAGTTGGGGAAGAACGACAAGGCCCTGTCGAATTTCGTTCTCGCCCGGCAGATCGATCCACAAGACCAGGCGACCCAGCAGGCGGAAATGGAATTGGCTGAAGAACAAGGCCGTCCTATTACCGATCGGCTGGGCTTGGGTTCCGGCGTGCGCGTCGGAGCGGTGTTTGAAGATGAAAATATCTATCAGGAAGACGCTCGTCTGCTCGGCGTGCAGAATCGGGGATCATTACTGCCGCCTCCGCGACGAACTGTTGAAACGTTTGCCGATTCGCGCTTTCAATTCCGCCCGAACGATTCATTTCCTACGATTCAAGGTTTCGTGGCCGAGCGCAATGCCCAAGGCGCATTGTCTTTCCCCAGCGTTCTGCTGATCCAGCCCCGCAATACTTTTGACACTATCTTCAACATCTCGGTGGCGCCCATGGTGCGCATCGGCAACATCAAGCTGAGTCTCATGCCGGGAATCCAATATACCGTGCGCCGTGACACCCTTTCGCCGCTCAACATGAATCAGAATTTGTTCCGTCAGTTCCTCTATGTGTCCACCAATTCGATCGCCAATTGGTTGTCGTTTTCTGGCAACGTGATTCGCGAAGCGGGTCCTTTCACCGAACAGAATCTGCACTCCCGCGATTTCTCCGGAACCATCGACTTCCGCGTCGGGCGGCCCTGGGGCAAGACCGCTTTCCTGACCGGCTATAGCGGGCGCGATCTGCTCTTCGAGCCAGCCGTGTACGAGTACTACCAGACAGTTTCCTACGCAGGCCTGGAGCGGTCCTTCGGGTCCCGCATTCGTGCCACCGCCGTGGCGGAGTTCCTGCGCTCCTGGCGAGTCCAAGGCAATCAGTATGCGATCGCTCAAACTCTTCGTCCGCGCTTTGGCCTCGACGCCCTGATCAAAGACCACTGGTCGCTGACAGCTTCCGGCGCCTGGTCCTCGGGGCGCAGTTTTCACGCCTACGACAACATATCGACCAATGTCCTTGTCACCTATACCCGCGAACGCAATACCGAGCGGAGTATCAGCCCCGAAACGGCGATTAGTTACCCTCTACGGTTTTCTTTTGGCCTGGTACAGCAAACCTTTTACGACTTTCCTGGCAACGGCCGCACCCAAGTGATTCCGGAGGCGCAGGTAACTTTTTGACGCATTCAGGCGGCTCCGATTCGCCTGACGCCGCCGATTTTTTATGACTACTCCACCAGTAACCCAAGCACCAGAGCGGCCGGGGCACCTCGACGCCCTGCGTGAACGGGTCCTTCGAGGCAGCGCCATCCTCCTGTTCAGTTCGGGGCTGGTGGCCGCCACCAACCTGCTCTATAACCTCCTCATCGCAAGAATGCTGGGGGCTGCGGGCTTCGGCGACGCATCGGCTTTATACACGCTGCTTATGTTGTTGTCCGCCGTGACCTTGGCGTTCCAGATTGTTACCTCGAAGTTTATTGCACGTAATTCGGAGCTGCTCACCAAGGCCCAAATTTATGCCGGCATGATCCGCCGTGCCTGGCAGGTCGGCATCGGGATTGCCCTGGTGCTCGGCACTGGCTCAGCTTATCTAAAGACCTATTTCCATCTGCCGGCGCAACATGATCTGGTCTTACTGGCTATCGCGACCGGCGTTTATATTCCGCTCGGAGTTCGTCGCGGAAAGATGCAGGGTTGTTACGACTTCCGCGCCCTGGCCATCAACGTTGTGATCGAAGTCGCAGTCAAGTTCATCGGCGCCCTGCTTTTCCTTCACTTCGATATGGGCGTTACGGGCGTGATGACAGCGGTTCTGCTCTCCATCGTGGCCGCCTATCTCGCAGGCGGACCCGGCGCGCAATACCGCAGGACCGCAGGAGTCATCAAGGTCGCCCCTTTCGGCGAGAGCATGCACGCTGTGCTCTACTTCGTTGGCCAGGTAATTCTCAGTAACCTCGACATTCTGCTGGTGAAGCACTTCTTCCCCTTGCCCGAAGCGGGAGTTTACGCCGCGGTAGCCTTGGTGGGACGCGTGGTCTTCATGTTGTGCTGGTCGGTCGTCAGCAGCATGTTCCCGGTGAGCGCCAGCCAGACGCATCGCCAGGTGGGGCGCTCGGTGCTTTACACCGGATTGTTCTTGGTGGGAACCGTCACCTCCGTTTTTATCGCCGGGGTCGCGCTGGTCCCGGAAACCTTGTGGAACCACTTGCTGGGGCAGCGCTTCCTGCTGGGAACGACTGCCAGCTTTTCCCCGCTGCTCACCGAGTACGCGGGCATGACGGCCATCTACTGCATCGGTGTTGTGCTGATGATGTACGAGATCTCCCGCCGCACCGGAATTGGCGCATGGGTGCAATTGGGCGCGAGTGTCCTGCTGGCCGCAGGCATCTGGCTTTATCACGATTCCTTGTCCCAGGTAATTCTTGTCCAAGTGTTCGTGATGGGCGGGTTGCTGATAGCGGTTACCATTCCCGTCCTGCGCGAAAAAGATGACGAGGTCCCGGAACAGACGGTTTTGCATCCGGAACCACTGAAGCGCTTGCGACGCGTTCCGGAAGAAGAGGTCATCGCGGAATTCCTCCGCAGCGAGTTCTACCATCCCGAGTTTGATTCTTACCGGGACGACTTCAAACAGCTCGTGGAACATCCCGATCTTTCCAATTCAGACGAGAACTTCATCCGGCGCGCTTTGTTATTCCTCCGGCGAGGCCGCCTGTGGCGGGAACTGCTCCCTGACATGGAATGGTGGGAAGTTGAATTGGCACCGCGCGACGTAGCTCGCCTGCGCGCATTTCCCCGTAATCAATGGCGGCGCTTTGCCGGCGGCGGCTTTTATCTCACCGAAATGATTGGCCGGATCGAAGCGGAACTCTCGCGGGGAGAGCGCACTCGATTTCTGAGGAAGCTCAAGGAAATTGGGGCCGATCTCCGCAAGGCCCACGTGCCGGACTCAGTATTGTTAATCGGGATCGATGGAGAATACCCGCTTACCATTATCGAGGGGAACCACCGCATGTCGGCCGCCATGATGACCATGCCGGAATCGGCCCACCGCCGCTTCCGTTTCTTCTGTGGCCTGTCTCCGAATATGAATCTGTGTTGCTGGCACAACACCGACCTTCGCAGCCTGACGCGCTACGCCCGGCACACCGTGCGCTATATGTTTCGCGATTCCTTGATTGTGCGATCTTTGCGGGAAAAACGCGCCGAGCTGGATGCGGCCAGAAGCTAGCAGACCATCCTTCGGCAAGGGAACGAGCGCTTAGGGATTCCGCGACAATACGCTCACCGTACGAGCGTTATATCGTTCGCCGTCGAACTCCGCCTGAATGCTGACCTCCACGCCTTCGCGCAAAAGCCCCAGCGTGCTGTTATCGAGCGATGCGATGGAAAGTTCGTGTACGGCCTGGTCGGTATCGTTGGACACGGCTACGACTCGCGAGCGTAAGTCCACTGCGACAATTCGGCCTTGAAAGGTGAAGGAGTTTCCCCGTTCCGCGAGAACCTCAATCTTGGTCACCGTATTTTGTGCCGGCGTAAACCATAAATGCACCAGGGTTCCCTCGGATAATGCTTGCGCTGAGGAAGTCTGGCCTCGATTGATCACTGTTGTGTTGTTTGTAACTCGAAAGGAAACACTTTCCGGGCTCAACGGATCCCGCAAAATCAGCCGTGACCGCGTCGCATCAAAACGGAGAATTTGCCCATTCATCTCAGCCGCAGTCGAGGGTCCGGTGCGCACCGTGACCGCAAACAACTTGCCGCTTTCCATCACGGTGTCAACCGAAACGACGGACCCGGTGGGTATGGCCGCCCAGTCTGTGCTTTTCGTCGACGCCGTAGTCGCGTTGCCGGGAAGGAGTTGGGTGCGCGGATCGTACCCAATCTTTACGTCACGGCCTCCGAAAGCGCGCACCACGATTTGATCGTGGATCGGATCCAAATGCTTCAGCACGCCGCGCACCAACCCTATTTTCTCTTCTGCTTTGCGGGATAACGGGGGCGGATTGTCGGGCCCGGCTGCCTTCGGTTGGGTCTTGTCGGGGCCGGGGGAAGCTGGAGTTGCGACTTGCGCCAACCCGCATCCAGCCATCAGCACTATCGACCAGAGGTGTCTTTTCATCGTCGCTTTGATGCTAATTCAAGAGTATACGCACGGTCGCCCCGCATAGGGTATTTACTGTAGTCAACCGCCCCCGGCGTTCCGGCATCATAATGTCGGCGAGGTGTCACGATTGCGCAAATTGATCAAAATGGGCCTGTTCGCAGCCGCGTTGGCGATGTATCCGGCGGCTGTGGCAGTCCCCGGTTTTGCGAGCGAACTGAAGGTTCCTCTCCCTGGCCGCGGCATGACAACTCCCGCGCAGAAGCTCAATCGCCAAGGGGTTGTGGCCCTCAAGCATGGTCATCACAAGAAGGCCAAAGAGCTTTTTTATCGCGCCTACCTGCTGGATCCGGAAGACCCTTTCACCTTAAATAATCTCGGATACATGGCCGAGCTTGATGGAGATGCTGACCGGGCCCTCCGTTACTACGCCTTGGCCGCGAAGCAGCATACCGATGCCGTCATCGATCAGTCCAACGAGGCCGCTCTGAAAGGCAAGCCTCTCGACGATGTATTCCGTCAAGTCGAAGATTCCGATCGCCAGGTTAGCAAAGTGAACGAACAGGCGATCGTTCTTCTTCAGGCTGGACACGTGATCGAAGCCAAGAATCTGCTGCAATCCGCGCAGCCGCGTTTTCCGCACGATCCCTTCCTCCTCAACAATCTCGGCTACGCGCTTGAGACGGTCGGGGACATTGAGGGTGCGCAGCGAGCGTATTCCGAAGCCGCCAGCCTGCACTCGACCAAGAAGGTAATCGTGACTCCGCGTCTCAAGTGGCGAGGACGGCCGATAAGCGAAGTAGCCGCCGGCAACGCCGTCGCCGTCAGTGAGCAGATCGCGAAAGGAGAAGGGGTTGAGGCGGCGACTGCTCGTCTTAATTTGCGTGGCGTCGCAGCGCTCAATGACAACCATCCGTCTGAAGCTCGCGACTTTTTCTTGCAGGCCTATCAGCGCGACCCGCGAAACGCGTTCACCCTGAACAATCTGGGTTACGTTTCGGAGATGGCGGGTGATCGTGAGAGCGCGGAAAGCTATTACGAGGCAGCTCGCTCCGGCCGCGACGCCAACGCCAAAGTCAGCTACGCCACCCGCCGCGATGCCGAGGGCCAAAAGATCGACAGGGTAGCCGACGATAACCAGCTTGATGTCGAGGCGACGCTCAAGGCGATTCAACAAACGCGCCGTCGCGAAGCCCGGCCGGTCCAACTGCAACGGCGCAACAACTCCAATCCTGATCAGGACTCCACGCCCGTGCCGCCCGTCGGAATGCAGGCTCCTTCGCTTCCCAACCTGCCGCCGCCGGATTCCGACAGAAATCCCCGCCCGCCGCAACCCCAGGATCAGCCCCAAAAGTAAAAACCGATCAAGCCGCAGCTTGGCTGCGTCTCATCGGCGCCGCAGATGCTTCAGAGAGTGATTGAGCGTTCTCCGGTTGAAGCGAGGAGAAAAAAGGAAAGCCTCGGGCTCACGCGGTGGGTGCCTGAATCTCGTCTTCGTCCGCCCAACGCTGAATTTTTTCTCCGACGCTGCGCGCCAGAGCTTCCGGCCTCTGGAACTGGCCTGCGCGGCGCAGAGTAGCGGCTAATTGCAGCGTCTTGATGCGTTCCTGTTGGCGGAACGAACGAATATATTCCCGCACCACCTGCGGCATGCTCATGGCCACGCCCGCCGCGTGATTCTTCCAGGCCATCTCTTTCAGCTCTTCTGGAGAATTCAGGGCCGTGACGAGTTGGTCGACCAGGCTGTCTTCGTCACCCGGCGTGAAAAAGCGAATTGCGATTCCCTCATGTTCCGCGAGATCGCGAAAATCTTGAATGCCCGAGGCTATGACCGGAACGCCATATTGAGCCGCGAGATGCGCCACGCCACTGGATCCAGCTGATGACGTATATGGCATCACGGCCAGGCTGGCGTCACGAAACAGGCCGGCAATGTCTTCTTCCGGCACATACCCGAGAAAGCGGATGCGATCGCTCGCAAAGCGATCGGCCATCGATTTCACATAACCCGCAGTCTTTGGATGATCTCCGCCGCCAACCACCAGTTCAACGTTGGGTATAGTTTTCGCGACGCGATTGAATGCCCCAATCAGAAGCTCCAGTCGCTTGTACGTCCCCCATTTGCCGAAGGCGAGAATGCGATGCGTGGGATTGCCTCGCCGGCTGAAATCGGGCGGGTCTGGCTTGCCCGCAAAAATTCCATGCGAGCGCACGCTGACTTGCCCGCGTTTATATTTTTCATCCAGGGTACGGCGATAGGCCGGCATGAGCACGGAAAGGGAATTCGCGCTCAACAAAAGATGCGTTGCCAGCCAGCCTCCCGCTTTGTACAGCCGCTTGTTGGAGACGGCCGCATCCTCGAGATCGACCGTCTCGAATAGCTGGTGCAAAGTGACGTGCGAATGCACGCCGTTCAGACGCGCCAGAGCGGGCGCCACAAGCCCGAGGATCGCCGAAAGCGGGCGATCGCCAAAGCTCGCGAAGCCAAGGTTGAACCATGCGACCTCAGGCTTCGCCTTGCGAATGGCGCGCACCAGAGTTGCAAGATTTCCATTCCTTCCGAATCCCC
>DASSRO010000065.1:0-5520 GCA_035701745.1 Candidatus Sulfotelmatobacter sp. | reverse complement strand
TCGACCGGCATCCCTGCCGGTAATCCCGACAGAAACGTCAACAATGCCTGGCCGTGCGACTCCCCCGCCGTATAGAAGCGCAGCATAAACTTTTAGTCTATCGGCCACCTGCACTTCCGTCCAGCGCGGTCCGTTGCCCGGGCGCGCGACATAGAAGGGATGGTAGGTGGTTTTTCTTTTTTTGTGGTCCCTATCCTAGCGTATGTTATACGCTAGGATGCAGGAGGTTAAACTTACCCCATGCCCGATTCTCTTGCCGAACTAGAACAACGTCGCAACGCGATCGCGCAGCGGATTGCGGAACTCGGCGATCTGCGAGCGGGTTCCATTTCCAGTACTTCGGGGCGCTGCGGGAAACCCAACTGTCGTTGTCATCGGCCTGGTCAGCCAGGCCACGGGCCGAATCTGCGGCTCACCTATAAAGTGGACGGCAAAACATTGACGGAGTCATTGCCCACGCCGGCCGCAGCACGGAAAGCAGAACGCGAAGTTATGGAGTTCCGCAATTTTCAACAACTCAGTCGGGAATTTCTGGAAACGAATACCAAAATCTGCCACTTGCGGCCGATTGAGGAGCCCTCCGAAAGCGAACAGGAAAAAAAACGGCCGAAGCGATCCGTAAAGAAGTCACGCGCGAAGTAGATCGACTGTTGCAGATCATTTTCCAGGGGCGGCGCAGGAGCGGGCGTCTCGATCTAGAAGCCGTGGAGATGGCGGTGCGCTCGGCCATGCATCGGGCTGGCGCCGCCGCCTTGAGCGAACTGCTGGATTTTCCCAGCCCGGCCCAGACCGATCAGACGGTGACGTGTCCCTGCGGGCAGGCAGCCCGGTATCGGGAGTTGCGCTGCAAAACCGTGTTGACCGCCGTAGGCCCCGTGCAAGTCTCGCGTCCGTACTATCTGTGTCCGCACTGTCACACCAGCCAATTTCCTGTCGATGTCGAATTGGATATTGAGCGGACGGAATTCTCTCCTGGGGTGCGCCGCATGCAGGCCCTGGTGGGTCAGCAAACTCCTTTCGCTCACGGCCGCGAGCAGCTGAAAGTTTTGGCGGGCTTGGAGGTAACGACCAAATCGGTGGAGCGCATAGCAGAGGCCATCGGAGCGGATATCGCGCAGCACGAGCAGCAAGAGATTCAGCAGGCTCTGCAGTTAAATCTTCCGGTCGTCGTTGGCGAGCCAATTCCCATCTTGTATGTACAAATGGATGGGACGGGTATCCCCGTGGTGAAGAAAGAAACATTGGGCCGACACGGCAAGAGAGAAGACGAACCCGCTCATACGCGAGAGGTCAAGTTAGGATGCGTGTTCACCCAAACCACATGGGACAAAGAGGGCTACGCGATCCGCAACCAGGATTCCACCACCTATACCGGGGCCATTGAAACGGCGGTGAGCTTTGGCCGGCGGATCTATCGAGAAGCATTAAAACGAGGGTGGCACAGCGCGAAAAAGAAGGTGGTCATCGGTGACGGTGCCGAATGGATTTGGACGTTGGTCGCCGAACACTTTCCGGATGCCATCCAGATCGTCGATCTTTACCATGCTCGTCAGCATCTTTGGGAGGTGGCGCGTCAGCTCTACCCGCACGAAGAAAGCAAACAAAAAGCTTGGATGAAGGCTCACCAGAAACGTCTGCTAGACAAGGGAAAAATCGAAAAACTGGTGCGTGCACTTCGCTCCACCAACAGCTCTAATAACCAGATAGCCGAGAAGGTTCGCACCGAGGCCGAGTACTTTGAAACAAACGCAGAGCGCATGCGCTATCCCAAGTTCCGTCGCCAGCACTTGTTCATTGGTTCGGGGGTAATCGAGGCCGGATGCAAGACCGTGGTCGGCTCACGCCTCAAACAATCCGGAATGTTCTGGACCGTGCGTGGTGCGAACGCGATCCTGGCACTGCGCTGCTCCCATCTCAATGGGCGCTTCGAGGATTATTGGGAGGGCCGTCGCCAGGCTCAGGCAGCGTGATTTTCACTCCTATGTCGCGCACCCGCTATTGGAGTGCGGGAGCTGCTCCTTGCTTTTAAATACGCTCCACCGTGCCGCTCGACAATGTCTTCGTGTTAGCCCTAACTCAGGTCCTCTGTGCTCTTCCTCTGTGTCCTCTGTGTTAAAGTTCACTCCCAGGAGCCCCCATGTCTCTTTCCGAACAAATTCAGAAAGACATTGTCACCGCCATGAAGTCCAAGGACGAAATCCGCCTCAGCGTCCTTCGCATGGTCAAATCCGCCGTCCAACTCAAGGAAGTCGAAAAAATGCGTCCTCTCGACGGCCCCGAATCCATCCAACTCTTGCAAACTCTTGTCAAACAGCGCAAAGAATCCATCGATCAATTCGCCAAAGGTGGCCGCCAGGATCTCGTCGACAAAGAGACTAGTGAACTAAAAATTCTCGAATCGTACCTTCCCGCCGGCGCTTCCCCAGCCGAAATGGACGCCGCCATCGCCAAAGCCATAACCGAAACCGGTGCTACTTCCATCAAACAGATGGGCGCCGTAGTCAAAGCCGCCAAGGAAGCCCTGACCGGCAAAGCCGTCGACGGCAAAGCTCTCAGCGACCTAGTCCGCGACCGCCTCTCGAAACTGTAGTCGCGTGGCACAGGCACTCCCGTGTGTGCAGCTCTGATTCGGACGCAGTTCGCATACACTTTTAGCGGCCGCCTTCGGAGGCGGCATATTTTGCGGGGGCTTTGCAGGGAGCGCCTTCTGCTTGCTCAGACGCAAGAAGCACGGCGGTCCGCCCCGTCCACTACAACCAGGGTCCAGCGACGTGCAAGGTGATGATGTAGCGCTGGCTTTCATGCCAGCATTCTCAGTATTTGTGATTTTTCGATTTTCGACTCCCATATGCCTCTACCCGACCAAATCCCGCTGCGCTACTCCGACGAAGATGCCGGCTACGTCAGCGTGCGTCCCGTCGTCAAACAAACGTTCCGCCTCCACGAACTGATCGACATGATCGTCTCGGTTGTCGGCAAGGACCCCGATCGCGTGCGGCAAATTCTCCACATCGGCAGCGTGGTCTACAACGGTTATCACTACACCTGGGATCCCCTCACTGCCGATTCCGGGGAAATTACACCGCTCCTCGCCCCGTTTCCCGATGACGATCCGTCGCGGCTCTTTGACCCCGCCAAATCTTCCGCCGTCCTTTTCGAAAGTGGTGGCGGCACGCAACGCACCGTCACCGAATTTCCCCGGCGGGATCTTTCCGCCAAGAAACTGTTTGCGAAGGATTCCCCGTGGGACGCGCTCGTCAGACTTGCTTTCAACGATTCTCCCCACTACGAAAAATATTCCCACGCGCGCCACGCCGACCTTTTCCGCCTCACTCTCCCTTACGACCGCGCTCAGCATCTCCTGGCCGCGCTCCTCGACACCGCCCCCCGATCCCTCCGCCGTCGCTGGGCCGCACTCCGTCCGCCCGCCGCGATCACCTTCGTCGTCCCGCGCTGAACCTCACTTTGTACCTTTTACCGTTCTGTTTTTTTACCTTTCCACTCTTCGACTTTTCTACCCTCCTACTTTTCCTAATTCCGTTCACAACTTTCTTTCATTTTCCTCAATTCTTCCTCAACTCTTCCTCCTTCTTTCCACAGAGTTCTCTTGCCCCGCACAGTCGCTTCCCGCATAGTCACCGTCCCAGCCTGCATTATCTGACGGAGGAACCCATGCTGTTCGCTATTGTTCGTCGCGGGAAAAAGGCCGGAACTCGTTTGCTGCCGCACCAGTTCGCCGATGAGCGCTACCATGTCAGTCTCACGCGCCAAGGCCCGGACATCCCGCTCGCCAACCCCGCCGATATTCCCGATTACCTCGCGAACGGCTATTCGCTGCGCATGAGCGACCCGGCGCAAAACACCAAGCCAACTCTCGTCAGCCCCAAATCCATCCAAGGCTGGCGCTAGTTCTCGCTACTTCCGATCGTGGAAACGAACTCCCGTTTTTCGAAGGGGAGTTGCGCGGCTCTCATCGTATTTCGACTTTTTCTTATTTTGCGGCTGGCTTCAGCACTACGGTGTTGCGTTCGTCCGAGGCGATGATCCGGTAGAATTTCTTCCGGTCTTCGGTTTTACTGAGCGGCACGCACACTTCTTTGCTTTCGAACGTCCGTGTATACACGATAGCCTTGCCTTGTACTTCCGTCTTGCTGTGGTAACTCTCGAGTTCGATACACCCACCACAGGCTCAAGCAAACACACGACAGCCACTTCCCCAACACCAGTTCGTTCTTTATAACTTGGGTACGTTTCGCGAAAGGAACTTACTTTTCTCGTTTGCCGAAGTCAAGGGTACTTGCGGCCTCCTTGCCCCCTCGCGATGCCCTTTGCCCATCGCGTCCCCCTGAGTCATAATCGCTTCACCGAAGCTTCACATTCGTCTTTCAGCGACACATCCACCCGGAGGATACGGTGAGCGACGACCGTTCTTGGAGTTCCACGGCAACAGCAACCGAATTTCGCAGCTACGTCCCGCCTTCTCAGCAACCTGCCGAATTTACCCTGCGCGCCGTTCTCCTCGGCGGCATCTTCGGCCTGTTGTTCGGCGCCGTCACTGTCTACGTCGGCCTCCGCGCCGGCCTCACCGTGTCCGCGTCCATCCCGATCGCCGTCCTCTCCATCAGCATCCTTCGTGCTTTCGGTCGTTCCACCATTCTCGAAAACAACATCGTGCAAACCACCGGCTCCGCCGGCGAATCCCTCGCTGCGGGCGTGATGTTCACTCTCCCCGCGCTCATCTTTCTCGGCTTCGGCTCCGAGTTCACTTTCTGGCGTATATTCCCCATGGCGCTTCTCGGTGGCTGGCTTGGCGTGCTCTTCATGATTCCCCTGCGCCGCCAGCTCATCGTCAAAGAGCACGGCAACCTCAGCTTCCCCGAGGGCACCGCTTGCGCCGACGTGCTCGTTGCGGGCGAGCGAGGCGGCTCCTTTGCCGGACGCGTTCTTTGGGGTCTCGGTCTCGGTGGTATCTACACCTTCCTGATGAAAACGGTTCTCGCCTGGACCGAGCAGCCCGAAGCTCGTCCCAAGTGGTTTCCGGGTTCCAGCTTTCGCGCCAATATCACCTCCGAATACCTCGGCGTCGGCTACATCATCGGCCCGCGCGTTGCCGGCATTCTCTTTGCCGGCGGCATCGTCTCCTGGCTCGTCATAATGCCCGCCATTAAGTTCTATGGTCAGCTGGCGGGGGATACTCCTCTCTATCCTTCCACCATCCCCATCCCGCAAATGACTCCGGACGATATGTGGCGCAGCTACATCCGCCCGATGGGTGCCGGGGCCGTCGCCGCCGCTGGACTCATCACCCTTCTCCGCACCTTGCCCACCATCATTTCTGCTCTGCGCAGCGGCATGAAAGATGTCCGCACCGAGAGCGTCGCCGATTCCTCCGCCTCCGATCGCACTGAGCGCGACACCCCGATGCGCTGGGTCATCCTCGGTTCGCTTCTGATTATCATCATGATGTGGATCCTTCTCACCTTCCATCCTATGAAAGGCGCTTCCACCTTCTGGTATCAG
>DASSRO010000064.1:0-19642 GCA_035701745.1 Candidatus Sulfotelmatobacter sp. | reverse complement strand
TGCATTGCAGCAATAGCATCACTTTAGTATCGGCGACGGCCGCAGTCAATACTCCGATCGTTGGTATTGCGTCGCGTCACCACAAACTGTGACTGCAGTCACGGGAATAAATCGGCGGCAAAGGCAACTTGTTTTGTGACGTATGTTCGCTGAAACCACTGCCGATGGAAAAACTGCTCGAGGTTGAATCTGCGAAAACACTGATGACCGAGGCGATGAGCTGGTCTGTCATGCGATGGTTGCGTGAGAAGAAGAGAGTGCGCAAGGCCGCCGACCAAGCCAATGCCGCCCTCGATCGCTTGCGCGAAGAAATTCAGCAGCGCTGGCCGGCTCCGCTCAGAGCGGCTTATACAGCGCTGCTCCCTCGTCCCTCGGAGGCGCGAAGACATAATGGATCTTCGTTGTCAGCGGGCGGCCCCGATATAACTCTCGCCGTCAGCAAGATGAAAGACTCCAACGACGAAGCCTACCGCGCCAGAATGGATGCCGAAGAGACCTTCGACAAGGCAGAGAAACAACTAAGCACAACCCTGGCCCGCGAAGGCTGTCGCAAAGCAATTTATTCGTGGGACCTGCACGAAAAGGCAATTCGGAAAGCCGAGAGCCTCATTCGCTCGAAGTAATAAATCCCGGCAGAAGCCCTTTGTAGATCGCCATCCCAACCACCGCATCGACACCGATGGCGTTTAATCTCTCAATCTCCTCTTGCGACCGAATTCCTCCCGCAGCGATGAGCTGTTTGCCCGTCGCTTTTCGCAGAGGCCGAATCACCTCCAGCGGAAAGCCCTGTAGCAATCCTTCTGTCTCCACGTGCGTGTATAAAAAGGCGCCGCAGCAGGGCTCGAGCGCCTCGATCATTTGCAGCGGAGTCACGTTGGTCACTTCGCGCCATCCGTGCATAGCGACTCGCCCGCCGATCGCGTCGAGCGCGAAGACGAGGCGGTTGGCTCCAACCGATTGCGACATCGTCTCTGCGAAATCTCTGTCAAGTTCGCCCCCCTGAAACAGCGCCGACGCGATGATCACTCTCTGAGCTCCCGCCGCCAGCGCAGCCTGAGCCGCCGCCACAGTTCGGATGCCGCCCCCCACCTGGCACGGCAGCCGGCGAGCGAATTCGCGAACCAGTCCGGTGTTGTCACCCGTACCGACAGCGGCATCCAGATCGATCAGTTGTACCAGCGGATACTTCGAAAAGCGCTCTACCCATACCTCAAAGTCGTCGAATTCGAGCGCCTTCTTGCGGCCCTGAACCAACTGGACAATCCTTCCGCCCATCAAATCGATAGAAGGAATCAGCACGGCCACCTCACCGGAACCCCTTGCGCTCCGATTTCCTGCTTCAAGTCCGCGAGGCGGCTGAAGCCGTAGTGAAAAATGGACGCCGCCAGAGCGGCGTCTGCGTGGCCCTCGCGAAATACTTCCACAAAATGCTGCGCGCCCCCGGCCCCGCCTGAGGCTATCACTGGGATTCGAACCGAGTCGGCCACAGTTCGGGTGAGTTCGCAATCAAATCCCGCGCCCGTTCCGTCGCGGTCCATGGATGTCAGTAGAATTTCCCCTGCGCCGCACAACTCGGCCTCTTGCGCCCAGGCAACAGCATCACGCCCGGTTCCCGCACGGCCGCCATGGCTGAATGCTTCCCAGCACGCGTTGCCCTTCGACCGTTTGGCATCAATCGCTACCACCACCGCCTGGGACCCAAAGCGCGCCGCAATTCGCGTAATCAACGTGGGGTCCGAAAGCGCCGCGGAATTGATGCTGATCTTGTCGGCCCCTGCCGAGAACACCGCACTGGCATCTTCCAGCGTGCGTATGCCGCCGCCTACCGTGAACGGAATGAACAACTGCGCCGCGGCCCTCCTTACCGTGTCGAGCAGTGTTGCGCGTCTCTCCTGCGCGGCCGAAATGTCCAGCAAAACCACTTCGTCTGCCCCCGCCGCGCTATGCGCCTTTGCCAGTTCGGCTGGATCGCCCGCGTCACGCAGGTTTTCAAACTGCACGCCCTTCACTACGCGGCCGCTGTCCACATCCAGGCAAGCGATAATGCGTTTGGTCAGCATGTCACAGTGCACAAAAATTGCTTAGTATCTTCAAACCGGTCTCTCCGGATTTTTCAGGATGAAACTGCACGCCGAAAAGAAAATCAAGTTCTACTGCCGCGGAAAAAATTCCGCCGTACTCGCAGCATGCCACGGTAGCGTCAGTAACCGGAGCGCGAAACGAATGCGTGAAATAGACAAACGAAGATGACGGCACTCCACGAAACAGCCTTGACGATGGCGAAACCTCAATCTGGTTCCAGCCTACGTGCGGCGATTTCACGCTCGAAGGAAAGCGCTCGCACTCGCCTTGCAGTACACCCAAGCCTGGAGTCTGCGGGGACTCTTGACTCCGCTCAAACATCCACTGCATTCCAACGCAAATGCCGAGAAACGGAATTCCCCGCTTAATCCCGTCATCAATGGCATTCTTTAATCCCGAGCCCTCCAGCGCCGAGGTCGAAGCAAAGTGGCCCACGCCCGGGAGCACGATCTTTTTCGCTTTGCTGATAAGCCCGGGGTCCGAAGTAATCGCGCATTCCTGTCCCAAATAGTCCAGAGCCTTCTTCACCGAAACCAGGTTTCCCGCGCCGTAATCCACGACCGCAATCATCACAGCACACCCTTCGTGCTGGGCAGCAGGCGCGCCATCCGCTGATCGCGCCAGCACGCGGCCCGCAGCGCCCGCGCAAACGCCTTGAAGAGCGCCTCAATCTTGTGATGGCTCGATCGACCGTAAAGCACGCGCGCATGCACGTTCGCCCGCGCCCCCCGCGCAAAGCCCTCGAAAAAATCAGGCACCAACTCGGCTTGCAGGTCGCCCACCAGCCGCGCCCGCACTTTGGTATCGACCACAGCGGCAGTGCGCCCGCAGAAGTCCACCGCCGCCATCCCCATAGTTTCATCCATCGGCATCAGGAAATACCCAGCCCGCAGAATGCCGCGCTTGCTGCCCAGCGCCTTGTCAAACGCCTGCCCAAGCACGATGCCCACATCTTCAACCGTATGATGCTGGTCCACATCGAGATCGCCCTTCGCCTTAAGCTTCAAGTCGAATCCGCCGTGATGCGCGAACAACTCCAGCATGTGATCAAAGAAACGGATGCCGGTCGAGACCTGGTAGCGCCCCCGTCCTTCGATGGTGAGCGAGATCTGAATTTGTGTTTCTTTGCTGACGCGATTGATACTCCCTTTTCTCATCGCCGCGACGCTCCTTGCGCAATGCCCAGTTCTTCGCATGTTCCCTGCAGCGCCGTTAGCAAGCGGTCTGCGTGCGCGCGCGGCCCCAGCGTGATCCGCACACACCCTTCGCACCCGTGATCGCTTGTCCGGTCACGAACCAGGATGCCTCGCCTTCGCATCTGGTCGACAAACTCTGCTGCCGCACCCACACGCGCCAGCACGAAATTCGCATGGCTGGGCCAGAACTGAATTCCTAAGGTCGCTAGCGCGCGCTCCAGGCGCCCCCGCGACTCGCGAACCTCGCTCACATAATGCTGAATGTAGCCTTGATCGGCGAGCGCCTCCGGCAAGCACGCCAGCGCGGCCGCATTTACGTTGTAGGGCGAGCACACCAGCCGCACGGCTCCCATTTGGTCTGCATCGCCTACCAGCATCCCAATTCGCAGCCCAGCTAGTCCATAGGCCTTGGAAAATGTGCGCGCCACAAAAAGATTGGGAAGTTCTGCACGAGCCGCCAGCATGCTCTGTCCATAAAACTCAAAATACGCCTCGTCGATGAGCACGGCCGCATGCGGCGCCGCACGCGCGATACGCAGCAGATCGGCCTCCGCCGCGACCGTTCCTGTAGGGTTGTTGGGATTCGCGACCGCGACCAGCCGCGTCCGTTGCGTTATCCGGCTGCACACATCATCGACGGGAAAATGAAAATCAGGCCCGGCTGGAACGCTGATCAACCTGGCCCCCGCCGCCATCCCGTAAATCCGGTACATCGAATAGGTGGGAACGACGATCACCGCTTCATCGCCGGGTTCAAGATAGGTTTGACACAGCAGATGGATGGCCTCGTCCACGCCATTGGTCAAGAGCAGTTCACGCGCGTCGATCTTCAACATCTCCGCGATCTTTTCTTCTACCGGCTGGCGCTCCGGATATCTCGCAAGTTCTTCCGGACCCAATCGCCGCAGGCATTCGAGCACTCGTGGCGAGCATCCCACGGTGTTCTCGTTGAAATCCAGACGCAGACCTTCGCGGCCTGCCAGCGGCGGATGGTATGACGGCAGCGTGCGCACCGCCTCCCGGGGACTAAGCATGTTCGCACCTCACGCGGATCGATCGCTCATGCGCGGGCAATCCTTCCGCCGCAGCCAGGCACTCGATCGCCGGCGCAATCCGCTTTAACCCCGCAGCAGACAACTCCTGCACCGTAATCACTTTCACGAAATCGGCTACGCTCAAACCTCCGCGGAACCGCGCCTGCCCCGACGTCGGCAGCACGTGATTCGGCCCCGAAGCATAGTCCCCTGCTGCCTGCGCCGAGTAATCTCCTACAAAAATCGAACCCGCATTCTGGATAAATGGCAAGTCGTCCGCCTCCACCGTGATGTGCTCCGCCGCAATGCGATTGGCCCACTCGCGCGCCTGATCTCGCGACGCTGCAACCAGTATTTTCCCCCGAAGGCGTAGGGATTTTTGCGCAATCGAATTCCCTTTCGCAGTTTGCGTCACCGCGGCCTCCACTGATCGTGCCAGTTTCCGAGATGTCGTGATAAACAACGCCAGCGTTTCCGGATCATGCTCCGCCTGCGCCACCAAATCGGCTGCGATGAATTCTGGAACACCCGCCTCGCTCAGCACTATGGCTTCTGTGGGACCCGCCAGAAAATCAATCGCGCAGTCAAATGACACCAGCTTCTTCGCAACAGTGACATATGCATTCCCCGGCCCAACAATCTTGTCGACGCGCGCGATACTGGTGGTCCCGTACGCCAGCGCCGCAACAGCCTGCGCCCCGCCCACCCGGTAAAATTCTTCGACGCCCAGCAAGGCGCCCGCAGCCAGCACTTCCGCTGATGGCTTGGGCGACACGACGCGAATGTTCTTCACCCCCGCAACCTGCGCGGGAATCACGGTCATAAGCAAAGTCGAAACCAGTGGATAACGGCCTCCCGGCACATAGCAGCCCACCGCCTCAAGAGGCCGTACAACTTGCCCCACGGAAATTCCTCTTCGACTCCGCATCCAGCCCTTGGGCTTTTGCCACTCGCAAAATTGCCGGATGTTCCGCGCAGCCAGACGCAAGGAATTCCGCAACTCTGCTGGAACCTGACGAAGCGCCTCCGCCATCTCCTGCTCCGGCACTCGCAAAGATTGCCTCGCGGCAAGTCCATCCCACTTCTCCGCATAGCGCCGCAGCGATCTCTCGCCCCCGCGACGAACACTCTCAACGATCCGCCGCACGAGCGATTCCAAGCCGCTCAGCCGCGCCTCGCGGGATTCAAGACGTTTCACCACTGCTTCAGCTCCGCGGCCCGAAACGATCCGCATCACAGCACCACCTTGTTCAGCGGGTACTCCACAATGCCCTGCGCCTGTGCCTCTTTCAGGCGAGGGATCACCGTCCATGCCGATCCCTCGTCGATTACCGTATTCACCGCAAGCCAGTCTTCGTCACTCAGATGAGAAATCGTCGGCTTCTGCAAAGCCGGCAGCACCGCCAGCACCGCCGCCAGATTTTCTTTGCGGACATTCAGCATCAGACCCACGCGGTCCTGCGCCTCCATCGCGCCCTGCAACATCAGCGCCAGATTGTCGATCTTCCGCCGTTTGTCACGATCCTTGTATGAACACTTGTTAGCAATCAATTGCGTGTTCGATTCTAGTACCGTCTCCAGAATGCGCAGCCGGTTCGCTTTCAGGGAACTACCGGTCTCGGTGACTTCGACGATCGCGTCCGCCAGCATGGGAGGCTTCACCTCGGTCGCCCCCCACGAAAACTCCACCTTCACCTCGACACCCTTTCGTAAAAAATAGTCGCGCGTCACCTTCACCAGTTCCGTTGCGACGATTTTTCCCGATAAATCCTCTGCCCGCTGAACCGGAGATTCCTCTGGCGCCGCCAGCACCCATCGCACCTTGCCGCGACTGCGCTTCGCATAGATCAAGTCGCTTACCGTCTCAACTTCAAGCCCGCTTTCGATCACCCAGTCGAGCCCTGTTAACCCTGCGTCAATCGCACCATGCTCCACGTAGCGCGCCATCTCCTGCGCCCGGATCAGCATGCAATCAATCTCCGGATCGGCGGTGCTGGCGAAATACGATCGCCCGCTGGTGTACGCCGGCAGGCCCGCGCGCGCGAATAACTCTAGGGTTGCCTCTTGCAAACTTCCTTTTGGAATTCCGATGCGCAGCTTCATCGTTCCACCTTTGGAGCGGCCGTCTGTACCGCCTCTTGAGCGACTGCCTCGGTGAAGCACGAACGCGTGCCGCGATGGCACACCACCCCCGCGCCCTCAACCTCCACGCGTACCAGCAAAGTGTCGCGGTCACAATCCGTGAGCGCCGTTACCACTCGCAGCCGGTTTCCCGAGGTCTCGCCCTTCATCCACAACTTCTGGCGCGTCCGGCTGTAGAAGGTGACATAGCCCGTTTCCAGCGTGCTCAAGAGCGCCTGACGATTCATGAATCCCACCATCAACACTTGCCCGTCGTTCGAATCCTGAACCACGGCCGGAAGCAGGCCGCCCAACTTTTCAAAGTCGAAGTCCAATTCTGAATTCATACTCGTACTCCCTCTCATAGAAACAAAAAGCCCGCTGAGCTTATCGCGTCAGCGGGCCGAAACTCCTGAAAAGTGCTGTTAGATCAGATGCAGTCTCAGGTGCACGTCGCCGGCGCCACGCGATGCGCGTGGTGATGATGATGGCGATGATGGAATTGAGACCACATCTACCCCAATAGCCTATGAGAGCCTGCACATCTGGTCAATACCTTTTAACTGTTAGCCCATCCATTTTTTGAATAGTTACAATTCGAATTTCATATCCCTTCTAGGATGCGGCAACAACTCCTGTTAGGATTCACGGCTAGCCACTCCACTTCTTTGGTGAAGCACCTATGAGGACTTACTGTCTCTCCTCTCGGCTTCTGCTGCATGTCGGAATCGCTTTCATCGCCCTAATCACAACCGCGCTCCACTGCCAAGCCCAAGCCACGAACGATCCTCCGTCCTACGGGCCGTTTAACGCAGTGTTCCTGCCCGACGGCGACGGCCTGAAAAAGCCACTGGAAAAAACCGATTCGCTCCTGCGTGCGGATTCCCCTTGGTCGATCTATGCATGGGTCAGGCCCGTCGAGTCTCAGAAAATGCCCAGCCTCATCGCAGGTGTAGGCGATCCCGAAGAAGAATTCTCCCGCTATCTCGCGCTGACCAGCGATCACTTGATTCTGTATATGGGCAAGGACAATGTTCTGTTTGCCACCGCCTCTCTCGCTGCCGGGAAATGGCATTTCCTCGCGGCCACATTCGATGGTGAGGAAGTTCGGCTTTACGCCGACGGCACTTCTGTCTCCAGCGGCAAATTGGATTCCGGAAGCGTACGTCCGGTTATCGAAATTGCTCCGCCTTCGTATCCATCCCCCAACTGGCGCCACTTCGGAGGTTCAATCGCTTCTCTCACTGTGCTCCGAAACGCATTGAGCAACGACGAACTCCTGCAACTCTTTCAAAAGCCCGCAGATTTTTCAGGCATTGAATTTGAAGAAGGATCGAAGCCGTGGCCGGTGCAAACCCGGGCGCAAGCCGGATATCGTGCACCTCAGGATCCATCAATCATGCCGCGCAGCAAAGCGCCATACTCCGCTCCAGTAGCCAAGCCGCTAAAGCCGGAGGAAATTCTCGCCCCCGGTGGAGATCGCCAGTGGACGCTCGCCGCCGGATGGACCATGACCCCGGCCCCAAAAATAAATGCTGATGGTCCAGCCATCTCCCAACCGGGCTTCAACGCTCACGATTGGATGCCGGCGACCGTTCCTGGCACAGTGCTCACCACCATGATCGATCGCGGCATATATCCCGATCCCGACTATGGCTTGAACAATCTTGCGATTCCGGAGAGCCTGAACAAACAGGATTATTGGTATCGAGTAGAGTTCCACTCGCCAACCGATGCCCGCGGACGACGCCTCACCCTCACCTTCGAAGGCATCAATTACCGTGCTGAGGTCTGGCTCAACGGCCAATCCCTCGGTTCCATCAAAGGCGCCTTCATCCGCGGTGCCTTCGACGTGACCGACATCATCAAGCCAGACAAAGCCAACGTCCTCGCGGTGCGCGTCTCTCCGCCTCCCCATCCCGGAATTCCGCAAGAGCAATCCATCAAGGCCGGGCCGGGCGAGAACGGCGGCATCATGTGCCTGGACGGGCCCACCTTCGTCGCCACCGAAGGCTGGGATTGGATTCCCGCAGTTCGCGACCGTGACACCGGCATCTGGCAACCGGTCACGCTCACCGCCACCAGTTCCGTAAAAATTGGCGATCCGCAGGTTGTTACGTCCCTGCCTCTGCCTGATACGACACGCGCCGACGTCGAAATAACGGTGCCACTAAAAAACCTTTCGAACTCTCCGGTGAACGGCACCCTGAAAGCCTCTTTCGGCGAGACAACCGTGACCAAACAGATCACGCTAGCGCCAGGCGAGACTACAACAACTCTGGCTTCGTCCGAGTTCGCGCAACTTACCGTGCAGCATCCGCGCCTGTGGTGGCCGAATGGCTACGGCAAGCCCGAACTCTACAAGCTGCATTTAACATTTTCCGAAGGCAGTGCCGAGTCCGATAGCAAAACCTTGCGCTTCGGGATTCGCGAAATCACTTACGAACTCAGCCTGCTCGACAGTGCCGGCCGTCTCCGCCGCGTGGAATATTCGCCAACCACAGCGCGCCTGAAATCCGAACTCGTCGTCGATGTTCGCCACGAAGGCCTGCGCCAGATTGCCGCTGCCGATCCCTTCCCATCGTCGTTCCCGCCGGAGTGGAAAGACGATTGGAAGTCCTGGGTTGCATCGCTCATGCCCGGCGGCGAACAGTCGCGGTCAGTCAAGATGCTCGACGATACGAGAGCCTCGGCCTATCTCGTGATCAAGGTAAACGGCGTGCGCATCGCCTGCCGCGGCGGAAACTGGGGCATGGACGATTCCCGCAAGCGCGTTTCCCGCGCTCACCTTGAGCCTTTCTTCCGTCTGCATCGCGACGCCAACCTCAACATCATTCGCAACTGGGTCGGCCAGAACACGGAGCAAACTTTCTACGATCTCGCCGACGAATATGGCCTGCTGGTATGGAACGATTTCTGGGAATCGACGCAGAACTACAACCTCGAGGCCGAAGACCCCGCGCTATTTCTGGATAACGTTCGCGACACCATCCTGCGCTTCCGCAATCATCCCTCGATCGTCGCCTGGTGCGGCCGCAATGAGGGCGTGCCCCAGCCCATCCTCAATCAGGGCCTCATCGCGCTGACTCGCTCTCTCGACGGCACCCGCTACTATTTCCCCAGCTCGAATCAAATTAATCTGCAGAACAGCGGCCCTTACAAATACACCGACCCGGCGCTCTACTACACGACGCTGAATCACGGCTTCTCCGTGGAAACCGGAACTCCGTCCTTCTCAACACTGGAGTCTTTTCGCGCGTGGATTCCGAAAGAAGATCAGTGGCCGATCAGCGACGACTGGGCCTATCACGACTGGCACCAGAGCGGAAATGGCGACATGGCTCCGTTCATGGCACAGATGCAAGCCGAATTCGGCGCGCCCGTCAGCCTGGAAGACTTCGAGCGCAAGGCGCAAATGCTCGACTACGTCGACCACCGCGCGATCTTCGAAGGCATGAACGCCCACCTCTGGTCGCCCAACAGCGGGCGCCTGTTGTGGATGACTCAACCCGCCTGGCCCAGCAATACCTGGCAAATCCTGACTGCCGATTACGACACGCAATCTTCGTTCTACGCCGTGAAGAAGGCTTGTGAACCGCTGCACGCCCAACTTGATCTCTCCAATTTCGACGTGGCCATCGTGAACACGACCAATGAATTGCGCCCGGGGCTTGTGCTGAGCGCAAACGCCTATTCGCTTGATAATAAGATTTTGTTCCATCGCGAAGAGAAGAGGGATGCCGCTGCCGATGCGCAGACGGATGGATTCAGGCTGGATCTGGCGCCGTTGTTTTCGGCGGAAGGAGTCGTGCTGGTAAATTTAGAGCTTCGCAACTCCGCGGGCGAAGTGGTTTCCAGAAATCTCTATTGGCTGGGAGCGGACAATGCTTCCTATCGGCGCCTGAATCGTCTTCCCCCGGCTTCCCTTTCGGCGACGGCCAAGTCAATGCGCGCCGGCGATGAAGTGCGCGTACAAATTGATTTGCGCAACACAGGAACGGCGGCCGCACTCACGAACAAGCTAACGCTGCTGAACGCCACCGACGGTTCGCGAATTCTTCCCGCCTACTATACCGACAACTACATCTCCTTGCTGCCTGGCGAGACTCGCCAAATCGACGTAACGTATCCCGCAAAATCAGCAACCGGCCCGCCGCAATTATCAGTGCGCGGCTGGAATCTCACAAAACAGGTCATCCCAATTCACTAAGTCAATCGCGCTCAGACAAAGTCGTGTCATTCTGAGCGAAGCGAACGATCCCTACAGTTTCGTGACTAACTGCGTGCTCACGATCCCGGCTCCCCCGCCTTGATTTCCGCCGCCTTTCCGGCGTGATACACCACCACCAGCGGCTTCCCCCCATTCGGATAGTGCACCGTTTTTTCGTTGGAACTCGCGCCCGCGTCAGGCATGCCCATGCCGACCGCGAAATCGGCCTGCATCTCGTTCATCCCGGCTTTCACCTCGTGCCCATCGACCGCTTGCCACACATCGGCCGGCCAATGCTTGTACAGGTCGTGTGGATCCTCCACAAAAAACATCTCGTCGGAATAAATTTTGTATTGCCCCTCCGCCTCATATCCGATCGGCACCGCATAGGTCTTCCCTTCCTTTTCAAACACCGCCAACACCTGCGTGCGTTGCCCCGCATCCGGCGCCTTCGCCGTCATCACATCCTTGATTTCCAGTTTCTCGATCGGCAACAGCAGCCCCGCATCGTGGGTGAAGTCCACATGCTTGCTCGCCGCATCATAGCGATAGTAGGTATATCGATAGCCTTCTTTCACCCAGGCCGGTTGTTGCGTAAGCTGTCGCGCGCTCTTCAGGTCATAGGGATAAAGTTTCTTGGGATTAACGTAGTAGTCAGGATTGGAATAGCCGGCATTTGCAGCCTCTTTGGCTTTCTGGGCGGCAACTTTATCTTCATGGCGCTGGTAGAGAACCCAGCCCGAGCGGAGGCCCGCAACCACCATCGCCAGCAGCAGCGCCAGTTGAATTTTGTGCCTGGCTTCCGGACTCATCATGCGAGAACCATATCAGGTGTGTTTGATTTTCTCCGCGTCCTCAGCCGATTTTCTCCGCGGTCTCTGCGGTCAAACGCTTCTCCTCTTCCGTCCCAATGGCCGCTGGGGGGCGGGTCAACCTACAGCGATAAGGTAAACTATTCAGAGAGGAAGTCTGCAATGCCAGCCATTACCGAACAAGACGTTTTGAGCGCGCTGAAGAGTTGCTACGATCCCGAGATCCCGGTCAACATTGTCGATCTCGGCCTAATCTACAAAGTCGACTTCGCCTCAACTGCGGCGGACAATACGACCGAACCCAAGCAAGACGTTACCGTTGAAATGACGCTCACCGCTCAAGGCTGTCCCGAGCATGTCAACATCAGCGCCCAGGTTAAATCCCGCGTGGAGCAGCTCCCTGGCGTCGGCAACTGCACCGTCAACGTCGTCTGGACCCCACCCTGGACCCCGGAACGTCTCAGCCCGGATGCCAGAAAGCAACTCGGAATCGAGTAGAGCGTCTTCGACTCCCAGCTTTCGCAAAATCCGGAGCCCGACGCCGAACACCGGCGCTTCATCCAAACTCTTCCCAAGCTCCCGCCGCTCCCCGTCCCGCGGCCTCGGTAATCCGCTTGCCCGCTTGGCTAGCCATTTCCATTACACGCATTCCGCGTTCGAAATAGTCCGGCAATGATTGTCGCACTCGATCGAACGTCTCCGGATATTCCGCCGCCAGCACCGCCAGTCCAACCCCGCCGGCCAGTACTCCTGCCGGGTATCTCTTCTTCATAAAGAACATCGCGGCCGCGCCCACTGCACTGAACAGAATCGCTTTTTTCCAAGAGTCCATCGTTGTCTCCCCTCAAAGAGCACTTAAGGTGCTAAAAAAGCGCTCTTCGTTGCCAAAATTGTAACGCAGCACCCCTCCGCCTGCGCTCCGTGCCTTTCCATGCCTTATACTTCCTCTTCCCTGGAGGACCTTGATGTCCTGCTCGCTGCTCTGCCGCGCCGCTTGCTTCCTTACGATTTTCCCCGTCATTCTCTCCGCTCAAACCAAGCCTCGCGCCCGTGATCTTGGCGTCCCTTTCGACGGCACTCCCGGGCCCTTCAACGCCATTACCGACGTGAAGGGAGTCGAGGTCGGACATACCACTCTCATCTCCGGCGAAGGCAAACTTGAAATCGGAAAAGGCCCGGTTCGCACCGGAGTCACCGCTATTCATCCTCGCGGCAAAACTGGCAACGATGCGGTTTTCGCCGCCTGGTTCACTCTCAACGGCAACGGCGAGATGACCGGCACAACCTGGGTCGAAGACTCTGGATTTCTCAACGGCCCGGTCATGATCACCAATACCCACAGCGTGGGCGTGGTTCGCGATGCCGTCATCGCCTGGAAGGTCAAGCACGGCTCGCCCGACATGGAAGGCTACTGGTGGTCGCTTCCCGTGGTCGCCGAAACTTGGGACGGTTATCTTAACGACATCAACGGATTTCACGTGAAACCCGAAGACGCCTTCCATGCGCTCGATTCCGCTCACTCAGGTCCTGTCGAGGAAGGTAATGTCGGCGGCGGCACTGGCATGATCTGCAACGAATTCAAGGGAGGCATCGGCACCTCCTCGCGCGTGCTTGACGCAAAAGATGGAGGCTACACCGTCGGGGTGCTGGTGCAGTGCAACTACGGCTCGCGCGACCAACTGCGCATCGCGGGCATCAACGTGGGCCGCGAAATTCCCGAGCGCACAGTCTTTAAGGAAGACGTCGGCTCCATCATTGTCGTGCTCGCCACCGACGCCCCGCTCATTCCGACGCAACTCAAGCGCATCGCCCGGAAAATCTCCCTCGGTCTCGGCCGCGACGGATCTTATTCCGGCGATGGCTCAGGCGACATTTTCATCGCCTTCTCCACCGCCAATCCCGGCGCCGTAGGTTCCAAAGGACTGCACCAGTTGACCATGCTTCCCAACGATTCGCTCAATCCAATCTTTCTGGCTACAGTTCAGGCCACCGAAGAAGCCGTCGTCAACGCCATGGTCGCCGCCGACACTATGACCGGAATCAACGATCACACAGTGATCGCTCTTCCCCACGATCGCCTGCGCGAAGTCCTGAAAAAATACAACCGCCTGACTAAGTAAAATTTAAGGTCGGAGTAATCAAAAAGGGATCAAAAAGGGTGCCCCACCCTTCTCGCGTTTTTCGCGAGAGGGTGGGGGTTTTGACTTCCAGTTTTGACTTCCAGTTTTGACTTTCAGTTTTGACTTTCTGCTCTGACGTCTCAATGGAGAGCCCAGCGGTTCTATGCTCCCCCGAAGGTCCCATTCCCCCGCCGGAAGTCTTGCAATTCAATCCCAAACCGCTTGAGCATTGATTGCAATGTCGTCCGCTTGATCCCGAGACGGCTGGCGGCACCATCCATTCCCGACAACACTCCGTTCGTCTCCCGTAAGATTCGAATAATATGCTCTCGCTCCATCTCCGTCAGATTGTCATCTGTAATGTCATCCGGCACATTCAACTCCGCTGGCGGTGCGGCGAGCGTCCGGCTTTTGCTCAGAATCACCATGCGCTCGATCATATTCTCCAGTTCACGGATATTGCCCGGCCAATTCCAGTTCTGCAGCACTTTCATCGTTTCGTCCGGCACTGTGTCGATTTGCTTCCCCAAACGCACCGAGTGTTTGTGCAGAAAGTGCTTCACCAGGATTGGAATGTCGCTTCGCCGTTGCCGCAGCGCCGGCAAGCCAATGGGAAAAACGTTCAGCCGGTAGAACAAATCTTCCCGAAACTTTCTGTCCAGGACATCTTGATATAAATCACGGTTGGTAGCGGAAATGATACGCACATCCACGTGCATGGTGCGCACTCCCCCCAACCGCTCAAACTCCCGGTCCTGCAAAACCCGCAGCAGCTTCGGCTGCAGATCAAGCGGCAATTCCCCGATCTCGTCCAAAAATAAAGTCCCTTTGTCCGCCAGTTCGATGCGGCCAACTTTCTGGTTGACCGCCCCCGTGAATGCTCCTTTTTCATGCCCGAAGAGTTCGCTCTCCAACAATCCCTCCGGCACCGCGGCGCAATTGAGCTTAATGAATGTCTGGTTGCGCCGCGAACTCAATGCGTGCACCGAACGTGCCACCAATTCCTTTCCTGTCCCCGTTTCTCCCAACAACAACACCGTAGAATCGGTCGGCGCTACGACACGCACGTTCTTCAACACCTCCACCAAGGCCGGGCTCTGCCCGATGATCTCCTCAAACCCTAGCTCCGCTTGAATTTGCTCCTCCAGGTACGATTTTTCCTGCGCCAATTTGTCTCGCGCGTCTTGCAGTCGCTCAGTCACCTCCCTGAGCTGCGCAATGTCCATCGAGGCTCCAGTAATTCCAACCACGTTTCCGTCGGCATCGAACAGAGGTTCAATCGTGATATCAAATGCGTCAGTCTTACTGTTGTGCGGGATTACTACCTCCTGCCGCAAGGGCTTCCCCGTTTTCAGAACTCGACGTTTAATTTCAACCAGGCTCGCGGCTTTCTTTGCCCCAATGATCTCTGCATCGGTCTTGCCGATCACATCCTGCTGCCAGTAAGTCTGCGGATTGTAAATCCACGTATAGCGCAGGTCGCGATCCTGGTTGAAAACCGTGATCGGAGAATCTTTCAGCGCAACCCGAAACCGTTCTTCGTTCTGCCGCATCGCTTTCTCCGCGGCCTTTCGCTCGCTGATGTCGCGCAGAATCCCTTGCAGCCTCCCATCTGGCAGTTGTTTTCCCAAAACCTCGCCCGGGAAAATCGATCCATCCTTCCGCCGGAACGTCCACTCGTTGCGGGTTGCCTGGCCTTCCAGGATTCGGTCTCGCTCATCCGTTACCTCCGTCGTCTCTTCAGGGATTACCACGTCGGTGATCGACAACTTCAAGATCTCCTCGCGCCTATATCCCAGCATTTCCGCTCCCGCCGAATTTACGTCCAGATATTTTCCCTGCGCGTTGGCTATAAAAATCCCGTCCGCTGCCTGCTCCACCAGGAACCGGAAATGATTTTCACTCTCTTTAAGCGCCTTCTCCGCCCTGCGCCTTGCTTCTTCCAACCGCGTTTGTTCTGTTACGTCGCGCTGGATGCCCCATGTCCTCACCAGCTTGCCGTTCTCCACAACTCCAGTGATGCTATTGCGAAATATCTTGCGATTGCCGCGGGCGTCTACCTCGTGAGACTCCCGGTCTACGACCTTGAAGCCCGACCGGATGTAGTCGCGCGTCATCTCGATGTTGCGCGGGTCGTCGGCTATGAGCATTTCTGTCAGTCTCTTCCCCAGCAGTTCGTGCCCCGAATCAAAACCGTACATCTTCGCCATGGCATCATTGCACTCTGCCAAATAGGAGTGCCGATGAATGTGCTCCACGATCTCGTCCTCGGGCAGGTCGATGGCCACCGGTGTATCCAACTCCTCCCGGAATATCCCTTCGGAACTTTGCGCTACGAAACTGCGATAGTCCTCTTCACGACGCCGCAACTCCTGTTCCGCCATTCTCCGTTGCGTTATATCGATCGCCGTCGCTTGCACCACCGGAACGCCGTCGGGGCCCTGCTCGATGATCACGGTGTTGAACAAGACCCAAACCGCTTCGCCATGCTTTCCCCGCAGCGCCATCTCCCGGCTGAAAAATGTACCCTGCTGGCGCAAATCCCGCAGCAGCGGTTCCCGCTCCTCTGGTTCGAAGTAGAAATCAGCGGTGGCGCGACCGCGAATTTCCTCGACCTCATACCCAAGCAGCCGTGCCCATGCCTCATTGCAATCCAGCACTTTCCCGTCCATGCTGGCGATGGCCACCCCCGCAACATTTTTTTCGAAAAGCAGGCGATAACGTTGTTCCGAAGCGCGCAACGCCTCCTCCGTCCGCCTGCGGTCCGTAATGTCGCGCGCCATCCCTCTCACGATCGGCGTTGCCACGCCCTCCGTACGCAGCGTGTTGTTATATTCCCAAATCCTGCGTTCTCCGTTCCTCGCCACCACTTGCAGCAGCCCATGGTCCGCACCGAGTTTCTTAATCCGCTCTAGATATCCTTCAAACTGGTCGCGACATTCGGGCGCAATCAATTCCCGCATCGGCATCTTCAGCAATTCCGCCACCTCATACCCCAACCGGCGCGCCGGACCCTGATTTACTGACAACAGACTTCCCTCTAAATCATGCGTGCACACCAGTTCTTCGCTGTGCTCCACCAGGTCCCGATAGCGATCTTCGCTTTCCCGAAGGGCTGCTTCCGCCTGTTTCCTTTCGCTAGTGTCCCGGCTCACGGCAACCAAATAGCTTCGCTCCAGTTCTACGCGCTTGAGGCTGGTTTCCACCGGAAAGGTCGAGCCGTCCTTTCGCTTGTGTTCGGTCTTCAGCACCACGTATCCCGATTCGCTCAACTCTTTCAGCATGCGCAGACGGGCCGTTTCATCCACTCCCGAATCTATGTCATGCACCCTGAGCGCCAGCAATTCTTCCCGCGTGTATCCCAGGTCCTTGCAAGCTTTCTCATTCACATCCAGAAATCGCAGCGTCTCCGGATCGACCACCTCTACAGCGTCATTGGATTGGTCTATCAGAGTCCGAAACAACTCCAGCGCGCGACTCGCTTCCTTACGCTCCGTGATGTCTTGCAGAACGCAGGTCACGCGACCCACACCGCTCCGCCCTTCTACTGGAAAGTAAGAAACGAAAAGATCCCTCTCCCCACGCCCTGGGTAGTTGTAACGCATTTCGTATTGCACGATCTTTCCCTGGAAGCACTCATCCAACTTTTCCTGAATCGTCGACTGGAATACCATCGGGTCCAGCACTTCCGAAATCCTCCGGCCCAGCAAATCTTCCTTCTTCATCCCCCGATATTTCAGGAAAGCGTGGTTTACCAGAACGTAACGATAATCGCGATCTACCACCATGATCATCTCTTCCAAATTTTCCACGGCTTTTTCAAATTCCTTGAATCTCTGGCCGCGCCTGCGAAAGAGTCCTCCCATCGCGCTGATGGCAATTCCCATCACTGCAAATAACGCCAATCCCACCAGGTCCCGCGGGGTCCTGGTCGCGAACGAGTTCAGCGGTTCCATTAGGAAATAGTCAGCCATGCCCACTGATAGAAAGGTCGCAAACAATGCGGGCCCAAATCCGCCCAGCAGCGCAATCAACGTGATGGCGGGATAAAAGAAAATAAACGGCTGGGTAAACCCGAGAGCAATGTCCAAAGCGTAGCGCAGCAAGGTTGCGGCTGTAACTGCGAGGAACGCGAGTCCGTAAATCTGCGGCCTCGCTTGCTGCCAGCGTGCGGATCTTGCAGAGGTTTCCCCTCGATCGGCAGAACTCATAGCCAACCTCTCACTTCATGGGATTCCCTGGGTCAATAACTTGCTCTTTCACAACCACTCGCAAAGGGCAAGTCTGCGGCACGTCTTCTTCCGCATAGAAGCGTACCGCCGCTCAACATACAAGCGCCAGGGGAGGGCACTAACTAAATGGCAGTTATCATAACTCGAAGTAACTGGTTATGCATCTTCGATTAAGTGGGCTCATCGAAGCCAGTTCCCGATATGGGACATCCCCGCTACCGCTTCATCTTCCATCGTCCTCGGATATAAGGGAAGGGCGCTTGGACAAGACGGTGCCCGATGACCTGACTTATATTAACTAGTTTTTAATTAACGGCTGGATAACCAGACCCTCAGGATATCGCGATGCCACCCTCGTGACCTAGAATGACTCAAGGTAAAACCGCGGTGGCCGGAATCCTGCCCCATGGCCTCCCGGCGCAGGCGACATGCTCTGCTTGAGTAGCGCGTTGATTTCCTTCTCCAGTATTTGCCGTTCCTCTAACCAAAGAGAGGTAAATCGAAATGGCTGCAGATAGCCTCGCGCTGCTCGCATCGGGAACAACATCTCCGCCTTGGGACGCAATGTGCCGGAACCTATTGAAATGGTCAGACTAACTTTCGCTCTCTCGTCCACATACATCGCCAATTCCAGCAACCCGCCGGTGATCGAGAGTTGGTGCAGCTTACACGGCATTCGTCGCAGGTTCTCCATCTGCACCAGAACCGAGACCGTGCCGCGTAGGTTTACGCGTGGCGCACGGGTTGGCCGCGTTGGTGAGAACTGATTCATCGATTTACTCCGACGAGCTACAGCCGAACTCCACGGACGTGGGAGCAACTATCTCCCTGCAATCCCCGTGAGATAACCGCGGTCAGCAGTCGATCGGTCCGCCGCATCGCTTTCCAGTCATACTCATACGCCCGTCCACAGCCCAGGCAGATCTGGTAATACCGGCCATTATCGTCCACGCGCGGCCATGAAAAGCGGTGCGTGCAGCCCCGTTTCAGCAGGTTCATTAAGAAGTTCAATCGGTCACCGCCTGGTTGCGGCTCTTCCAGTGATCGAGCCAGCGGGAGAAAAACGGTTTTGATTGTCCCAACATCTGCTGTAGCGTCGACAGGAGAATCGTTGGAGGTTGCGATTTCGATAAGAACGAATCCACTGAACTTAACTTATGCTTCGGCAGCGGTCCATAAGCCGACAATAGCATGATTGGAACCTGCGAATTGATGCGCTTCATCTTTGCCGCCAGTACATCCCCACTCGTTCCCGGCATCTGGTAGTCGAGGACGACCGCATCGATCGGCCGCGTGCGGAACAACTTCAACCCTTCGTCTCCTCCGCTCGCCTCTAGAACCTCGTACCCGCTCTTCTCGAGCAGCATCTTCCGCCCAATCAGCCCGTTCCAATGGTCGTCTATACAAAGGATGGTTGCCTTCCTGCGTGACATCACGGTTCAACTTCCAATCCGGCCAGTTTTAGTTTGATCAGCGCCGTAGCCCCAGATCGCTACGAACGCTGGGCTTCGAAGTGGTGGGCACGTTGATTCTGCCCACATCCTTCCGTACTTTCAAATTACGAATGTGCACTTCATCGGCAGTTACCAGGCTGGGCCCAATAAAGAAAGGCGAGTCATAACTGACTCGCCCTCGAATCGTCCAGACGCGCTTCGTGCCGTCTCTGGCCGCACGCTTTGCGAACTCTTTAGTGTTGCACCGGACCTACCAGGTCATTCTTCATCACATTCACTTCCACCCGCCCGCCGCCGCTGTGCTTCGCCATAGCTCCGCCGCCGGCCGAGGCATTTCCCATACTCATCACGTAAATCCGGTAAATCGGAATCTGATGATTC
>DASSRO010000063.1:0-20282 GCA_035701745.1 Candidatus Sulfotelmatobacter sp. | reverse complement strand
GCTGGATGACGGAGCTCACTGGACCGCGCTGGAGAAAGGTTTGCCGCATGCTCCCGTGACGTGGGCGGTGGTGCAAAAAAACTTTCACGATCTCGTGATTTCCACCTACGGACGGGGACTCTATATTCTCGATGACATTTCGCCGCTGGAACAGATGGCAAAAAGTCACTCGGATGCCGCGGTCGTCCTCTTCGAACCTCGCCCCACCTACCGCTTTACTCGCGGTGGTCACGCCTTCTTCACTTTCTCGCTCAAGACGGCGCCCAAGGATCCCTTGCAGCTTGAAGTTCTCGATGCGGAAGGGAAAGTAATCCGGAAACTCGAAGCCAAAGGCCGCGTCGGAATGAATCGCGTCGAGTGGGACCTTCGGTACGAGTCTCCTCGGCTGGTGGCGCTGCGCACCGCCGCTCCCGACAATCCGCACATCTGGGAAGAGCCCCGTTTCCGCGATTCCGATTCTCGGCCGATCACGCACTGGGGAACCCGGACGGCGGAGGTTGGTCCGGTCATTGCCCCGGGAAAGTACAGCGTCCGCCTGAAGATCGCGGACCAGTCTTACACTCAGCCGCTCACCGTCCTGCGCGATCCGCGCGCGCCCGGATCCGACGCCGATATTGAGCTCTCGGTGAAGACGCTGCTCCGCATTCGCACCGACCTGGATCGCGTGTCCGATACGATCAATCAGATCGAATGGCTGCGCAAGCAGATCGAGGTGATTGAGACCATGCTGCGTCCTCCGAAGAAAAAGGAAAAAGACAAAGCTGAGGCCGACGATGACGACGACTACGAAGGGCCGCCGGGCGCTCCCGCACCGCCGCTGGAAATGGATGAGGCAAAGGCAAAGCTTAGAGCAGACCTGCTGAAAGCCGCTGAAGAGCTCGACAAGAAGCTGTCGGCGGTTGAATACAAGCTGGCCTCGCCTGCGTTGCTCAACAGCGACGATAAATACTTTGTTGAGCCTTACCAGGTATATCTCAACCTGATCTGGCTGAATGCCGAGGTCGGTACTGGCGGATCGGACGTCGCCGGCGGCGCGGACTTTGCCCCAACCGATACGCAGTTGCAATTGCTTCAGACTTTCGAAAGCGAAATGGCGGGAACGGACGCAGACTTCGAGAAAGTGATGAAGGAGGCACTTCCGGCATTCAATCGCTCCCTCGGAGAGAACGGCGTTGCAGCCCTGGTTGCGCCGATCAACTCCGGCCCGCAGAAGCAGGAATGATCGGCCGCAGCTTGTCACGGTTCTAAACCTGCCACCCATGCGGCGACCTGAACGGCAAAAGCCGTTGGGCTCCTGCCGCAGGGCGCCACTGCATTTTCCGCCCCGCCCTAAAGCGCCAGCCGACACCCGCCGATGATGTAAGAGATGACTGTCCTCGCCCACCGGGCGGGGGCGTCTGCGACTCGCACGAGAAAACAAAAAGGGAAACACATGACGGCCGAAAAAATACTTCTGGTGGATGATGATCCCAACATCTTGGACGGTTATCGTCGCAGTCTGAGCCGAGAGTTTTTGCTGGAGACAGCCGAGGGAGGACAACGGGCCTTGGAATTGGCCGTGAAGAGCGGGCCTTACGCGGTGGTGATTTCAGACATGCGAATGCCCGGAATGGACGGGATTCAACTACTGAGCCGGATCAAGGCAGTTTCCCCCGACACCGTCCGGGTGATGCTTACCGGCAACGCCGACATGGAAACCGCCATCAATGCCATCAATGAAGGCAGCATCTTCCGCTTTCTTAACAAACCCTGCAGCAAAGAGGCGATGGGCAAGACTCTCACAGCAGCGCTCGTGCAATACCGGCTGGTTACTGCCGAGAAACAGCTTCTGGAACAAACTCTCAGCGGCAGCTTGCAGGTGCTGACCGAGGTGCTGAGCCTGGTCAATCCCGCCGCCTTCGGCCGGGCGGAGCGCGCCCGCCGCTATATCCATCACGTCGTTACCGCCATGAAACTGAAAAATCCCTGGCAATACGAAGTGGCTGCGATGCTGTCGCAACTCGGTTGCGTTACGCTGGCTCCGGAGACGATTGAGGCCGTCTATAGCGGGGAGAAGCTCTCCGCCAACGAGCAGGCCCAATACGACGCGCATCCCGGCGTGGCTTTCGCGCTGCTGTCGAAAATCCCCCGCCTGGAGCCTGTCGCGTGGATGATTCAGTACCAGAACTCCGCCGTTCCCCAAACCGTCGACAGCGAAATGTCGGACATGCGGTTGGGCGCCGAAATTTTGCGGCTCATTCTGGCTTATGAACAAGCCATTCACAAAGGAAACTCGCGTACCGAAGCGGCTCACGTCCTGGCCCGCCAGAACACCAGCTTCAGCCCAGAATTCTTCCAGGCGCTCGTGACCCTCGACCCTAACGCCGAAGAAGGCGAAAAACGAAAAGTGCGGATCGACGACCTTTCCGCGGGCGTGATTATTCAGGAGGAAGTGCGCACGCAGGAAGGCTCGTTGATTGTCTCCAAAGGTCAGGAAGTCAACGCAGCGCTGATATTCAAACTCAAGAACCTCCAGGCCAGACGAGTGATCGCCGGCGAAGTCACGGTATCAATGCCGCGCAGCGCACTCAGTTTTGTGAGGAGCGCCTCGTAGGCGAACGCTTTCCAGGCCGATGGCCGTTGATCCTTGCCCGTCGCCAACCGCACTCCACCCTTTTGAAGCTGAAACGTTCAGAGCAAGGCTTTTTCACTGCGAGTCTTAGCCCGCTCCATTTGCTGGCTGTAGAATTCGCGCCAGGTTGGTTCCCGTCCGCTCATTCCCAAGTCTTGCATGTACTTCTCGTCCCACTGCACGTCCTGAACAATCAGAGCCTCATTGGCCGAGCTTGCGATGGCATCGGCCCCATGAACTGCGGTGAGCGAGCAGAGCCGCCGCTCCACGCTGTCTGCCGGACGATCATGGTAGGCGACCGCCTGAACCAGGGAGTGCGGCAGCCCCCAGATACTCATCAGATACGCGCCCAGGTCCGCATGGGTGCAGCCGAACCGCTGGCGTTCCGCCGCGGCCAGACTGCCCGGATTCTTCTCGATGTCGACCAGAATAGCCGCATAAGCGGCTGGCATCTCCGACAACACTACGAGTTTGCCAATTTCGTGCAGGATTCCGGCGGTGAAACTCTCGTCCACTAAAGTCTTGGGGCACCCTTCGGCACCGGCAATGCGCTGCGCCAGGCAGGCCACAGCAATGCTGTGGTCCCACAAGATCGCACAATCGGAGCTGGTCGAGTTCTTGAATTGCGAAAATACGTGCACCGAAAGAACCAAAGCCCGAACCATTTCCGTGCCGATGAGTGTAACCGCCTGGGTGGTGTTGGAGATGTTGTAGCGAGCCCCCATAAAGGCCGAGTTCGCCAGTTGCAGAATCTTGGCAGTCATGCCCGCGTCTTTGGAGACGATCTCGGCAATCTTTTTCAGCGAAGTATCCTCTGACTGCAGCTCCGTCTGTATTTCGTAGTACAGGCCCGGAGGGCTCGGGATGGACTTCAATCCCGCGACCAGGGCGCGCACGGCCGAATTCTGCAGCAGGTCGCGCATGGCAAAGGCCTGCGCCAGCCTGAGTTTGAGCTCTTGGGGATCGCAGGGTTTTGAAACGTACTGATGAGCAGGGCCTGCAGAACGAAGGATCGTTTCCCGGTTGGCTTGCCCCGACAGCACGATGCGTACGATTCCCGGATACCTCTCCTTGACCTTCTCCAGCAGTTGCGCCCCATCCATCCGGGGCATCCGCATATCGGTGATGATGGCGTCGTAGGGCTGCAGTCGCAAACTCTCCAGGGCCTCTTCTCCGCCACCGACGAAATTCATGTCCCACTCTGCGCGCATGCTGCGCAGCGTGCGTTGCAGCCCTTGCAGGACAAGCGGTTCGTCATCCACAAAGAGCAGCCGGCTGCGGGCTGCGTTCGGCTTCGTGCTCGTGGAATCCATGAGTGGGGGTTATTCCTCTAAATGTTATCGGCACGATCGCAGAAAAACTGCAGTTGCGGAGTTTGTCCCCGGCCACTTTGGCGCCGCAGCCGTTACGTTTCCGCGGTCAAGGGCGAGATGGGCAGGCGAATAAAGAATGTCGTTCCCTTTCCGACCACGCTTTCAAACCATATGCGCCCGCCGTGCTTGCGGACGACGATCGTATGAGCCAGAGCGAGTCCTTGCCCCGTGCCCTGCCCCACCGGTTTGGTAGTGAAGAACGGCTCAAAGATTCGCGATTGAATTTCCTCCGGAATCCCAGCGCCGGTGTCGTGAATCGCAATCTCTGCCCAACCCTGCTCCTGCCGGGTGGTAATTTCGATCTTTCCTTTTTTGCCCGAGCCGTCTCCCACGACCTGCCGAATGGCATGTGCGGCGTTGATCAGCAGATTAAGAATCACCTGATTGAACTCGCCAGCATGGCAGGGAATAAAGGGCAGGCCTGTCTCAAAGTGTGTTTCGACTTCGCAAACGTATTTCCATTCATTACGCGCCACCGTGATGGTGGTCTCAATGGCCCGGTTGATGTCGATCTCGGATTTTTCCTCGGAACCTGGATGCGAGAATTCCTTCATGGCGTGAACTATTTTGGCCACCCGTTGCACGCCCTCTAGGGATTGCTGGATTGCCTTGGGAATTTCGTCAAGCAGGTATTCAAGATCGGCTCCCTCAATGCAGCGTCGCAGCAATTCCGAGGACTCAGGAGAAATTGTTCCGTCTCTGGACTCGCGGTCGAGCCGCTGGGCGGCGCGCGCCAGGTCGCTGATCGCCGGCCATGAGTCTTTGATGAATGTCGTGTTGTCGCCGACGTATTGCGTAGGCGTATTGATTTCGTGCGCGATCCCGGCGGCCAGTTGTCCAATCGCCTCCAATTTTTGCGCCTGCCTCAATTGCACTTCCAGATGTCTGCGGTCGGTTATGTCAGTGCCCGTGATCAGCAGGCCGGCGCTCTTGTCGTCGGCGAACGTGACGCGATTCACGGTAGCCCCCAGGAAACGGCGGGCTCCGTCCTTTTCGAAGGGAAGATCGACCCGCCGATTGCCCTCTTCAGCTCGCAGCCATGCCGTGATCTCCGTTTCCATGCCCGGTAAGGCCCACCTAATTCCGCATTCGTGGAGAGGCTTGTGACGCACCTCGGCCGCGGGCAGGGCAAAGGTATTGGCAGCCGCCACATTCCACCGCGTGATGTGCCCGGTGGCGTCGGTTCCGATCAGAATGGAAGGCACGGAATTGATGAACAGTTCCGATTCCGCATGCGCCGCCCGCAGGGCGTCTTCGGTCAATTTGCGGTTCGTTATATCAACCAGCGCCACGACACAGCCGACCGGCTTGCCGTCTTCCCAAATGGGATGCGACCAATATTCGCTGTAAAAGGAAGTCCCATCCGCCTTCCACGCAATTTCCTGGTCGGTATGGATGCACTCCCCGCGACTCAGCGCGCGCTGGATTAGACACTGCTCCGCCCTGACGGGCGATCCATCAACTGCGGTGTGATGCAGTAACTGGTGCAGATTTTTCCCCAGCAAGTCGCTGGTTTGGTATCCCAATAGCTTCAGGCATGCGCGGTTGCTGAAAGTACAATTTCCCTTCAGATCCATGCCCAGGATCGCCTCCTCGGTGGAGTCCAGCACCAATTGAAGTTGCGCTTCCCGCTGATGTAAAGCCTGCAGCGCCCGCTTCTGCTCAGTAATATCCTGAATCTGCGCGACGAAATACGCAGGCTTGCCCTCGGCATTAAACACCGGAGAGACCGTGAGCAGGCCCCACACGGTCTTGCCCTGCTTATGCCGGTAGCGCTTCTCGGTTTGGTGGATCTTCAGCGTGCCGTCATGAAACTGCTGAAGCGACGTCAGACTCGGAGACAAGTCGTCGGCATGCGTCAGTGCCTGAAAATCGGTGGCCAGCAACTCGCGGCTGCTGTATCCCAGGAAATTGCACAGGGCTGAGTTCACCTGCAGCCACTTGCCGGTTGGACCGACCAGGGCCATTGCGACTCCGGCGTGCTCGAATGCGCTCTGAAACCGCAGTTCGCTATCGCGCAACGCCCTTTCCACCATCTTCCGGCTTCCGGCATCCAGCCGCGCACGCAGTTCCAGAGGGTTGTAGGGTTTTCGCAAATAGTCATCTGCGCCTGCTCCCAGGCCCTCAACGATGTCAGCGGATTCATCGCGGCCCGTCAAAAGAATGATGTAGACCCCTCGGGAGTTCGGCGAGGCCCGCAAGCGCCGGCAAATTTCTGTTCCGTAAATATCGGGCAGCATCCAGTCCAGCACCGCAAGCCCCGGACCTTCCGGCGCACTTAGGCATTCCAATGCTTGGCGGCCGCCTCGGAACGACACCGGCTCATAGCCCCACTGCCGGACCAATCCTTCCAGCGACTCCAGAATTACTGGATCGTCATCGGCCAGCAACACCTTGGCCGACCCGTTCTCCCGATCAACGCCGGGGCGGCTGCCATTGTGGCCAGCGTCTTCAGCCCATTCGTACGTTCTTGCATCAATTTGCTGCGCCTGACCAGCCTCATCCATAGATTTGTGCCTTTGGCATTCAACCGTGGTTCACGGCCTTCGTTCCGATCGCCCCCGCATCCATGGGAGCTAGTCCCCGCTGCTTTAAAACAAGCCCCCATTCTCCATCGGCAATTTCCAGTTGAACCCTTAGCAAATTACAGGAATTCGTTCCGGTGTCCGGGAGACTGCGTGAAGTGACGACGCTCGCCCGCCGATGATTAACCGAGTGGCTTCTCCGCATCGCTCGGGATGGCGGACGGTGTCGTTCGCCTCAACTCAGCGCTTCGTTGGAGCGTCGCTGTTTTAAATGCGGGAATTTGTCATGAAATGTTTATGCACGGCAAGATCATGGACTTCATGCAGTTGACCCAGTCGTGGCGCGCAAGACGGCGCTCCAGGAAATCGGCGGGCCCCTGGTTAACGGGGCTGATCATCTGCTGGACCTTGGGCACTTGTTGGGCCCACGCCGTCGATCCGCCGCTCGATGACTTGACCGACTTGAGCCTCGAAGAGCTGAAAAAAGTCCAGGTCTACAGTGCCTCTATGTATCTCCAGGACACGCGGCGTGCGCCTTCGTCGATTACCATCGTGACCGCGGACGAGATCCGCAAATGCGGCTATCGCACTCTCGCTGATATCCTGCGCAGCGTCAGAGGCTTTTACGTTACCTACGATCGCAACTACAGCTACGTCGGGCTGCGCGGGTTCTCGCGTCCGGGTGACTATAACACCCGTATTCTGCTTTTGCTCGACGGACATCGTCTCAATGACAACCTCTACAACAGCGCTCTGATCGGCAGCGAGTTTCAACTCGACGTCGATCTGATTGAACGCGTGGAGATTGTCCGCGGCCCCAGCAGTTCTTTGTACGGTGCCAGTGCATTTTTCGCGGTGGTCAATGTAATCAGCAAAAAGGTTCAGCACTTTCATGGGCTCGAACTCTCAGCCGCGGCAGATGGCTTTGGTACCTATTCGGGGCGCTCAACTTATGGCCAGCAGGTACGAGGATTGGAAATGTTCCTTTCCGGCACTCTGTACAGCAGCGCCGGTCCCTCGCGGCTGTATTTCCCTGCTTTTAACAGCCCACTTACCCACAGCGGATATGCTTTTAACCAGGATCAGGACTACTCGCAGAGCTACTTTGCCCGAGTCAGTCTCGGCCATTTCACGCTCGAATCGGCGGGGTCGTCGCGCGACAAGCAAATACCTACAGCATCGTTCAACACCGTGTTTGGCGAGCCGCGCACCCATACGGTCGATGATCGCGGTTACTTGGAACTGCGATACGAGCGCCTGCTGCAAGAATCCACTGAAGTCGCAGCCAGCGTCTCTTTCGATCGGGTGACCTATCACGGGGTGTACGCCGATCCAGCCCAGACGGGGGTTGTCCTCAATGAGGACTTCGGACGAGGCGACTGGACCGAGTGCAACGCAAAGCTTACAAAATCCTTCGCGCAGAAGCACAAGCTGACTTTGGGGGGAGATTTCAGAAACAACCTGCGCCAAGATCAATCCAATTACGATCTTGTTCCCTATCGCGCTTTCTTAAATGACCGCCGGGATTCAAACGAATGGGCGCTGTTCGCGCAGGATGAGTTCTCGATAACCCGACGCCTTGCTTTGACCGCGGGCCTGCGCCACGATCTCTATGACACGTTCGGCGGAACCACCAATCCCCGCCTCGCTCTGATCTACAGTCCGCTGCCTTCGACCACCTTCAAGGCCCTCTATGGCCGCGCCTTTCGTCCACCAAACTATTACGAGATGTATTACTCGGACGGCGTAACTCTAGAGGCAAATCCAAACTTGCGGCCTGAGACCATCGTGACCGCCGAACTGGCGTGGGAGCAGGACTTGGGCAACAGATTTCGCCTGACCACTGACGGATTTGAGAATCGCATCAACGACCTCATTAATCAGCAAACGGATTCCAGAAACGGTTTCCTGGTCTACGAGAACGCAGAGAAGGTCAGCAGTCGCGGAGTCGAACTGGAATTAGCTGGGCGTATCGCGAAACGGATTGAAGGGCGAGCCAGCTACAGCATTCAGAAGACTGAGGACTCAGCCACAGGAATTTCCCTGACCAATTCTCCCACGCATCTGGCCAAGGCGCAGTTGACTTGCCCCTTTGCCCATCACCGCCTCTTTGTCGGATCTGATCTGCAGTACATGAGCTCCCGCACAACTTCAACGGGGACGGTGACGCGGCCTTTCGTGATCGCCAGTCTTACTGCGACCAGCCGTGAATTTGCCGGAGGGTTTGAACTGTCGGCCGGCGTTTACAACTTGTTTAACCGCGTCTACAGCGATCCCGTCGGAGCGGAAATCCGGGCATCCTCGCTGCCACAGAACGGGCGCGACTTTCGCATCAAGCTCACGCGCGTATTTCATTTCAAATGACATTCGCATGACTTCCCCGGACGTCATCTCGCTGGAGTCAGCCAGGAGCGCCCCGTCGCGCCTTGCCCGGCTTGGACCGGAAAGGGTGCGGAAACGCCGAGGACGGCTCGCACTGCGGAGCATTACCCGGGCCGCGATCGTGTGCCTGTTTTTATATAGCGCGGTGGCACAGGTGCGCCGCGCCGATGAGGATCAGGTTAAGGCTGCATACTTGTATAACTTTGCGAAGTTCGTCGAATGGCCTGCCGCTAGCTTCAATCAACCCGACGATCCCATAACCATCTGCGCTATGGGAGACGTCCGCCTAGCAGAAATCCTGCAGCAGACCGCGCGGGGAAAGCAGGCCCAAGGCCGGCCAGTCGCCGTCAAAATGGTCGACGGCATCGACGGCCTCAAGCCTTGCCACATCTTGATGATCGCCTACCGGGACAGAGCGCGAATCGAGCCCGTGCTCCGGGGCGCGCCCTCTGGAAGAATTCTAACCGTCGGTCAAAGCATTGATTTCATCCACTTGGGCGGAATCATCAACCTGGCTCGCAACGAAGACAGTATCGAACTTGAAATTAACCCAAAGGCTGCGGAGACCGCGGACCTGAAAATTAGCTCGCGTCTGCTTGCCGTGTCCCACATAGCTGCAGCGCGCCCAGAGGCGAGGGGGTGGCATTGAAAACTCTCCATGAATTGCCGCTCGCTCAGAAATTGGTTTTCGCCATGATGGCAACCAGCAGCGTCGCACTGTTGGTCGCGTGTTCCTTCTTCATGGGGTTTGACATTGTAGGATTTCGCCACCGCTTGAATGAACATCTGGCCAGCATAGCCGAGATTATCGGCGCAAATACCGCCGCCTCTCTCACTTATAACGACCAGCGCAGCGCCCTCCTCGTCCTCGAGGGACTGAAGGCCGAGCCCCATATTCTGGCCGCCAACATCTACCGCGAAGACGGTGAAACCTTTGTCACCTACCGCCGCGATTCATCGGTTCACTCTCTTCTTCCTGCACGCTCCAGTCCCACACAAGCTAATTTCGAACGCAATCACCTTGTAGAGTGTCTTGCCATCCGGCTGGACGAGGAACCCATCGGCAGCGTCTGCCTGCAGGCCGATGGACAGGAAATTCAAAGCCGGGTACAGCGTTATCTGACTTTCGTGCTGGGATTCCTGTTTGCCTCCGTCGCTGCCGCATTTCTCACGGCCTTGGTGTTTAAGCGCTTTATCTCTCGCCCCATCCTCGATCTCATCGCCACTACCAGGATCGTTTCTCTGGAAAGAAACTACACTGTACGAGCTATTCAACACACGGATGACGATCTCGGCCTGCTGGCGCAGGGCTTCAACGATATGCTTTCTGAGATCGAACGGCGTGACTCGGAGTTGAAGAGCGAAGTCGAGTCCCGCACGCGGATGAATGTGGAACTCACGAAGGCCAAGGAAGCTGCGGAGGCCGCCAACCGCGCCAAAAGCGAATTCCTTGCCAACATGAGTCACGAAATCCGTACCCCGATGAATGGCGTGATCGGCATGACGGAACTGGCCTTGGCCACTGACCTGACCGCAGAGCAGCGCGGTCATCTGCAAACCGTGCGCTCTTCGGCAAAGTCGCTCATGTACATCATCAACGACATCCTCGACTTCTCCCGGATTGAAGCTGGGAAACTGCGGACGCACGTCGCCGACTTCAATCTGGAAGACCTGATGAGTGAAATCCTCAAAAGCTGCGCCCTCCGAGCTCACCAGAAAGGGGTGGAACTGATGTGTGACATCGAGGCCGATGTTCCCCTCAACCTGCGCTCCGACCCTGAACGATTACGACAAGTATTAGTGAATCTCATTGGAAACGCGGTCAAATTTACTGACCAGGGCGAAGTCGTTGCACGGATTGAAATCGAATCGCAAACCGCCAGTCATGCAGTCCTCCATTTCCAGGTTCAGGATACCGGGATCGGAATTCCGTTCGATAAACAGGCAATCATCTTCGAGCCTTTCGCCCAAGCCGACGGGTCGTGCACCAGAAAATACGGGGGAACCGGTCTTGGCCTCACGATTTCCCAGCGGACCGTGGAAATGTTAGGCGGGACGATGTGGATGGAAAGTTCTCCGGGCCAAGGAAGTACATTCCATTTCAGATTTCCCCTGGAAGTGACCCAGGCATCAGTTCGCCGCGCGAGCGGTTCGCGGATCGAGGATTTAAAGAACGTTCGTATCCTGATTGTTGACGACAATCCGACGAACTGCCGGATCTTGCAGAGCGTCGTTCGATCCTGGAAAATGCGGTCCGCAATTGCCAGTTCCGCCGACCAGGCACTCACACTCATGCACGCCGCCACCACTTCGCCATTCCAGATGTTTCTCATCGACGCCGATATGCCGGGAACAGATGGCTTTGCCTTGGCGAGAACGATTCAGGCGGAGCAATCTACGCGCGCCGGCATTGTCATGATGCTGACCTCTAACAGTCTGCACGGTGCCGCAGTTCGGTGTCGCGAATCCGGAATCGCAAACTACGTGGAGAAGCCCGTCTCGCCAGGAGAACTGTTGCGCATCTTCGTAAGCGCGAAGGAACGTCCGAACGCGAGTCCGCCCGTTCCCGCAGTTTCGCCGAGAGCACATCGCAACCTGCGCATTCTTCTGGCCGAGGATAGTCCTGTCAATCAGCAACTGGTATTCGAGATACTGGCGAAGCAAGGCCACACCGTGGAGGTCGCCTTCAACGGCAAGCAAGTCCTGGCTGCACTGAAAATGGACCGCTTTGACGTGGTTCTCATGGATGTGCAAATGCCCGAGATGGGCGGTCTCGAAGCCAGTTCTGAAATCCGGCGAATGGAGCAGAACACCGGCAAGCACATTCCAATCATTGCGCTGACCGCCCACGCCATGAGCGGTGACCGCGAGCAGTGCCTGGCCGCGGGAATGGATGGGTATCTTCCGAAACCCTTTTATCCCTCCGAACTCCTGGATGCACTTTCGCTCCATTGCTCACCCTCGCCGACGTCGACTCCATCCGACCCGCCGGCACACGAGAGCACTGCGGTCGAGACGAAAAATATGGTACTGGATACCGGGGAAGCGCTGGCGCGGGCTGGTGGCAGCAAGGCACTTCTGCGCCGGCTTTGCCAGGTATTCCTCGACAATCTGCCGTCAATGTGGATGCTCATTCAAAGATCTGTTGCCGCCGCGGACGCTGCTGCCACGGCGCACTCCGCCCACACTTTGAAGGGGTCCGCGAGCCTGCTTGGAGCTATGGAGGTGTCAACTCGCGCGCGCGAATTAGAGATGCTTGGAAAGTCCGGCAAGTTGGAGGGAGCCGTGAGTGTGCTCGATCGACTCGATCGCGAACTGCAGCGCCTCGCACCGGAAGTTGCAAGGTTACGCGACCAGTCTTAAAGCCTTTCACATCGTGCTGATTCGGATATAGCGGCGCAAATCAGGTAGCGAAGCAAGCAGTACATATCCCGCGAACGCCAACGTCGCTACGCCCACCACGGCCGTTGCAGTGGTAAATGCTTTTTTCATAAAGACTCCTTAGAAATACATAATCGCAATCTAAGATGAAAGGAGGATTGAAAAGGAAGCCTGGGAGTTTGCGGGCAGAATGATAGGCAGCCGCCTAGCGTGGTTAAACGGAAGGTCAGACCTGTTTGCGGGCTGAAATATCAAACGACAGCTTGAGTTCGTCCTTAAGCTTCACCGCTCCTGCGGCCGCGGAGACTGGACGAATTTCGTAATCGCTCTGGCGGACCGAAAAGTCGCCAGTCGCGCGCAGCAAATCGCCGCCGGCTGATATGCGCACTGGTACCGCCTGTTTGCGTGTAACCCCATGCAGCGTTAATTCTCCATCCAGCGTTCCCCAGTATTGCCCCTCGCCCAGACGGCTGGCGGTTAAATGTGAAGACTCGTAAATAATCTCAGGGTAGGAGTCGGAATCGAGTACCTCTTCTTGCATCGTCCGGTTGATCTCGGCGCGATCCTTTTCCCGGATGTCGTCGGTAACGTGCAACGAAGCTGCGTGAATCACAATCCGCAATGAACTTTGTTCTATGCCCTCGGGGTTGAATTCAATCTCACCCTCGAAATCGGGTATTGCAATCGTCGGATCATGGCCAAAGGCCGAGAGCAGGCCTGTGGCAAAAGCCCGCACTGTGAAAATGCTTTTGCTGCCGTCAATTGAATAGCGAACCGCCGTATGCGGAATTCCTGCTGTAGGCAAGCCTCTCCCCCATGACTAGTCGTAGAGTTGCACTCTTGCCGCCGTTACATTGCCCGCAGTTTCAGATAGCGGTCCAGATCTGGTAAGGCGGCTTGAGCCAGATCTCCGAGTCCGATCTGGCCGAGATAGCGTCGGGCGATCGGGCTGGAAAGAATCAAGCCTGTCCCGAAAACCACCAGCGCCACTCCGCTCAGCATGAGTAGTGTGTCTTTGTCATTAAGGCTTCCGTTTCCATTTCCAAGCGCCATCGCAGTCTCCTTTTTCTTGCACGATCTTCACTGGGTTGAATCCAGCGGATGCTCGTTCAAAACTTTGCCGATCAGCGACTCCACCAACTTGACTGCTTCTTCCACGCTGGCTTCGACCACCGCACTGAGCCCCATCTGTCCTTCATCGCCGCCAAGAGTTTCGGGCTCGCAGCCCACGAGGAGAATATTCTTTACTTCAATGTTCATCGCCCGTGCCATGCGCAACACGTTAACGGGGTTCATCGCGTGCGCCTCGACGACCGCTTGCGGCCCCGCTGGATCATCTAGCGATGTCAAATCAGGTTCTATGACAGAAAGCGTGCCGGGTACCTCCCCGTGCGGACAGGCATCTACCAGAATCGTCTTTTCATATCCATCCTGCAGCGCGTATGCGAGGTCGAAGCCGCGTATGCCGAAATCCACCACACGCACGGCTGCGGGCAAGTGGCGCTGAGCCAGGCGGCGCGCCACTTCCACCCCAAACCCATCATCTCCGAGAAAAATGTTGCCGATTCCCGCTACGAGTATCGTCGGCTTGGGGATTGAAGTCAGTTGCGCAACGTCCTCCGGAGTAAGCGGCTCGATTTCCTCCGCATCGAAGAAGAAACGATGCCCGGGTTGGCGAAGCATCCCCAGATCCTTTCCGGGATCGTTGTCCAGTACCACGCAAACATGATGTTTGCCCTCGTAATCCTGTTCGATGCATTCGATGGTGGCAGTCTGCCCCGCCAGCGCTATGTCCATCACATCGCCGCCTTTGCGGGGAGTTAGACGCACGCGGCTGCCCGACTTCACCTGAATTCCGGAAATCTCCAGGTGATCGACCGCAGTCTTTTCTTCGAGGAGTTGCCACTCCCACTCGTTCACGAGGCCTCCTCTTTCAGCGGTCGCAGCCCGCGCAACACTCCGTGCAACTTCATCAGTTGTTCCACCGGCATGGTTTCGGTGCGTTCCAGTATCTGGCGTGCGCGATCGTCAGATTGACGCATCTCAACTTTCTCTTCATCAGTCAAAGTCATGATTCGCAACGAGAGAATTTCGTCGATCTCGGTCCCATCGAACAGATCGCCCGCACTTTCCGGTGCAATCTGCGGATAGTCGTAAAGAATAATCGGGGAGGAGAGCATGGTGTCACGCTGTCCCGCCTCTCCCACTAGAACCGGCCAAGTCCCAAGGTTCTTACAACTCGCCGCCTGTTCCCCTAATTCCCCGGGCGGTTCGAGCAGAGACACAAACGCGCCATCGGTTGCGCCGAGAATGATATGCGTCGACACCAGCGAATGTAAGAGCACCGTCTCACGGGCCGTGCTTGGCGTGACGGCGAAGGGTGTGGTGTTGCGAATCCGTACTGTGAGCCTGAAGACTTCATCGTCCATTCGCGCTGCAGCAACTTCCACATCGCCACAGAGGGCTCTTCCTGCGCGCACGAGAATGCCGCCGACGAGGCCGTCGGAATCGCGCAGGGGTTCAATCTGAGCTTCCTCCGGAAAACTAAAACTATGAGCTATCGGACTGGCAACCAGCGCGTCGATGCTGGGCTCTGGCACAATGAACTCGCGCTCCGCCGCTTCCTGCCACGCCCGGTACACCCGCCCGTTTACTTCAAATTTCTCCACCCACCTCAACGCCTGCAGTTCAGCCGGCGCCAGGTCAGACACCGGCTCAGTAAACTGTCCTACAGAGCGTGCGCTCAGCTGCAGAAAACGCAAACGAATTTCGATTGAGGTCGCCGAACTGCCTTCTACCAGGCACTCGGTTTGCATGGTCGACGCTTCCGTGCCCTCCTGCGCGTCGCTGTAAGTTTCCGGGCACAGCACGCCGAAGTTCCAGCGTTGTTGGTTCTTCACTGACGATGGCCGGTAGGGATAAAGCATGTATCCCTCGTACAGCACAGCCTTCGCGATCTTGTCCACTACCGCCAGATCCATCACATCACCGTTTCTTCCACCGGGACAATGCTCTCCACTACTTCTTCCCACGTCGGAATGCCGCGCCGCACCTTGTATTGATACAAGCGCTCAAAAGCGTCCCTGTGAAGGCAAAGCCACGCACTGTTGGGATAGTAAGTCTCCATCATGTCGCGCCAAATCTTCACCGGCAGCCGGAAGCGCGCTTCTTTGTCCCACGATATAGGGGCGACTTGCAGGCCGCCTTCCGGCGCGGCATAAAAAACTGTCCCGCTGAATTGCATGCAAATAGGAACCTCGCCATCCGTCAAGCCGTGAAAATATTTCGTCGCAGCCACGTTGAAATCAAAAGTGCAGGGCACGGGAACGTCAGCTGCGGTCGTGCCTTGGAACGAAGGCACCACGATGCTGGCATGCGTCCACAGCAAAGTCTTTAACGTCTGTCCCCAACGGCTGGGTTCGTCAAATAGATCTCGAAGTCGCGTCTGATCGTCCGGCGTATATTTGCGGCAGGCGACTTCGATCTGAATCTGGCAGCGCAGCGCGACCGTATGAATGATCTCGTTGGGATCGGAATTCGTCAGGCGAAGTTTAAAGCCGAGAAGCGGCGATGCGGAACGCTCAGCCACTTCGACTCCTTCCAACTGAAAGTTCAGATCAGGCACGCGATCCCTTCTCTTCGTCGCAAGATGTTGCGATCTCGACCGCCCGCGCTTTCAAACTACCGAAGTACTGGCCCAATTCCTGCCACACTTCTGTCCCTCCCGACAACCCTTTCCAGTGCATGCGAATCAGGCCGACAAGTTTGTAGCACTCGTCGATGGGAAGCAGATAATATTCCGCCTCGGACTGTCCGCGAGAAGATCCCAGCCGATTGACCAGCAACGCTTCCACGTCGGATTCCATTCTCTTCAATACCGGATTGCCTGCCGCAATATCGTTCCACGATTCCAGGGCCAGCAGCGACTCCATGGCGCCCGCCGGACTGGGATACATAGCAACCACTCGATTCTCCAGGCTGTTCTTGAAAAAGAACGCCATGTTAATCGGGACCATCAGGCCGTCCCACTCTGCGTCGCTCAGTCTGAAATCCGAAAGTGTAGCTACGCGCCGCGGCACGCGCTTGAACTTCACTCCCTGCCCGCTGAATAAAATTGCACACGCCTCGCACGTGCAAATGAGCCGTCGTAGCGCCAGTTCAATGAGGTGAGGATGGTCCGCGCCAAGTTCCAGGCTGCATAGCTCGCACCGCTCTAGCGGACGCCGCTCGCGGCGCGTAAACTGACGCAGCACGCTGAATCCTTCGCTTGGGTGTGTGAATTGTCCAGAACTCATAGGTTGCATCCCGCGTGCCTAGTCGCCGGACTGCTGTTCTGCCGACGTCGAAGAATGCGTCACTGGCGCGCCAGCCAACAATTTGTCTAAGGCTACGAACCCCGAGGCCGGCTTCTCCTCGAGACCTTCAATGACCAGAGAGGTCAAGTCCGGCGCCGCGTCGAACATCGCTCCTTCCAGGCTGGTCTGCACGGTCTTCGCGGTCGACCCGCAAGTGTGCGCTCCGGTTTCAACCCGGAACCGGATCGCCCCGCCGCTCACGGACAGAAGTTCAACCTCGCAGCCCTGCTTTCGCAGCTTCGGGCGGATCTGCTCCAGGGCATTCGCAACGCGCGTTTCGATATCGTCGGGATGCAGGCCGTAGAGCAGTAAAACGCTGCTGACGACCGCATCGCGGCCAAGTTGGTGAATTATGTTCATTCCGGCCTCGCCTGTGCCGGCAACAATGTCCAGCGTCTTTTCCAGGGCCAGTCCGTGCAAATCCATAATCGATTGCACCAGGTTCTTGGTGGACGCCCTCAACGAGGGATCGGCAATTGACTCGATCTCCTGCACCAGTTGCCCGATCCGCTGCATTTCTTCTCGAAAATCTTTTGTGTCTGCCACATTGCTCCTTGTCAAAGTGCTTTCCGGCGCCAGTCAAGCACTGCAGGAGAGTGAGAGCAGCAATTCGCCGGCGTCGGGGGGGATTCACGGCGAACTGCTGCCATTCTCACTGCGCGTCAACCACGAAGCATCACGGTTGTACTCCAAACATCGGCGAGTGATGCGTCTCCAGCACCTTTCCATTGCCAAGATACATATGCACGCCGCACGGCAGGCATGGGTCGAAACTCCGCACCGCTCGCATGATGTCGATGCCCTTGAATTTCTCCGGCCCGTTCTCCTCGAAGATCGGAGTGTTTTGCACCGCGTCCTCATACGGCCCCGGAGTGCCATAGATGTCGCGTGGATTCGCGTTCCACGGCGTCGGCGGATACGGATGGTAGTTCGCGATTTTCCCCTTGCGGATGACCACGTGATGCGAGAGCACGCCTCGAACCGCTTCGTGAAAGCCACAGCCGATGGCTTCTTCCGGAACTTTAAAGTCCGTCCAGGTTCTGGTTCTTCCGGCATGAAGCTCTTGCAGCGCTCGCTCCGCGAAATACAACGCTGCCGAGGCTGCGTAGACCTGGAAATATGTTCGCGCGCGGTCGCGCTCAATGGCGTTGCTCCACTTCGGAATCTTCCATTCGAACTCCACCTCGGGCTTCGAAGCAGTCTTTGGCAGATACATCTTCACGCTGTGTCCCGTCGCCTTGATATATCCGATATCCACCAGTCCAGCCAGCGCAGTTGCCCAGAGCCTTGCGATCGGTCCTCCGCCAGTGTCTAGTGCGAGATGGTCGTTAGTCCGTTTGTCGAGCCACCGCGGCGACATGACCCACGTGTACTTGCCCTCGAAGTCTCTCTTCTGCGGGCGGGGGATCGTCGTCTGATTCCACGGATGATTCCTGTCCACTGGATTTCCAAGAGGATCGGTCTTCACAAACATCTCGGAATTCTTCCAGTCGTCATAATAGGAACTCCCCAGCAGAATCCGAATGTTCAGGTTGATATCGACCAGGTCGGTCGTGACCAACTTCCCGTCCACCACTACGCCGGGGGTCACATACATCGCGCGCCCCCAATCCGTCATCGTTTCGTACTTGTAGTCGCAGACTTTTGGATTCTGAAATGATCCCCAGCATCCGAGCAAAATGCGACGGCGTCCGACCTCTTCATATCCCGGCAGTGCCTGGTAAAAGAAATCAAAGAGGTCGTCGTGCAGCGGCACAACCTTCTTCATGAATTCCACATACTTCATGAGTCGCACAATATAGTCGGTGAATAGCTGTACCGTAGGTACGGTTCCGACCCCGCCCGGATACAGCGTCGACGGATGGACGTGGCGCCCTTCCATCAGGCAAAACATCTCGCGGGTCATGCGGCTCATCTGCAGAGCCTCAAGATAAAACGACCCGGTAAACGGATTGAGCGCCGTCATGATGTCGGCGATGGTGCGATGCCCGTGCAGATTGGAGTGTGGCGCCAGCGTCGATTGCGCCTTCGCCCACACCTTCGGGTTCGTCTCCTTCACCATCTGTTCGCAGAAATCCACGCCGACCAGGTTGTCCTGAAAAATATTATGATCGAACATGTATTCGGCAGCCTCGCCGAGATTCACGATCCATTCCGCGATATCGGGCGGCCGCACCCCGAATGCCATGTTCTGCGCGTAAGTGGCGCAGGTCGCGTGATTGTCGCCGCAAATTCCGCAAATGCGGCTGGTAATGAAGTGAGCGTCGCGCGGATCTTTGCCCTTCATGAAGATGCTGTATCCGCGAAAGATGGACGAAGTGCTGTGGCACTCAACCACGTGGCGATTCTCAAAATCGATCTTGGTGAAAATGCCCAGGCTGCCCACGATCCGAGTGATCGGGTCCCAATTCATTTCCACCAGGTTCCTCTTCTTGCCGGAAACATCCTGGGTCGGTGCGGTTACGGTGCTCATGGATCTCTCCTTATAAATTCTCAGTAGGCTCTGGGGTGGTATCCGGTCGTCAGTTCCGCGCGCGGGTGACGCCACTTGGGCTCTTTGTTGACGGTGTTCTGCGTGATGGACCGCAATGCCCGTACCGCGCGTCCGTATGCCCCGACAGCTGCGCTGGAAACATGCGCTCCGGGCGGTTCATCCATGAACGGCATAAATTTGTCGGGGAAGCCGGGCATGGTGCAGCCGATGCAAATTCCACCCACGTTTGGGCAGCCGCCAATTCCGGCCATCCACCCGCGTTTCGGCACATTGCAGTTCACCACCGGGCCCCAGCATCCCAACTTCACAATGCACTTCGGCGAGCCGTACACTTCTGCGAAATCTCCTTGCTCGTAATAGCCTGCTCGATCGCAGCCTTCGTGAACCGTCTTGCCGAACAGCCAGGTGGGACGCAACTGATCGTCGAGTGGAATCATCGGCGCCAGCCCAGCCACCTGATAGAGGAGGTAAAGCACAGTCTCCATGAAGTTGTCGGGCTGCACCGGGCATCCGGGCACATTCACGATCGGGAGTCCAGCCTTCGATCGCCAATCCCAGCCGAGATAGTCTGCCAATCCCATGCAGCCTGTCGGATTGCCTTCCATCGCGTGAATCCCGCCGTAAGTGGCGCACGTACCGCACGCAATCACTGCCAACGCCTTGGGTGCGATGCGATCGATCCACTCATTTGTGGTGATGGGCTGCTTCGTATTCGGATCGGTGCCAAGGCCTGCCCAGTAACCTTCCCGCTTAATGCTCTCGTTGGGAATGGAGCCTTCCACCACCAGCACGAAAGGATCGAGTTTTCCCTCTTCGGCGAGGTACCAATACTTCATAAAATCGTCGCCGACTTCATAGGCCAACACAGGATTGTGCAAATGCACTTTGGGAAGGCCGGGAATTGCCCCCATCAAAACGTCTTCGATGCTGGGTTGCGATGCGGCGGTGATTGAAACTGAATCTCCGTCACAGCCAAGCCCGGCGGTAATCCAGAGAATGTGTACTTCGGCGACCGGCGATGGTCGTTGCGTGACGCGACCGTACGGAGCTGTTTCCGCTGCCATGATTGAGTTCTCCTTTCCGAACATTGCGCTTAAGAATTATCGGGAGACCAATTCCTGCTGAAGGAGACGCGGAGAGCCAGCCGGAATTGGGACACTC
>DASSRO010000062.1:0-3595 GCA_035701745.1 Candidatus Sulfotelmatobacter sp. | reverse complement strand
AGAGGATGCCGAAGTCGGACCATTTGCATTTGGATCTTTTCTGCGCGTCGCGAATGGAGCCGACCAGATCAGGGCCCTCGGCGTCCCGGGTTGTGAGAACGACGACTGACACTGGGGGACTGGGGAGCTGCGTGCCGGCATTTTCGGCTTCCTCCTCGCGCGCCGACTGCAGTGGCACACGCCGGTAGGTTGACGCCCCCGGCGACGAAAAGACCGGCGGGTTCTTGTCGATGAGCGCGAACGCGCTGCGAAGAATGGGTGTGGTCGAACGGCGATTCTTTTCGAGCACGACGCGCTTGGCGTTCGGAAAGTGGCGATCGAAGAGTTCGAAAGCCGCGCTGGAGGCTCCGCGGAAGCGGTAGATGGACTGGTCGGGATCTCCGACGGCGAAAATGTTTCCCTCCGCGCCGACAAGGCGGGCCAATATCTGGATCTGGGCGAAGTTAGCGTCCTGAAATTCATCGGCGAGGATGAACCGGGCCCGGGCGCGCGCCTCGGCGAGAACGTTATCGTCGCGATGCAGCAAGGTGTGGGCGCGGGTGATCATGTGGCTGAAGGTGCCCAGGTTTTCTTCGGCGAGCCAGCGTTCCATGGTGGTAAAGACGCGGGCAATCTCGCGGCAACGGCCGAGCACCTCGGCATCGTCGAGGACATTCTTGGATTTCGCGACGCGGGGGATGGGAACTTCTCCGCGCTCCAGGCGCTCAACGTACTCTGCGTATTTTTCGGGCGTGACGAGTTCATCGTGACATCGGCTGACGAAGTCCAGCAGGTCGTTCAGGAACTGGGCAACGTTGGCGGCGCGAATGTAATGCTCCAGCTTCAGGTCGCGGATGCGGCGGCGCAGGTAGATCCAGAGATCCTTGTCGTCGAGAACGCCGAAATCTTTATGGACGCGCTTCAGCAGGTCAAGGCAGTAGTCGTGGAAGGTGGCGGCGTTCACTTCTTTGCCGCCGAGAAGTTTGCCGACGCGGTCGCGCATTTCGTTCGCGGCGTTCCGCGTGTAGGTCAGGGCGAGAATCTCGTGCGGGTAAGCGTAGCCCTCGCGAACCAGGCGCTCAATGCGGTGCGTGAGAACCGACGTCTTCCCGGTGCCTGCGCCCGCCAGCACGAGCATGGGTCCGTGGACGTGCTCGATGGCTTCGCGCTGGCGCTCGTCGGGAACGAAGGGCGACGGGCGGCGAATAGATTTCGAAAGGGACATTAGGGGCAGGATACCACTTGCCGGAGTGTGGGAAACGGTGGATCAACCCTCGAATCGGAGCCAGCCTCTGCACGAAGTCAGGCGGCAAGTTCTGAAACTGTGATTGCGGTGGCAGCAATGGCCGCGGTTTCGGCGCGCAAAACCGTAGACCCCAGGGAGGCGGAAGACCAACCCGACTTCTGAAATAAGTTTAACTCCTCGTTCGTCCAACCGCCTTCGGGACCGACGGCGAGAGCAATTTCGCCTTGCTCGTAAGCAGCAAGCAGGTCGCTGAGGAGAGTTTGCCGTTCGGATTCTGCCAGGACGATGCGAAGGGCGGCCGGCTGGGTGACGGCTTCCTGCAGTTTGATGGGGACGGCAATTTCGGGCGGCGTGGCGCGGCGTGATTGTTCGGCGGCCTGGAGGGCGATGCGGCGCCAGCGATCGGCGCGCTTTACGGATGCCACGGCGAGGTGGGCATCAGTGCGGCGCGCGATGACGGGAATGATTTGGGAGACGCCGAGTTCGGTACTTTTTTCGATCGCCCATTCCAGGCGGTCAAATTTGAAGATCGCAAGGAAGAGGGTAAGAGCGAGGATGGGCGAAGCGGAGATTTCTTCGGCTAATTCGAATTCGACGCGGTTGTCCCCGATGGTTACGATGCGTCCGCGACGAACGATGGGGCCGGTAGCGATGTCGAATTGTTGGCCGGGACGGGCGCGGAGGACGCGGATCAGGTGGTCGGCGTGAGCGCCGGTGAGGGCCGCGTGGGTGTTGGAGAATTCATCGGCAATCCAGCGGCGGCGGGTCATGAGAGGAGAGAGTTGGGCCGTGGGATCTTGCGCCCCTCCGGGGCTGGTTATTCTTTCCGAAACTAACCCACGGCTTGCGCCGTGGGCTGCATTCTTGCGCCGCTTCGCGGCTGAAAACACGGCTCGCTCGCTTCACGACGTTCGCCCGTTCACGCGGTTCGCTACCTTCACGCCGATAGCCCGCTCTGCTTGTGCGTGCTAGTTGAACATGTCTTTCATTTTGCCTAGCAGCGACCGCAGCATGGGCTGGTTATCGACTTTCGAAAGGGCATCGAGTTCCTGCAGCAATTCTTTTTGACGTTTGCTCAGCTTGGACGGAATCTGCACGCGAACCTCTACGTAGAGGTCGCCCTTGCCGTGTCCATTCACTACGGGCACGCCCTTGTTGCGAATGCGGAAAACCGCGCCTGGCTGTGTCCCTTCTGGAACTTTGAGAGCGTGCTCGCCGTCCATGGTGGGCACGCGAATTTCCGCGCCCATAGCGGCTTGCGTCACCGAAACAGGAACGACACAGTGCAGGTCGTTACCTTCGCGCGCGAAGAAAGGATGCTCCTTCACGTGCAGCACAACATAAAGATCCCCGGCGGGCCCGCCGAATGCGCCCACTTCTCCAGCGCCGGAAAAGCGAATGCGGGTGCCATCTTCCACGCCGGCTGGAACCTTGGCGTCGACGGTGCGCTGGCGCAGAATGCGGCCTTCGCCTTTGCACTTCGCGCAGGGATCGGTGATCACGCTCCCGGTTCCCTGGCACGTAGGACACGTGCGAGCGATGCTGAAAAAACCTTGCTGGTAGCGGACCTGGCCGCGGCCATTGCACGAGCGGCAAGCAGTGGCGCTCTTGCCCGGCGCCGAACCGGAGCCGTGGCAGTCTTCGCAGGCTTCATGGCGGCGAACCGTGACTTGCGCCTCGGTGCCGAAGAAAGCTTGTTCGAACTCAAGGGTCAAGTCCTCGCGCAGATCGGCGCCGCGCTGCACGCGGCTGCGACGGCGTCCGCCGCCAGCACCGCCGCCGAACATGTCGCCAAAGCCGAAGAATTCTCCGAAGATGTCGCTGAAATCCTGGAAGACCGTGGGATCGAATCCCGCGGCCTGGCCCGCGCCGCCGCCCAGGCCAGCGTGCCCGTAGCGGTCGTAGGCGGCGCGCTTGTCGGTGTCGGCGAGCACGGCATAGGCCTCGCTCACTTCTTTGAATTTTTCTTCCGCGTCGGGATTATTGGGGTTGCGGTCGGGATGAAACTGCAGCGCGAGCTTGCGATAGGCGCTCTTGAGCTCGACCTCAGTAACAGTGCGATTCACCCCCAGCACTTCATAGTAGTCGCGTTTTGCGTTCGTGGTCAGAATGAAACCTTTCTCAAATGAAAATTATGAGCACATTGGTGCGCCGGGCGGTTGCGAGCTACGCATCCACGGCTCTCAGGGGTTCTTTGCGACCTTCACCATGGCCGGGCGCAGCAGCCGTTCTTTCATTTTGTAGCCGCGCTGCAATTCCTCGATCACCTGATGGTCGGGCGCGTCCGTGGTCTCCACCATCTCAATTGCCTCGTGAACGTGGGGATTGAAGGATTCGCCCTTTGCAGGAATGGCCTGCACACCGAGTTTC
>DASSRO010000061.1:0-9424 GCA_035701745.1 Candidatus Sulfotelmatobacter sp. | reverse complement strand
AGAGGACGTGCGGTTCGCTAGCAATTCGACGACAAGGCACAGATACTCAGACGCAGGATCTCCCCAGATCCTGCGTTTTCTTGTTTTCGCCGTGTTTTTAAAATGGAAATAACGGCCTCAAGTTCAACTCCGCACGGACTGCGTGGCAGCGGTGCGGTTCGCGATCGCCGCTATTGGGATTACTGCCTCAACTACGGCTCCTGAGTTCGACGACTCCACGCAGATGTGCCCGCCAAACTCCGCCAGTCGTTCGCGCATCCCAGCTAGACCGATGCCCAGCGCGGCTCCTTCCCGAAACTTCGAAAGAATCTCCTCGGGAATGCCCTTCCCATCATCCGATACGGTTAAGTGGACCTCACCATCGAAATACTGCAGGCGAACGTCTACGCTTTGCGCCGCAGCGTGTCGATAAACATTGGTAAGCGTTTCCTGCAGTACTCGAAACAATGCGATCTCTACGTCTCGTGGCAAACGCCCAAAGGGTTCATCGACCAGCAGCGACACTTTCGCCTGACTGCGTTTTCCGTATTCATCCACGTACCAGCGCGCCGCGGAAAGAAACCCCAGTTCCTCCAACAGCGGCGGATGCAGCAGATGCGAAATCGTGCGCACCTCCTGGATCGTGTAGTCGGTCAATTTCAAGGTCTCGCTGAGGAGCCTTGGCGCATCGGCCGCGCTTGCCGTGCCCAGCTGACTCAGGTTGATCTTCAGCCCCGCCAAAAACTGCCCAACACTGTCGTGCAGTTCGCGGGCAATTCGCCGGCGTTCGGAGTCTTGCAGCTCAAGAATCCTGGCGCTCATCAACTTGTACGATTCGGCATTGGCCCGCACCAGTTTTGCGGTGGCCCGGGCGCGGCCGATCTCCGCAATTAAGAGCCAGAAATTGTAAGCCAGCATTACGGCGACGACGGCAAAAGCCAAGCCGAGCAAAACCACGTTTCGCTTGAACAAATAATCCCAGTCTGCCAGGCGTTGCTGCAACACTATTTCTTCTTTGTCTTGCATCGCTTTGACGATGGCGTCGGCCTGTTTATCCACCTCGTCAATCTGCTGCCGGCTTCGCGCGCGCGCCGAAAGCCGACGGCTCGCTCCTCCAGCCCCAGACATGCTTGCGCTTGCCGCCATCTCCTGTTGCACGAGTGGCTGCAGTTGTGACAGGCGTTCCTGTTGCCGCGGATCATCGCGAATTAACTCACGTAAATTCTCGAGCGTGTGTTGCGGCGATTCGTCCCGTTGCGCACTTCCATCTTGTTCCTCGGCTGTCAAATCATAGCCGGTTGCGCCCGCATGGGCCCGTATGATCTGCAACCGCAGGGCGTCGAGCTGCGAACGCACTCGATAGCTCAGAATCACCGAATCGCGTCCCGTAACAATTCCGCGCTCGGTGAAGTATGCGACCGCGCCCAGCGCAATAATCGTGATGACCACCAGCACCAGCGACCCGAACCGGATGGTTTTGGAGGAAGAGCCGCGGGCTGCCGGTCGCGGCAAAGCCGCATTTGTTGCCATTCGTGCTCCTTCCTGCGAAATCTGATTCCGATAAAAAAGGGGCCCACTCAGCGAACTTTCGAGAGACGGGCCCGTAGAATGACAAAACAAAGCGAACGGCTTATTTCGACGAGCTTGCCCTCTGATGTTTCACTTCCAGTTCATTCACCACCTGCTTCACATTCGGCACTTGCTCCGCCAGTTTCTGAACCGACGCCCGCCGATCCTGTGAAGGCACGGTCCCCTTCAAAGTAACGACGCCATTGTTTACGTCGTAGCGCACATCGTTTTTCAGGCGATGTTGCACCAGCATTGCGTCGAGATTTTTGTCAATGCCCGAGTCGAGATCGGAATCGACTTTCTTCGCGTCGCCCTCGTCGCCGTGGGGCCGCACACCAATCTGGTTCGACACGACTTCGGTGCCCGCAATGGACTTGGCAATCGATTCTGCCCGCCCTTTGTCGTCGTCGCTCCGGACTTTGCCGCCCAGCGTCACCACGCCTTTGTCGCGGTCCTGGCTCACGCTCACATCGTTCAGGCCACCTTGGTCCAGCGCATGCCGAATGTCACCCGCCACATCGGGAGCTTTCGACGTATCTGAACATGCCAGCATGGCCGCGATCACAATCGTTACCACTACGACGGAAACGGTTTTGACTAGCCTCATAACTCTCCTTTTTTGTGGCGTCTTACGCCCGATAACTTCTTTCAAGCGAGCGCCACCTCTCGAGTGCAGTCTCTTCAGACAAGCATCTTCCCGTCGCTTCACCAATTGGACAATCGACTGGAGTCAGTAGGATTTTGAAGAAAATCGCGAGCCGTAATAAAAACGTAAGGGAGATTGGGTAAGCCGATGCGGCAGCCAAGGATGGCTTCCAAGCCGGTCAAACTGCAAAGTTCCAGCGAGGGCCACCGTGTGCAGTCACTCCTCTATGAGCGAGGACATGGCTGCCGCCTATCTGCTGGATCGAGATTAGCCATCCAACTTGCGGTCCCGAAATCGGTTAAACCGTGTAATGAACAACGTTCGATCTCTTAGGACTGCGTCCGCAACCGCGTCCGCCTGAGGAAGCCCAAGAAGATTTTCAACGGTTCAACAACACCGCGCATCCAACTTGGACACCATGGGATTGGGACTGCAAGTTGCCTGGCTGTTGATTCTCGGAATTCCGGTCGCCTGCATCGCCTGGACCGTCACCCACGAAGAACTATTTCGCGAGCCGCGCCAGTTCTGCCAACGCGAATGTACTGATTCGCGCTCGTTCCTCCGGCGGAAATTCTTTTACCTATTTACCTGCGAATACTGCTTCAGCCATTACGTCTCGGCGGGTGTGCTCACGATTGTGCGCTACAAGCTGCTTTATCAGGATTGGCGCGGATATTTTGTCGCGTTCTTCGCTCTGGTCTGGGTCGCCAACCAGTACATGAGCATCTACAACCGCCTGCGTCTCGACATCAAGCATGAGCAAGTGGAAATCAAGGCAGAGGAGAAAAAGGTTGATGGAGATAAAGGCGCCCAGCGGAAGATGGATGCTCGCCGCGCCGCCTGATCACCGGCGCGTTTCCGGATCGGCTCAATGAGGATTCTAAGTTAGACGGTAACGGGAATTCGTTTGTCGCGCTTCTGAGATGGAATGACCGCCTCGACGATGGTGCCGGGGTTGCCATTGGAGAGTCGCAAACTTCCGCCGAGTTCGCTCACGCGCTGCCGCATGCCGCCGATTCCAACCCCCACTTTGTCCGGCCGCAGTTCAGCCACCTGGTCTTCGATTCCCTTGCCATCGTCGCGCACCGTCACTTTGATGTTGCCATTGTTTTCCACCAGGCTGATGGACCCATTGCGGGCTCCGGAATGCCGGAACATATTGGTCAGGGCCTCCTGGATAATGCGGAAAATTGCAGTCTCCAGTTCCGGCTTGAGCCGGGTCAAGTCAGGGGGTTCAATTTCCATGCCGATTACGATCCCGCTGCGTTCCGATAAACCCTCGAGATACCAGCGCAGCGCTGAAACCAGCCCGACTTCGTCCAGCAACGGCGGATGCAGAAGATGCGAAATCGTGCGCACCTGCTGAATGGCGCGATCCACCAGTTGGCTCGCATCCGATGAGGCCTGCTTCATGGCCGGCGACGTATCCTTGGTCAAAATTCCATCTACAATCATTTTGGCGGCCGCTAACTCCTGCCCCAGCCCATCGTGGATCTCGCGCGCGATCCGGCGGCGCTCTTCGTCCTGCATGGTCATCAGGCGGCCCGACAGCCGGCGCAATTCCACTGTGCGCAAATCGACCATGCGTTCCAATTCAATCGCGCTGTCGCGGATCGACTGTTCCAGCATTTTGCTGTCATGAATGTCAGAACAAGTTCCATACCACTTCAGGATGGTTCCATCGGGAGAGCGAAGCGGCACGGCTCGCGCGCGAAACCACCTGTATTGTTTATCTACGCCGCGTATCCGATATTCCGATTCGTAAGTTTGGCCGGATTGCACGCAGCGCATCCACTCCGCCAAACTCCGCTCCCTGTCCTCCGGATGCAGATACTCCAGCCAGCCAAATCCAATCGCGGACCCGGACGCCGCGCCTGTGTATTCGTAAAACCGGCTGCTAATGTAGTCTCTCGTTCCATCGGCCCGCCGGCTGAAAATAATATCGGGCGCCGTCTGCACTATGGCGTCGAGTTCCTGATTTTTCTGGGCCAAGTCGCTGTTCAATTGCTGCAACGCCCGGGCTTTTTGTTCTAATTCCAGCGTTCGCTCAGCCACACGCTGCTCGAGTTCATTGTTCAGCCGCTCCAGTTGGAGTTTTTTGCGGTGCAGTTCCGCGAACACCCTTACTTTCGCCCGCAATACTTCCGGCACAATCGGGACAGAAAGATAATCGACCGCGCCGTGCTGGTATCCCTTCAGGCGGTCCAGATCGGTCAAATGCACGGCGGAAACGAAGATGATCGCCGTCTTCTGAAATCGCGGGTGCTGGCGAATGATCTCGGCGAGCTCGAAGCCGTCAATCTCGGGCATGCTCACATCCATGAGCACGACCGCAACATCCGTCTTGAGCAGCTTTTCCAGCGCTTCCTTGGCGGAGGTAGCCTTGATCAGGTTCTCGCCCAGGTCGGAGAGAATGGCCTCATAGCTGAGCAGTTTGCCCGCCTGATCGTCAACCATGAGGATGTTTACTTGTTCGTGGACCGTCATCATTCTCTCAACGCGCCATTGTGTTCATGCCGCACTTAGCCCTGCCTCAATTATTTCAGACCGTCCTCTATCGGTGCAGCCACATACGCAACGCCGAGAGCAGTTGCTCGGTGTTGACCGGCTTGGCCAGATATTCCGACGCTCCCGCTTCCAGGCACTTTTCGCGATCGCCCTTCATGGCTTTCGCTGTGAGTGCAATGATCGGCAGCCTGCGGAACGAAGGATTCTGCCGGATTACCTGCATCGTTGCGTATCCGTCCATCTCGGGCATCATGATGTCCATCAGGACGATGGCCACGTCTGGCGTGGACTCCAGCATGGAGATTGCCTCGCGGCCGGTCCCCGCCGTGAGCACGCTCATGCCGCGTCGCTCCAGAACGCTGCTAAGGGCGAAAATGTTGCGCATGTCATCGTCGACGACCAGCACTTTCTTCCCGATCAGCGCCTCGTCGGACCGGTGCAGCCGGTCCAGCATTGTTTGTTTCTCTTGCGGAAGATCGGCCACCACGCGATGCAGGAAGAGCGCCGTCTCGTCCAGCAACCGCTCCGGCGACTCCACCCCCTTCACCACTACGCTGCGCGCCAAAGTGTGCAGGCGCGCGTCTTCTTCGGGAGATAGCTCCTTGCCGGTAAAGACTACGACCGGCAAATCGCTCACTTGCGGCAGGTCGCGCATCTTCTCCAGGATGTCGAAGCCAGTCATGTCAGGCAAACGCAGGTCGAGTACGACGCAATCAAATGAATCCTTGCTGACCTGCTCCAACGCCTTCGCGCCAGTCTCGGCCACCGTCACGTCAATGTCGTCATAACCCAGCAGTTCGCGAATGCTCAACTGCTCGGCGGGATTGTCCTCGACGATCAGGAGTCGTTTGCGGCGCGGCGCGACATAGTCCTTAATGCGCGACAACGCCATCTCCAGTTCCTCGGGACTCGACGGCTTGGTTACGAAGGCAAACGCGCCCCGCGCCAGGCCATGACGCCGGTCTTCATCCAGTGTCAGCATCTGTACCGGAATGTGCCGGGTCGCCGGATCCTGTTTCAAATGGTTCAGAACCGTCCAGCCCAACATGTCGGGCAAGAACACATCGAGAGAAACGGCAGTGGGATGGAACTCGCGAGCCAGAGCGAGGGCATCCGACCCGCGTAGCGCCACCAGTACCTTGAATCCCTTGTCGTGCGATAAATCGCAGAGCACACGAGCATAATGCGGATCGTCTTCGACAATCAGCAGCACCGCGTCGTCAGGCTGCAAGTTGTTGCGGTCGTCGGCAATCTGCTCGATCGGGTGTTCCGACACGACAATGTTTGACAATTGCAGCGGCGTAACCGGCGATGTCGCCTTTCCATCCGCTAGCGTGAGCCGTGATGAGGTTGGCCCGACGTAAGTCAGCGGCAAATACAGCGTGAACGTGCTGCCTTGTCCGGGCGTGCTGCGCAGTTGGATTTCTCCACCCAGCAGGCTGGCCAGTTCGCGGCTGATGGCCAGGCCCAATCCGGTTCCTCCGTATTTCCGGCTGGTGCTGGCATCTGCCTGTTGGAAGGCTTCGAAGATGATGCGTTGCTTATCGAGCGCGATTCCGATGCCGGAATCGGTGACCTCGAACGCCACCACCGACGCCGCTCCGCTGAGAATCGGATGATCTTCGCTCCATCCTTTGTTGGCCACCGAAACGGCCAGCCGAACCGAACCGTGCTCGGTGAACTTGAAGGCGTTCGATAACAGATTCTTCAGCACCTGTTGCAGACGTTTGGAATCGGTCACCAGGCTGCGGGTGAGATGCGGATCCGACTGCACCTCGAACGCCAACTTCCGGTTCTCCGCTTCGTGCCGGAACGGCCTGGCGACCATCTCCAGCAGGTTGGCAAAGAAGACCTCTTCGGCTTCTACCGACACCGTGCCCGATTCGATCTTCGACAGATCGAGAATGTCGCTGATCAGGTTCAGCAAGTCGGTGCCTGCGCCGTGAATCGTGCGCGCAAACTCCACTTGCTTCGGAGTCAGGTTGTGATCCGGGTTTTCGCTGAGCTGCTGGCCGAGCACCAGAATGCTGTTCAGCGGCGTCCGCAACTCGTGCGACATGTTGGCCAGGAATTCCGACTTGTACTTAGAAGTCAGCGCCAGCTCTTTTGCCTTCTCTTCCAGAGCGCGGCGGGCTTGCTCGATTTCCTGGTTCTTGCGTTCCACTTCCACGTTCTGTTCGGCCAGCTGTTGCGCTTTCTGTGCCAGTTGCTCGTTGGTCTGCTGCAACTCTTTTTGTTGCGTCTGCAGTTCGGCGGCCAGCTGCTGAGACTGCTTCAGCAGGCCTTCCGTCTGCATCGTCGCTTCAATACTGTTTAGCACGATGCCGATGCTGGCAGTGAGTTGTTCCAGGAACGCCAGGTGCGACGCTGTAAAAGCGTTCAACGACGCCAGTTCGATCACCGCCTTCACCCGGTCTTCGAACAGCACCGGCAGCACGATGACGTTCCGCGGAACTGATTCAAACAACCCGGACCTGATCGAAACCGTCTTTTCCGGCAAGTCGGAAATCAGCATGCGGCGTTTTTCTGCGGCCACCTGTCCAACCAGTCCCTCGCCGATCCTCAACCGGCGCAGGTGTCCGTTCTCGCCGTCATCGGCAAAGGCCGACAACAGCACCATGCCCGCCGACTCCTCGGTTTCCATCTGGTAGATCACGCCCTGCTGCGCATTCACCAGGGGCGCCAACTCCGACAGCAACATGCGTCCCACTGTCGCCAGATCGCGCTGGCCTTGCAACATTCCAGTGAAGCGCGCCAGGTTCGTCTTCAACCAGTCCTGCTCGGTGTTGCGGTCCGTCGTCAGGCGGAGGTTGTCGATCATCGTATTGATGTTGTCTTTCAACTCTGCCACTTCGCCGCTGGCTTCCACCTGAATCGAACGGGTCAAGTCGCCCTTGGTCACGGCCGTCGCGACTTCGGCGATGGCGCGCACCTGGTTCGTCAAGTTATCGGCCAGCAGGTTCACGTTGCCGGTAAGATCCTTCCACGTTCCGGCCGCGCCCGGCACGTTGGCTTGGCCGCCCAACCGGCCTTCCACGCCAACTTCGCGGGCCACGGTCGTTACCTGGTCGGCAAACGTGGCGAGCGTCCTCGTCATGTTGTTGATGGTTTCCGCCAGCGCCGCGACTTCGCCCTTGGCGTTCACCGTCAACTTTTGCGTTAGGTCTCCGTTCGCAACCGCGGTCACGACTTTCACAATACCGCGCACCTGCTCGGTAAGGTTCACGGCCATGACGTTGACGTTATCGGTAAGATCCTTCCACGTTCCGGCCACGCCCGGCACTTTCGCCTGCCCGCCGAGTTTGCCGTCGGTACCCACTTCGCGGGCCACGCGCGTCACTTCGGCGGCGAATGCGTTCAACTGATCCACCATCGTGTTGATGGTGTTCTTGAGCTCGAGGATCTCGCCTTTTACGTCGACCGTGATTTTGCGCGACAAGTCGCCGCGAGCCACAGCCGTCGTCACTTCCGCGATGTTTCGCACCTGGCCGGTTAAGTTGCCGGCCATGGCGTTTACCGAGTCGGTAAGATCCTTCCACGTTCCAGCGACGCCCGGCACGTTGGCTTGGCCGCCCAACCGGCCTTCCGAGCCGACTTCGCGGGCCACGCGCGTCACTTCGGCAGCGAACGACCGCAACTGCTCGACCATCGTGTTCAGCGTTTCTTTCAGCTGCAGGATTTCGCCGCGCACATCGACCGTGATCTTCTTCGACAAGTCGCCGTTCGCGATCGCCGTCGCGACCTCGGCGATGTTTCGCACCTGGCCCGTCAAGTTGCTGGCCATGAAGTTCACGTTGTCGGTGAGATCTTTCCACGTACCGGCGACGCCCGGTACCTGCGCCTGGCCGCCGAGTTTGCCGTCCGTTCCCACTTCGCGGGCTACGCGCGTCACTTCGCCTGCGAACGCGTTCAACTGATCCACCATCGTGTTGATGGTGTTCTTGAGTTCGAGAATCTCGCCTTTCACGTCGACCGTGATTTTGCGCGACAAGTCGCCGCGGGCCACAGCGGTCGTCACTTCGGCGATATTTCGAACCTGGCCGGTTAAGTTGCCGGCCATTGAGTTCACCGAGTCCGTGAGATCTTTCCACGTACCGGCGACCCCTGGAACCTGCGCCTGCCCGCCCAGTTTGCCTTCCGTTCCCACTTCGCGGGCCACGCGCGTCACTTCGGCGGCGAACGCATTCAACTGGTCGACCATCGTATTGATGGTTTCCTTCAGCAGCAGAATTTCGCCGCTCACGTTTACCGTGATCTTCTTTGACAAGTCACCGCTGGCGATTGCCGTAGATACTTCGGCGATGTTTCGCACCTGGCCAGTCAAGTTGCTGGCCATGGAGTTTACCGAATCGGTCAAATCCTTCCAGGTTCCGCCGACGCCGGGCACGTTGGCCTGGCCGCCCAGCTTTCCGTCTGTACCAACGTCGCGCGCCACGCGCGTTACTTCGCCTGCGAACGCATTCAGCTGGTCCACCATTGTGTTGAGCGTGTCCTTGAGCTCGAGGATTTCGCTCCTCACGTCGACGGTGATTTTCCGGGACAAGTCGCCGCGGGCCACGGCGGTTGTCACTTCGGCGATGTTTCTCACCTGCGCCGTCAGGTTGCCGGCCATCGAGTTCACCGAGTCCGTAAGATCCTTCCACGTACCGGCGACGCCCGGAACGTTGGCCTGTCCGCCCAGTCGGCCTTCGGAACCGACTTCGCGGGCCACGCGCGTTACTT
>DASSRO010000060.1:0-6701 GCA_035701745.1 Candidatus Sulfotelmatobacter sp. | reverse complement strand
CACCAAAACCAGCAAAATGGCCACTGGCCATTCCACTACTTTGAGCAGAATTGGCGTTAGGCGGTCTTGCCGCAGCTCGCTGGCAGGCACGCCTGTAACCACGATCGCTGCCGCGGCCAACATGAGTGCCGCGGTCACTAGCCTGACTTTCGCAATAAGCGCAGAGTGAAGGGACTAACTCTTTGGTTTTCAACGATACGGTCAAAAAGGTCGGCACTACAGACTGAGCTCTTTTGAAGAGCATTCAGGGACTTGCGCTTTGATCCGAGGCGGCGGTTGCTGCGGCAACTCCAGTTTGAGCTTGTGCAGCAGAATGGCCTGATCGGTCTCCGGTTGCGTGAAGCGCGGCATCACCAGCCATCGGCCGTCCGTTGTCGGTAACCAAACGTCGAGCATTTGAATCGTGGCCAGCTTTTCCAGTACCGCTTTCGGCGTGAGCCCCGGAGCGAGAGCTTGCAGTCGATTCTTCAGCGTGATCAACAAGCAGTAAGCGAGAAAGGCCACCAGAATATGCGCTTCGATGCGATGGCCCAGCTGGTGGTACAGCGGACGGATGCCCAACTCGCTCTTCATCGCTTTAAAGGCCGCCTCGATCTGTGCCAGCTGTATGTAACGCTCCCAGAGCACCGCGGGATCCTCGCCCACGAGGTTGGAACGGAGCAAATAGTGGCCATCCTGGAGCTCCGCCGTCTTGAGCTTGGGTCGGTCGATGCGAAACTGAAAGTTCTGGCGCGTCACCGCTTGGCCTTCCCCCGGGAGTTGCAGGTGCAGGAAACGAAATGCGCCGCCCGCTTCTTTTCGTGCCGCGCCGATGCGTAACAAAAGCTGATCCCGTCGCGGACGATGGCGCTGCATGGCTCGCAACTTGCGCAACAAACGAGCCAGTTTTTTCCTGCGCATGGCTCTCTCTTTCTCCCGCCGGCCTTCGCTCTTGGCCAACACATAGAGTTCGCGGCCCTCCGTAAACAGCTTCACCTCCACCGATTCGCGCACCTTCTGCCATGGCAGATCCAGCCATTTCCTCTCATATTGTCGGACCTTGCTGCGTGGCGTCCCCACCAGATAGAAGATCTCGCGGTCCGAGGTGCGCATCTCCTCCAGCACCTCTTCGGTCGGAATACCTCGATCCATGACCCACACCCGCCGCGCTTTCCCGTAACTGTTTTCGATCTTTTCCAGAAATCCTCGCAGCGTGGTACAGTCCGCGGTGTTGCCTTCCATGACTTCGTACGCTAGCGGAAAACCCTCCGGCGTGATCACCAGCGCGATCACCACCTGTTTGCAATCGAAGCGCTGATCGCGGCTGTAGCCGTACTTGGCTTTGGGTATCTCGTCTCCTTTCCCTTCAATGTAGGTACTGGTCAGGTCATACAGCAACACGTCAAACTGGGCCTGGAACAGATCCTGCCAGCGTTCCCGCAGATGCTGAAATAAGGCCGCTTTGTGCTCCAGAAGACGATCCAAACAGCGATACAGACGATCCTTTTCCGCCACCGCAAAATCGCTCTGTAACAACTCCGCCATGGCACTTTGATCGAACCATTGCCGGTGCACGCGAAACTCACTGCCCGGATCAATCAGTCGATTCACCACCAACAGCTGCAGCACCTTCGCCCAAGACACCGTCTCTCGTTGCACGTTCTCCGCTAATTTCTCCTCCCAAAACTCCTCTAGTCGCAGTTGCCGCCATAGTTCGCATCCCAACCAGCAGTTGCCGAAGGCTCGCGGCCGACGTAACTGCATCTCGCTGAGCTTGACCTGAATACTGTCGCTTGCTGCCGCGGGAATTTCTCGGTCCTCCGGGAACAAGCTCAGCGTCGTATATTGTTGCTGCGTTTCGTCAAAGACTTGCAGCGTCTTGCGCCAGATGGATTCCTGACTGTCGTTAATCTCCCCTAGATACAACACCGTCCGCTGCACCGTGCGGTTTTCTCCCACGCGGCGGTTTTCCACTACGCTGAAATAGCGATGCTGCTTGCCGTCCTTTTTTCTGACTTTGGCGCGGAGGAACATCGTCCACGCCAACATGCCAGAATTGCCGTGCCAGTGAAAAGGGGGTAGGTCGGCACCGCACGGCTCTTTTCGGCAAGTTGCGTTGACGGCTAAGTGGGTTACAGGAAATTTCGGCTGCGGTTTTCGGAAAAAACGTAAGCTATTGCGAAAGTCAGGCTAGTGGTGACTGCCGGCTTATGTCTGGCGCAGGCGCAGCCATAAATCAAGCAGGCGGCGATCAAGCAAACGGATGCCGCATCCGGGAAGGAAATGTATATATTGCGCACATAAACCGAGAAGCGGAAACACCGGAGGTGCGTCTAACCGGGGTATTCGGGCCGGGGTGTGGTTGCACGAGGGTGTCCCCATACATCCGCGCGGCTGCGGACCGATGGCGAGGGTCTCCAAAAATCCGTGAAGGAGAAACCTATGAAATCGATCATGGTTCGTGTTCTCGCTTTGCTGTTCCTGGGAGTGCTGGGTGCGAACGCGCGTCCCATGGATGAACCCAAGGGCGCACCACCGGATAAGAGTACGCCCAGCTACGACATGAAGGCGCAAGCGATTGTGGACCTGCAAGACCTCCAGAAAAAGTACGCTGAACTGGCACAGTCCATTCCAGCAGACAAATTCACGTGGCGCCCCGAAGCCGGCACGCGGTCGGTGAGCGAACTGTTTCTACACGTAGCTGGCGCGAATTACGGCATCCCGACGATGATGACAGGGACGGCGCCCTCGCCTGGGTACAAGAAGGATGGGTTTGAAACGTCCACTACCGATAAGGCCAAAATCATCGAGCAGCTCAATCAATCGTTTACGTTTGCGATCGCGTCGGTGCAGAACATGAGTAACGCCGATTTTGCCAAGCCGGAAAAGAAACTGGGCCCGGACGCCAACGACGGTGACGTGATCTACATTTTGGTGACGCACAATCACGAACACCTGGGCCAGTCCATCGCGTACGCGAGAATGAACGGAATCACGCCGCCTTGGACGGTAGAAGCGGAGAAGAAGGCTGCGGAAAAGGGAGCAGCCAAGATGTAAATAGCCAGTCTGAGAACCGGCGAAATAGGCCGGTCAGAGGGAAACAAAATCTAACGCAGAGAAGGCAGGGGCCAGAAGAGAAGAGATACGAGTCTGCGCTCGAACGTACAGGCTGAAGAGTTTTTGGCCCGCAGCGCCGCTTTGCGTCCAGAGCTAAACTCTGTACGAGCAAGCCAGGCTCGCGACGCGCCGCCGCTTGCTTGTGATTCACGAGCACAGGCAAGAGTGCCTGTGCCACGAAAAAGGCAGCGAGCGGTTTCCGCGCATGGAACCGCCCGCTGCCCCGGCTGAGATCGGTGGTGAGAATCAGGCGCCGCCACGCTTGGCTTCGTCGGCATCCTCGGCCAAGTCCTGCAGCAGTTGGAAGAACTGATGGGACTGGCCGATGAATAAGCCGTCAGCGGTCAAGGCCGCGACCGCTCCTTTGGCGGCGTTCTTGCTTTCTGTGGGACGAATGATGGAGACGCGGCCGAAGCTTTTGTTCAGGAAGAAGGTCGGCTCCGGCATGATCAAGTTGGTCTGGAATTCGTCGGCTTGCGCAGCGGTGTGGTTTGGGTCATTGAGGTTCGGGAAAGAAACCGTCGCTCCGGTAGAACCGGGGAATCCCGCGTCGGTATCGGTAATCTGCGTGGCGTTTCCGGCTTTGTCGTGCCAAGTCTGGAAGTGAGAAGTTTCCGTCGGACCAATGCTAAGCAGAATGCGTAGTACTTCGAGGCTAGTCACGCGCTGAGCGAGGGATGGATAAAGGCTGCTGCCGCCTTGCTCGATGAAAGCGAAATGGAATCCGGCGGTGAAGGCGATAGCTTGGGTGTGGATGCCGACGCCACCGGGTTGGCTGGGATCGGCGACCAGGTCTTTATCGGTTCTGGGGATGGCCGTGTGTTTGTTGACGGCCAGCGTTGGAATGGCTTGCGCGAACTTGAAGCCGGGATCGAGGTCCGGATTATTGGTGTCGTCACGGTACCTGGTCCAGAAGCTGGTGTCGACGGTGAGCTGGGTGAGATTGGTGAGACGCCCGGTTTGCGGAACGCCGGTCACTTTGCTGGGTGGAAGATTCGCAAAGTTTTTGTTGAGGTCGACAGTACTCGCGCCCTTGGATTCCAGATAGTTTTTGAGGAACGAGGCGTGACTGAATTCGTCGTCGGTGTTGTCGACGATGTATTGCGGCATGTCGCCATCCAGAATTTGCAACCCGCCGATATACAAAGGCGCGAGACCGGTGGTAACGGGGTTGCCATTCTGATCGGTCAGGTCGATCGGGGAAACGCCGGCCGTGCGGGTGGCAACGCTGGCGCCACCGAGTTCGGCGTATTGTTTCCACAAATCCGCTTCGATGGTTTCGAGTGCTTGGAAAAAACGAAGAATCGCGGCGTCGCCTCTAGTAAGGCTGCCGGAAGTTTCGTCTTCGCCGGCTAAGGCGGGAAGCCCGCCGAGCGAACCCACACCTACGGTGGCGAGTCCTGCGGCCATGGAACCCTTCGTAAGGAAGGCTCGGCGGCTGGCTTTATGGCTGAACACACTGTCTTGCTTTTTCATATTGTCTCCCTTTGAAACCAATTCACGTCGAAATGGACACACGCTGGGAAGGCTGGTGGATAAGGACAGTTCCCCTGACCGGGCACATGTCGAGCGGGTCAGTTGTCGTCAGACGAAAGCAGGGCCTACGGCCGTTCGCAAGCCCTCGCTTTGGTTATTGAACTGCCAAGGAAACGTTGGTTGAGTGAGAGATCGAGCCGGAGGTGGCGTTCATGACTACGGTCGAAGCACCGCGCTGCGTTCCGTTGCCGCTGCTCATACTCGCACTGCTGTTCCCACCACTGCATCCGCTGGTGCCTACGCCGCACGCGTAGGAAATCCAGCGCCACCAGAAGCATCGGAAGAGGCGGCGCCGGCGACGGGTTTCGACGACGACCATGCCGACGAGACCAAAAACCGACAGCGGCATCCACGTCCCGGACATGCCGTGTTTCACCGCAGGGTGGTAGGGATTCGAATTCGTGGCGATTGTTAGTGTTGTGGTGACGGCGTTCGCGCCGTTCGCTGTGACTGTGTTGGGGGAGAACGAGCACGAGGAGTTGGCTGGTTCGCCGGAACACGAGAAGGTCACGGCCGAATTAAATCCGTCGAGGGCGGTAACGGAAAGCATAAAGGAGGCGGGCTGGCCTGCCGAAATGGTTTGAGTAGAGGGACTCGCGGTGAGCGAGAAGTCCGCGGCAGCGGGCTGTGTCGTATTGTTTGCGGTGATCGCGCCAAACAAGCCGTGTTGTTCGTTGTTAAGACCAGCGGTGAAATACAACGTATTGGGATTGCCGGTTTGCCCCCTGGCGTCAAAGAGCAACTCCCAGAGCGAAGCGTTGGTGATGACGTTGCCGTGGGCATCCTGCAATTGGCCGAGTAGATTGCCGGAGTTGAGGTCGAAGGCGTTGATGGTGCCATCGCCGAAGTTGCCGATGAGCAGCGCCCTTTGGAACATGCCGAACGTGGAAGGGGCAATCGTGGCGCCCCAGGGAGAATTCAGATTTCCCTGCGAGGCGACGCGGCGCACGAAGTTCCCCTGGGTATCGAATAGGGTGACGTAGCCCGCGCCGGCAGCATGAATGGGATCGTGCTTTGCCGTGTCCTGCTGAGCGTAGGTGATCAGGACCTGATTCGCGCCAATGACGTGTATGCCGAAAGGCGCGAAACCGGACGGAAGCGTCGGGTCGGCGAATGAACCTGCCAAGGTGACGGGATTGAAGTTTGTGTCGAATGCCTCGACTGTGCCGGAATTGAAGTTTGCGGCGAGCAAGGTGTTCGTGCCGTTGTTGCTGACCAGGGCGAGGCCCTTGTAGACGACGCCGTGGGTGGAGTTGTCGACGGCCAAGACCGCGGTTGGAAGGGTGGGGTACCAACCGGAAATGGTGCCGTCTTCGGTGGCGAAAATGAATTGACTGCTAATGCCTGCTACCTTGAATCCGTCCTGCGTGTTCGCGACAACCCCAGTGGGTGTGGACGCGGCGGAACTGCCATGTGGCGGAGGAATGGTGAAATTGCCAAGCAGGTTGCCGGTTTTGTCGTACAGCGTAGTTTTGCCATTGTTGTTGTCAGCGATCCAGAAGGGATTCCCAGGGACGAAGGCGATGCCCCAGGGATTGATGAGATCCGGACTAGTCAAGGTGGCGGTGCCGGCGGTATCGGAAGACAAGTTGGTCTGGGTATAGCTGTTGGTCTGCGCCGAAGCGGTGCCGGCGGACGCCAGCACCAGGAGAAGCAGGATTAGGAAGCAGCGTGATCTTCGTCTCACGTAAATTGCTCCTCACTCCTCGGTCCGTTTTGGTCGGCCGGTGGTGAGCCGCAGCGCTCGGTTCGAGTCGCGCGCGTTGAGACTCATTACCGCGGGCTTGAGGCTGAGATGCAGGGTTTTTCTGAAGACCGTCTGAAGCGGGAGACAAGTGTTTCTAAAGATGGAACTTGTTCTGGGTGCGAGACTTCTGCGAAAATATTGCATCTAAGCCGGTATTGGTTCAGGGGGTGGGCAGGGTCTCTTTTTGGGGACAGCGTACCCACGTCTGGAAAGGAACTTGTGTGCCCATGAACCAGAAAAGCTCGCCCGCGCCGCTGCTGCGTTTTGCGACTTTCGAAGTCGACCCCGGCTCTCATGAAATCCGCAAACATGGCCTGCGCAT
>DASSRO010000059.1:0-42243 GCA_035701745.1 Candidatus Sulfotelmatobacter sp. | reverse complement strand
CTCCGTCGCGGTGGAACGGGTTAAGCCGGAACGGGAAAACCGACGCCCGGCTTGCAAAGGTAGCAGTCTGAAAGATGGCACCAATCTTCGTCCGGATATTGGATTCAGTTTGAAAGCCTAATTTGAAAGGAGCATTTTCATGAGCTTGACCTCAACTCGAAGGACATTTGCGATCCGCTTCGGTTCCGTTCTTTCCGCTCTTGGCCTCACGGCTGCCGCGCTGCCGTCGCGTGCGCTAGCGCAGAACTCTGCCAAGGACGAGGGTGCGATCCGTAAGTTGAACGCCGAAGGCAAGCCCGGCAGCGAAAAAGACGTGATTATGCCGGTAATTGTTCATAACGGTTTGATTTATGTCTCTGGTCAGGGTGCTCATGATTCACGAGATCAGAAAGACTGGACCATTGAATCTCATACCACCATGGTCATGGACAAAATCAAGAAACTGGTAGAAGTCGGCGGGGGCACGATGGACAGCGTTCTGCAGACCCACGTTTTCCTGGTGAAGATCGAGCACTGGGACGCGATGACCAAGGTATTCGCGACGTATTTCCCTCATGGCGGGCCAAGCCGCACGACGGTGGCCGTCGCCGCGCTGCCCGGAGATTCGCTGGTCGAAATCAATTGCATCGCAGCCGTCACCCAAAAGTAGTCGAAGGAGTTTCTCATGCGATTCAAATCGTCGTGGAATCGGCGCGGGTTTCTCGGAACGGCCGCTGCCATGGCCGCGTCCATCTTTGCGCCGCGGAAACTTTTCTCGAGCGCGACTCCATCGGCTGGCGGAAATTCCACCGTCAGCGGTTTCGGTCAGAGCGGCAACCCCTATGACGAACTTGGGGTCACTACGGTGATTAACTGCGAAGGCACGATGACGATGCTTGGAGGTTCGGTTCTACGTCCTGAACTCGAGGCAGTCATGGCGATGGCTGGGCGCCATTTCGTGAGCATGCCGGCGCTGGAGGTCGCGGCGGGCAAGCGAATTGCAGAAATGCTGAAGCTTCCCGATGGCTACACCGCGCTCGTCACTTCCGGCGCGGCTGCGGCGATTCAATCTGGATTGGCCGGCATTCTCACTGGCGACAACGAAGCATTCATCCGGCAGCTCCCTGACCTGACAGGAATGAAGTCGGAGGTCATTATCCAGAAATCGCACCGCAACCCGTTCGATCATCAGTTGCGCTCCACCGGCGTGAAGCTGATCGAGGTTGAAACGCGCGAGCAGCTTCGGCAAGCCGTGAGTGACCGCACCGCGATGATGCACTTTTCAAACTTTGCGAATGCTGCCGGGCAGATCAAAGTGGACGAGTGGGCCAAGCTGGCCAAGCAATATAACGTTCCATGCATGAATGATGCCGCCGCCGACACGCCCCCCGTTTCGCATCTGTGGGATTACACCAACATGGGATACGACCTTGTTACTTTCAGCGGCGGCAAGGCGATGCGCGGGCCGCAATGCGCTGGCCTGCTCGTTGGGCGCAAAGATCTGGTGGCCTATGCGCTGCTGAACAACTGCCCCCACGAGGACACGCTGGGCCGCAGCCAGAAAGTGGGCAAAGAAGAAATTGTCGGAATGGTGAAGGCGCTGGAACTTTATCTCAAGGAAGATCACGAAGCGTTGAATCAAGAATGGCAGTCGCGGCTCGAACTCATCTCACGCGAACTCACCAAGGTGCCGGGCGTGAGCACCTCGTTCTTCGTTCCTGATATCGCCAATCATGTGCCCCATATGCAGATCACGTGGGATTCTAGAGTGCCGATGGAGCCAAAGCGCGTTTCAGAAATGCTGAGGAATTCCAAGCCATCAATTGTCATCGGCGGCGGCGAAGGCCGGCCCGGGCTGACCATGTGTTCCTTTATGTTGCAACCGGGCGAAGACAAGATTGTTGCCGAACAAATAACGCGCGTCCTCCGCGAACACTCAGCTTAAATCTGCGCACCACAGCATAACGATGCCCCCGGCCAAGACAACCCGCGTGCGCTGGTTTCTGGTGTTCTGGCTTTTTGTCCTGAGCGCCGTGTCGTATCTAGACCGCGTCAACATCTCCATTGCGGGCGGTTCTATTGTCGATGCCTACCACCTCACGGATGTCGAACTGGGAAAAGTCTTCAGCGCAATGGTGGCTGGGTACGCGCTGTTTCAGACCGTCGGCGGTTATCTTGCCGATCGCTTTGGCCCGCGCCGCGTATTAACGGCCGGTGTTATCTGGTGGGGCATCTTTACCGGCCTGACGGCGCTCGTGCCCGCGGACATCGGGGGAGCTCTGCTCTTATTTGTGCTGGTTCGCTTTTTTCTCGGGGCCGGCGAAGCCGTGATCTATCCGGCGGCCAATCAGTTCATCGCACGTTGGATTCCCAAGCGCGAGCGCGGCATCGCCAATGGCTGGATCTTTGCCGGCGTTGGCGCCGGAGCCGGTCTTTCACCCCCTCTTATCACCTACCTCATGATTCATTACGGGTGGCGCTCGTCGTTCTGGGTCTGTGCGATTATCGGATTTCTCGCGGGTGCCGTCTGGTTCTTCGCCGCTCGCGACAATCCCTCGGAACACCCGCAGGTTTCCGCCGCCGAACTCAGCGCCATTCAGTCTGGGATTACGGTTACGGAGAATTCTCTCAATTTTGAAAAAGAACCAGCCGTTGTTCTTGTGCCCTGGAATCGAGTCGTGCGAAGCCGGGAGGTCTGGGCGGTGACCGTCAGTTATTTCTGTTACGGCTACGTGGCCTGGATTTTCTTTAGCTGGTTCTACCGCTACCTCGCGAAAGTTCGCGGACTCGATCTTAAGGCCAGCGCATTTTATTCAATGCTGCCGTTTCTGGCGATGCTGGTCTGCTGTCTGCTAGGTGGGATCGCGAATGACCGACTGACAAAGTGGCGCGGACCCCGCCTTGGACGATGCGGTCTCGCCGCATCTGCCATGGGGCTAGCTGGACTCTTCATCGCATTCGGGTCGCAAGTGCAGGGAGTCAGGCCGGCGAGTCTCATTCTCGCGGGCGGCGCCGGCGCTTTGTATCTTTCTCAGAGCTCGTTTTGGTCAGTGACTGCAGATATCGCTGGCGCGTCGGCGGGCTCGGTCTCTGGTTTTATGAACATGGGCGGGCAAATTGGCGGAGCTTTGACTGGCTCGCTCACTCCCTGGATCGCTGTGCGATATGGCTGGACGGCCTCGTTCCTGGCGGCAGCTGCTTTGTGCCTGCTGGGAGCGATCAGTTGGCTCGCGGTTGATCCACTGAAGACGCTGGCGCCAGCGCAAACAACAGGGACGCTGGATGAGGTTCATTCTTAAGCCTGCTCTCCTTGACCGATGCCACGAGCCGTCGCATGAATAACTCTGGCCACAAGGTTCTCTCGCGTGGATAATGCCGGGAGCCAACTCGAGCACACCACGTACCCATGATGCGCCTACGAATTCTCGCGGGTTTCTTGTTCTTAACCTTGCTCCCGGCAACAGCTCAAGTACGGGTGTGGCAAGGGACGCTGACCTTACCGACCTACGAGGAAGGCGCGCCCGATCCCAACCCTCCGTTCGATCAATATGCGAACGGCCGGTTCAACTATCCCTACACGCTGCGCGACAATCTGACAGATCGGCGAACCGATCATGCCTGGCGTGCTGTCTTTTTGGAAAACGAATACTTGAAGTGCTCGGTGCTGCCCGACTTAGGAGGCCACGTCTATACCTGCACGGATAAGCTTAGCGGCCAGCCGATGTTTTACGAGAATCCTTCCATCAAGAAAGCCGACATATCCTATCGCGGCGCGTGGGCGGCATTCGGTATCGAGTTTAATTTCCCTGTTTCCCACAATTGGGTGAGTCTATCGCCTGTTGATTTTGCGTTCGGTCAACGAGATGACGGCAGCGGTTTTGCGCAGGTCGGCAACGTCGACCGGGTTTATGGTATGCAGTGGTCGGTCGAAATTGTGTTGCAGCCGCGTTCGACCGTTCTTGAAGAAAGGGTCGTGCTCAACAATCGCAGCGACGTTCGGCATCGCTTCTACTGGTGGAACAACGCCGGAATTCAGGTGTGGGGTGATTCACGTATTCAGTATCCCATGCGGTTCACAGCCAGCCATGGTTTCCGAGATGTTCAGCCTTGGCCGATTGAAGCGGACGGGACCGATCTCAGTGTTGTAAAGAATCAAACCAAAGGGCCGGTCTCTCTCTTCGTGCACGGCAGTCGCGAGCCTTTTATGGGTGTTTGGCATCCCCACACCAACACTGGAACAGTGCATTTCGCGGATTACGCGCAGCTCCCGGCGAAAAAGATATGGTCTTGGGGCGCCGATGCGGATGGACTGGACTGGCGCAAAACTCTCTCTGACAACAATAGCGCTTACGTCGAAGTGCAGGCTGGTTTGTTTCGGAATCAAGAAACCTACGCTTTTCTCGAACCTCGCCAAACCATCAGTTTCTCTGAGTTTTGGATGCCCGTACGCGGCATCGGCGGGATTTCCAGAGCGAACCTGGCTGGAGTGGTTCATCTGAGCCGGCTGGACAATAAATTTGTGGCTGGTCTCAACGTCAACCAGGCTGTTCCGGGTGCGACGCTGCGGATACTGGCAGGAGATCAAGAAAGTTTCCGGCAGAAGTCCGATCTCACGCCGCAACACACTTGGACGCACGAGCTCGCGAATGCAGACTCGCAACAGAAATACACTTTCGAACTTCGCGATGCGCATGACGCGATTCTCCTGCGGCAGACCGAAGGGCAATACGACTGGACTCCAGTTGAGCAGATTCACGTTGGCGCACAACCCTCGTATCGCGTATCTGATCCAGAGCATCGTACGGAAGATGAGTGGCTGCAACTGGGAAACGGTTACGAACTCGACGGCAATTTGCTCGCCGCAATGCAAACGTATCAGGATGCGTTAACTAAATTCCCTGAGAGCCTTTTAGGGCGCAAGGCTGCGGGCCGCCTGAGTGCAAGCTTGTTGCGCTATAAAGAGGCGAAGATCTTTCTCGAGCCGGTGTACGCTCGCGATACTTCCAATGCTGAAGTTTCTTACTACCTGGGCATCGCGTATGACGGCCTCGGCCGAAACCGCGACGCTCGCGAGTCTTACGAAGCTGCCGCGCGGATGCCCGCTTTCCGGGCGGCTGCCGGGTTGCGACTGGCGGAACTTTCGGCCCGCGAAGGGAATCTAAAGCAGGCCGAGTTTTACCTGCACACTGCCAATCGCTCGGCCCCAGACGATCTGCGCACCGCCGAAGAATTGTCCGCCGTTCTCCGCGCGGAGGGAGAAACCGAAAACTCTCATAGGATTGCAGAGGATTGGCTGGCACGCTTCCCGCAAAGCTACTTCCTGCTGGAGCAGGTTGGCAGGCCTGATCTGCGTCACCTCGCTGAAGATGCCGAGCGTGTTTTGAATGTCGCCTCTGAGTACATGCGTCTCGGACTTTATTCGCTGGCCCTTGATGTTCTCTCGCGCAATTACCCTCCGGCGGTCGCCGACGAAAGCGAACCCGGGGTGCCGCCTCCGCACAAACATCCGATGGTCGCCTACTTCCGCGGCTATTGCCGGCAGAAACTGGGGCAGTCGGGTTCCGAAGATTTCAGCGCTGCCGAGAAGCTCTCCACAACTTATGTATTTCCCAGCCGTGCAGAAGACATCGAGGTTCTAACTGGAGCACTGAGTTTCAATCCGCGGGACGCGAGCGCGCACTACCTGCTTGGAACGCTTTACTTTTCACGGGGCCTGGCCGACCAAGCTCTCGGCGAATGGGAGCAGGCACGCAGGGTCAATCAACAGATTCCTGCCTTGCATGCCAGCCTTGGACGCGTCCTCTTGCATGGAAAAGAGAATCCCGAGCAGGCGTTGACCGTGTTTGGGGAGGGCCTGCGGGCGGACCCTCGCAATGTCGAGCTTTACACGGGCATTGATCAAGCCCTAAGTATTTTGCGGCGGCCGGCGAAGGAACGTGTCGCTGCGCTAGAGCGCTATCCCGATGGCGCCGGAATGCCTTCCAAACTGGTCTATGAAGTCATTCTGAATTTGGCTGAGTCTGGCGAGTTCGAGAAAGCGGCTGCTTTGTTCCACAATCGCTTCTTCTCACGCGAAGAAGGCGGAACTAATGTGCGGCAAGTCTGGCTCGAACTACAAATGCAACGAGCTATCTCGCTGGCACAAGCAGGACGATGTACTGAAGGAGTTAGAATCGTCGACCAGCTTGCGACGCCGGTGGCTGATCTGCCTTTTACCAATGATGGCCTTGAGCCCTTCTTGCGTTCTGCAAGATTGAATTACCTGACCGGGACTGTCTATAAAACATGCAATCTGCCTGATAAAGCTCGAACTCGTTTCCGGAACGCGAGTGAGCACTGGGATATGGAAGATGCCGTTTGGTCCTGGAAAGCGTCGCAGGAGCTACCCGGCTTCGATCAGTTGTCAGCCAGACAGAAATTGGAGGATCTCCTCGACCGCGCTAGAGGCGGTGACGATAGCAGTTCGCGCAGTGGACGGTGGTTTTACAATGTCGGCCTGCTCGATCGCGCTCTAGGGAATACTCAGCAGGCTGAGAAGGAATTTCGTGAAGCACTTTTGAGCCCAGATCAATTGCTGTCTTATCACCTCACGCGGCTTGCTGTTTCCGACACAAATCCTTGATGCGGATCGAATCCGAAAAGGCCACGGTTCTCGCGATGAAAAGTTCTCTTAAAACCCTGTTTCTTTCGTTGACCTGCGCCGCTTGCGTATTCGCGAGGGCTCAGACGATCCAAAGCACCTGGGCCGAATCGGATCCTCCTCTGGACACGAACTCGCGTTCCTCGTTTTGGAGCGGCTCGCCCTCGGTCTTCATGGACGCAGATACTCAGGGCAGAAGCGATCCTAAGTATCGAACGGAGATTCGAACACGGTGGACCAAACAGAATCTTTATCTTCTCTTCGTGTGCCCATACGAGCAGCTTTATCTGAAACCCAACCCGAATAGCTCTGCTGAAACCAACGAGCTTTGGAACTGGGATGTGGCAGAGGCCTTCATTGGGAGTGATTTCACGGACATTCGCCGGTACAAAGAATTTGAGATCTCGCCGCAAGGAGAATGGATCGATCTCGCAATTGATCTCGACAGGCCGCACGATGAAGGCTGGAGATGGAATTCGGGCTTCGCGGTTTCAGCGCAAATCGATGAGCGAGCTCACGTTTGGTATGGAGCAATGCGGATTCCATACTCGGCAGTTGATACTCGCCCGGCTCTGGCCGGCAATATTCTGCGCATCAATCTGTTTCGTAGCCAGGGTCCCGCTTCTGCTCGCCATCAGATTGCGTGGCAAGCCCCGATGAGCGATAGCTTTCACGTGCCAGAGCGATTCGGCCTGCTCCGGTTGGTGAAGTAAGAATTAGTGGATTAAGACGAGGTCAAATCGGCTGACGCAGAACGCCATAGAAACCAGCGATCTATTAGCGAGTCTTCGAACTGACGGTGGCTGTGTCGGAGGCCCCCATTTCGGTTCCTGTGAGTTCTCGGCGTTCATTCAGCGAGCCATCAGGAAATATTACAGCCACCCAGGGCGTCTTCGTCGAGACCACGTTGGCGTGCCAGACGACCTCTCGGACACTCCCAGGACTCAGATTGATTTCCTGGTTGCGCGACTCTTTTATGGTCAGATTGTCGCTTCGCAAAGCGAAGGTGTGACGGCCAGCTCCTTCAGCCGATACTCGCAGTACGATTTCATGGTGGCCGGAATCCTGAGATGTCACTTTGAAGTCGAGCACACGGTCGGGACGCAAGTCGAGGTCATAGAACCCGCCGGGCAAAACAGTGACGCTGGTGTCTACTGATCCCTGCCGCACATCGTACCGACCTTCCGGCAAATGTAGATTGGATTCGCCGTCACGCGAACTCGCAACCGCAAGTGCTAGCTCGCCATTCTTTTGGGCACGGAATTCGACCGGGTCGTGGCCCGCCGGATTTGCCCTGACTCGCACGGTTGCAGGGACGCTGATATCTTCCATCAACCAGATCCACTGTCCCACCGGTTGCGTCCACACTTCTTTGTAGGTCCAGCAAATCTGCGTGGGCCAGTAAGGGGCGTCGTCGAAGCCTTTCGTCTCAATGCCGACCGGGAGCGCGCCAACCATCTGGCCCGAACGCACGCTGTAGAGAGGGGTCCAGTCGTATCCCTCGCCATACATCACGCTGGCTCCGAAAGGATTTCGTCCAACCAACCACTGGGCTTGCTTTTGCGATAAATCTTCAGCTTCGAGATCGCCTCGCAGTTGGGCTGCCGCCGAAAGCGCTTTCGCTTCAGAGAGCAGCACGCTGGAGTTGCCGCGAAAGTCAAACCAGACCGGGAATCTGCGCAGATAGTTTTCGCCGCCCAGCGGAATGCCGCGCCGCACTTCCTGCACATAAGCATCGCGATCGGCAGCCCGAAGCGGAGTCCAATTCTTGGCTTCGGGGATGAGCCTTGCTTCACTCTCGCGATACACTGCAGCCGGTAAAACCGCATATGGCTCATCGACGACAGCCGCAGCCTTGAGATAGTACTGCGAGTGCAAAACTACCGCGGAGTACCACTTCATCCACTTCTCATGGTTTGGGAAGGCTTCGCACAAACGGACGAGAGCCATAATCGGCTCCTGCTCCTGGCCGATGTGAAAGCGATGAAAAAGATTTTCGCGCTTTGCACTGGTATAAAAATAGCCGGTTAGCGGAATCGTCCAGGGTTGCAGTTCACGCTCCTGAGAAGCGAGAACCTGATCTCCGAGGGCAATGGCTTCCTGCGCGTAACGGTCGTCGCCGGTCGCCAAGTAGAGTTCGACCGATGCAACCACACCGAATGAAGTTCGCTCAAGCTCGTCTTGCGCGCCGTAGACTTCAGCAAGCGGAGGCGCGGCCTTCAGCCCTTCGACTGCGTAATTCCAATCTTCCTCCGCGATGATCAGGCTGCGGTTTGCCAACTCAGGGTCGCTGTCCTTCAATATTCGCGCCGCCAGCGCCTCCACGCCGCTGACGCGGAAGTTCCATTCCGGATTATTGACTGCCTGGCCGAACCGATCATCCGCCGTTCCCATAATCCCATCAGTCCAGTAACTCACCAATTGTCCGGTGCTGCGAAAACCTCCGCCAAATCGCGTTTTCAGCACCCAATTTAATCCCCAGCGAGCTTCCTCCAGCAGTCGATTGGCGAGCGCGGGATCTGCGCTTTGCCGCTTCAGAGCATCCGCAAGTGACAAGAGGGCGTAAACCATTCCCGGCGTGTTTCCGGTGGCAGAGAGATCGCCGGCATCGTGGTATCCGCCGTTCACGACGATGCGCTTGTCATCATGAACCGTGTAGATATCCTGATGACAGCGGCCGTGAATGCCGGGAATCTCCGTTCCGCAGCGCTCGCTGTACATGAAGTTGATCGCTTTCCAGATGCTGTCGCGCCAGGCGTCATCGCCAATGCGAAAGGAGCGAGTCAGACTATCGCCGGCCTTGATCACGTACGTGCCCGGTTTGCGCACCTCGGAAAAATCCAGCACCTGGTACTTGCCCAACGGCGTGGTGATTTGCTCGACTGGTTTGGTTACGACGATCTGGCCGGACTGCTCGTCAATCACCGAGAACTCAGGGAAGGTCAAATCGCTGGCGATCGCTGACTTCGAGGCGCCCGTTGTGTATCCGCTGTCGCTGAATGCGATTTTTCCCGGTGCAACGTCCCAACCCTCCACGTGGTCGGCAACGACGCTCTGCAGTTCCAGTTGATCGATGTCCAGGATGGTTTGATCGCCCGGGTCGGGAAATTTCTTGGGCAGCATGTAAGCAAAATCAAGCGCCGTCACGCGATCGCGATCGAGTGGAGCGATTTCCCACACCACGTGGTTCCATGTGTGATTTTTTAAGATGAGCGACTCGTGGCGGCCCTCATTATATTGGTCCGGGAGTTTGTGGGCGCCGTCGTTGTGGAGCGTGAGCGAGCACGAGATAGCGGGCGCGCCAATAATGTCGGGATACACCCAAAGCGAGATGCGGTTGTACCGGCTCCAATCTTCTCCGGGAAACTTTCTGGTTGCGATGAGATCTTCCCACTCCCCGCTGCCGTCGACCTGAGCGACATTCGTCGTGGAACGCATTCTCAGCGAATGCCGCCCATCTTTGGCGCGAGTGTCGGTTAACGCCATCTCTCCGGCTCCGGTGAATGCCCAGGAAGAAAGATCTTCCATATTGTCGAGCAATCGCGAATCGAGGACTTTCTTATTCAGCCAGCGAAATTCGGCGCCGTCTTCGAATTTCGGCTGCATCGGCATGGCCGGAGCGTTTTGCTGCGCCGCAAGCAATTCGCAAAGACAAAACATGCAGAGGACCGTGGCAATGCCGAACCTCCATTTGTACTTCGTGCTGGACGCTAACTTAATCTCCATGATCAGTCCAAGCGGCGATTGGCTTCGCCTAGGCACGCATCCCTTCCTGCAAGACTTCCTGCAAACGTTTGGCGACGATCAGGTCTTCGCCGGGCTGCAACATCCACACACCGACGACAATCGTGTTGGGGCCGCCAGGTAATCCCGCGCTCGCGGGTGCGCCTCCGGTGGATGGATTCAATTCGATCCGCGGCTTGCCTTCACGCATTTTTTTCATGACCTCCGCGCCCGTGACCTTGATCCGATTCTGGTCATAACTGATGAGCAGGTGCGGAACATGATTTGCGACTTCGGGAATGAAGAGTTGTGTTTGCACTGTGGGGATCGCGCTTAGGTGCTTGGCAATGTGATCGGCGCGTTGCCGGCACTCTGCTTCGATGGCGGCATCGTCCTGCTTCAGAAAACTGTCCACGGCAGCGACGAGGCCGACAATCTCTTCTTTTGCCACTTTCATTCCACGCCCGACCGTGTTTGAATTTGGCGCATTATTCTTCTTCGCCGCTTCGATCAGATCCTTTCTGCCCAGGAGCAACCCGGTGCACTGCGGTCCACGGAGTCCCTTGCCTCCCGAGAACGTGACCAGATCAAATCCCATTTGCGTGTAGTTCCACAAGTTGGAAATCGGCGGAACATCAGCAGCTGCGTCGTTAAAACAAGGCACGCCATGCTGGTGCGCCACTCGCACCCACTCTTCCCGGCTGATTTTTCCTGCACCGGCGTTAAAAAAGTGGGCCATCACCGTACGCTCGGTAAACGCTTGCTGATATTGCTCAAGCGTCTCCACCTCCACGAAGCGGATTCCGCAATTGCGCAGTGCATGGTCATACCCGTAACGATGAGACTTCTGCACGATCACTTCGTTCTTGAGCCCATCCATATCGGTGGGAATGTTAAGAATGGCCTGATCGTTTCCCATGCTGATGCAAGCGGCCGTGCCTACTACCAGCGCCGCGGCCGCGCCAGAAGTGACCAAAGCAGCCTCACATCGCAGTTGCTTCGCCAGGTAGGCTCCGGAGGCGTCGATTAGTTCGTTGAGGTTGACTGGCTGCCGCGATGCGAGGGCGATTGCTGCCTGAACTTCGTCAGGCATGGTGGAAGCCGAGAGAACCGTGTAGGTACCGGCGGCGTTGATGAACGGTGTAACTCCCAGTTTCTGGTAATAGTCCACACCTTGCGGCAACGCCTTGGAAAATGCCAGAGGTTCCAGGCTAGTGATTCCGGAGAGTGCCGCCCCTCCAGCTAGAACCGCTTGGGTTCCGTTGCGTAACAGCTTTCGCCGGCTGATTTGTCGCATGCTTTGCCTCTTTTTAAAACATTTGTGTTCCAGTTAGTCTCGAGGAAAATCGTCCGCGCGAGCCGGCAACGCTCCGTCGCCGCTCGGAATCGCGAAATACTGCGGGCGCGCTTTTTCCCATTCCACCATACTGAGACCGGAAGGATCGTACGAAATACGTCCCGCGCGAATCGTCATACGGGCCGTCAACCGCACATTCCCATCCATGCGGGCGACGCCGCAATCGATGTAGCTGAAGTGACCTTGCGTCAGTTCCAGCACCGCGATATCCGCATCTTGGCCGATCGACAATGTTCCCAGGTCGGGCCGGTGAATCTCCTTTGCTGGATTCACGGTGGAGCGGCGAATAACGTCCTCCAGCGGAACTCCCATGGCAAGGAATTTCGACATCACGTTACTCATGCTGACAGTCAAGTAAGAGCCCATGTGCAAATCGGTAGAGATCGAGTCGGGGATGAATCCTTGCTTCGCAGCGGGAACCGCATTGCGAAACCAGAAACTGCCGCCCCCGTGCCCCACATCGAATATCACGCCTCGGGCGCGCGCTTCCGCCAGGGCGGGATTGAGCTTGCCGTCCGGAAGAATAATCGGAAATTGCTGCGCGAAAACATGGGTGTGGATGTCGCCCGGCCGCATTTTTTTCAGGATCAGTTCCTCGTAGGTTCGTTCCGGGCGCGGCCAGAAATCAAACATGACAGGACTATTGGTAAGAATGCCGCATTCGATCGCTCGATCCACCGCTGCCCACGGAACATGTTCACCATCCCAGGGCTGACCAGTCCAGTAATGCGCCGTTTTAACTCCAACAATCAGATTGGGATATTTCTTGATGGTGTCGACACAAAGCTTCACGTCCATCTGGTCCACGGTTTGCTCAAGACCACCGTTCATGCCGTTGGCCACGATGTTCAGGAAAGCCAGCACGCGCACCCGGGCGCGGTCTATGACTTCTTCTTTCTCCTGGAGAAATGTCTCGGCCCCCGCAGTGCCCGCGTCGACGATGGTGGTCACGCCGGACTGCAACGCCAAGTCCGCCGGAATTCCTAGCGGCAAAGCGTGAGCTCTCGCGTCGGGAGCAAACCAGTTTACCGGGGCCCCGCCATGGCCCACGTGATAGTGAATATCAATCAGCCCGGGCGTCACATAGAGATTCGAAACATCCACAACTTTTCGAGCTTGGTCGGCAGGAATATTTTTTTCGACGGCAGCGATCTTGCCCTGTAGAACCCCGACGTCTCGAACTTCATCTACGTGATTGGCGGGATCGATCACATGCCCGCCCTTTAACAGCAAGTCATAACGCGTATCCACTTGCGCGAGCATTACGACTGGAAGTCCGGCGACGATTACAAACACCGCAGTGATTACGAAAGACACTTTCATGAAGTATCGCATTAGCACCTTCTTGTCTTTGGTCGAAGCGAAAGTGTATCCAGTGGGAACGAGATTGTCACCATCGCAGTCGAATCAATCCAGGGAACGGTTGTAATGCACATCACCACTGTCGTAATCTGATCGCCTGTTTTGGGATTCGAATCCGTCAAGTCGCGGATTCCGATCGGGAACCTGCGCATGGATCGTCGTACTTTCGTCAAGGCCGGTTGCATTGGAAGCGCCTCGCTGCTGATGCAGGGGCTCGATCCGATGATGAGAGCGGACGTGGCTCCGCGGCCGGAGGTTCCGCCCATCGAACTTCGCGGTCTGCCCGACTACAAACCTTCGTCGCTTGGCATGCCGGGACTGTTTCCGGGCCGAGTCATTGAGGTCCGCGACCCAGACGCCATCGCACGGAATCGCGTTTCCCAGCCCGTTGTGCGCCATATGCTGGAGCGCGCGATGAAAGAGTTGACCGGAGAAAGGTCCGGACAAGCGGCGTGGGCAAAGTTTGTTGAGCCTCACGATATTGTTGGAATCAAGATCAACCCATCGGGTGCGCCCGCTTGCTGCACCTCTCCCGAGATTCTGCGTGAGATCATCGGCTCAGTACAGTCGGTCGGCGTGCCGGCGCGCAACATCGTGGTCTACGACCGGTATTCGTACGAGATGGACATTGGCAGCTATCAAGTGCTGCTGCCTCCCGGAGTTCGTATTGCAGGCATTCAGGACGCTTTCGTCGATTCCTCCGGTTACGATCCGAATGTCTACTGCGCGGCGAACTTTTTTGGCGAATGGGAAACGCGCTCTTACATGGCAAGTATCGTTTCCCAGCTAGTGACGAAGATTATTAACGTACCCACGATGAAGGACCACTCGGCGTCTGGGGTTACTGGAGCTCTCAAAAACTTGGCCTACGGTACATTCAACAATGTGGCGCGTTCCCATCGCGCGCCGTATTCCTATACCAACCCGCTGATCGGGCTGATGTGTACGGTCGAACCCTTACGTTCGAAGGCTGTGCTGCATCTCATGGACGGCATGCGGCAGGTGTGGCACGGCGGACCGCTCACTCAAGTTCAACAATTTATCGACCAGCCGGGAATACTTCTCGCGGCAACGGATCCAGTCGCTCTCGATACCGTCGAACTGGAGGCCATTGAAAAGAAGCGCGCCGAACGGGGCGCACCCTCCGTGTGGCAACACGACCCAGACAGCATCACGACCAGTAGCGACGCGTTTTATCACGACGCCTCGAAAAACTTATTTTTCCGCCAGCCTGGACATATCGCGGCTGCCGGGAAACTTGGCCTTGGCGTCAGCGATCTGAAGCAGATCGATCACCGCTCACTCGCAGCCTGAATTGATGACGAAAGAAACTGCCAACCCCAAGGCTTCAGGCGACTGGCCTACGCTGCTGAAGGACAACGCGCGCAGAGGCGGGCAGACGCAACACCTGTTTCGGGAGCCGGAAGGAGCAGCCTGGCAATTTCGCATCGGCAGTTCAGTGCGTTCCGCGCCCATCCTTGACGGAGAGATTTTATATGTCACGTCGGTCAACGGCGGGGTACACGCCATCGACGTCGTCTCAGGCTCTTCCAAATGGAAATTTCATCCTGCCGGTCAGGTGCATTCCACGCCTTCGCTTTCCGACGGTCGAATTTTGTTTGGATGCGATGACGGCAAGGTCTACGCGCTCGATCGGCATACCGGAAGCAAGCTCTGGGAAACTCCCACCGAAGCTGAAGTTTGGTCGTCTCCAGTCGTTCGCGGTGGCGTTGTGTTTTTTGGAAGTGCTGACGCGAAGGTCTATGCCGTCGACGCGGCGAGCGGGCGTACTCATTGGGTGCAGACGCTTGCTGGAAGAATCTATTCCACGATCTACGCGGCCGAGAATCAACTCTACCTGGGCTGTGGAGACGGCAACGTGTACAGTCTCGAGTCCTCTTCCGGAAAAATATTGTGGAGTACGCCTACCGGTAACGGTATCGACTCTTCACCCGCGGTAATCGATGACTTGGTCCTCGTCGGTTCGGAAGACTTTGTGTTCTACGCGATGAACGCTGCCACCGGGGAAATCCGCTGGAGGTACGAGACAGGATTAGGTATCGCTTCTTCTCCAGCGGTTTCGGACGATATGACGGTCTTCGGCAGCAAAGACGGTTTTCTATACGCTCTAGACACTCAAACCGGCCGCTTGCGCTGGAGAACCGTCGTGGGCGAAGTGGTGACTGCGCCTCCAGTGTTCGGCGACGGGGTTGTATTTATTCAAGCCGGAGGCACGTCTTCGCTGGACATCGCCACCGGCAATGTAGTGTGGAGAGCTGGGCTGGCCGGCGCCGTCCAGTCGGTTCCCGTGCTCGCTAGCGACACTATCTATCTGGCAAGTCTGAGCGGTGAGGTTTATGCGCTGCGATAAGCGACGCGCCGCGGCGCTGGTTAGCTTTTTCTTGATCGCATCTCTTGTCCACAGTTCAGAAAACCAAGTTCTTGTGTACAAGAGAAAGTACATCATGGGCACCGTTTTCGAGATTGCCGCCTATGACCAGTCGACGAAACATGCGGCCGATGCGATCGAAAAGGCGTTTCAAGAGATCGTTCGGCTCGATGATCTGATGAGCGACTACAAGCCAGACAGCGCTCTAAGTGTCTTGAACCGCACCGCTCACTTCCACGCAGAAAAGGTCCCTACCGATCTGTATGAGGTCATCGATCAGGCGGTGCGATTTTCCAGGCTTTCGGACGGAAAGTTCGACGCCTCCATCGCGCCCCTGGTGAACCTGTGGAAGGCTGCATTGCGCGGTGAAGGCATGCCTTCCCCGGCGCAGCAAGAGAAGGTTCGAAGTTGTGTCGGCTACCAGAAGATCGACTTAACTCCTCCCGACCAGATCAGCTTTCGCTCACCCTGTATGCAGTTGGATTTGGGCGCCATCGGCAAAGGCTACGCCGTAGACCGGGCTGCCCGGCTTTTGCACTCGCTTGGGATTTGCGACGCTTTGCTCAACGCCGGGGGAAGCACCATATTAGCGATGGGTTCTCCCCCTGGTCAGGCAGCTTGGCTGGTTCACCTAAGGGATCCCTCGAACAAGATCGATCCGCAGGTCATGCTCAAGGACGGAAGCGTATCCACCTCGGAGCAGACGCCGCCCAGTTTGCTTGGGAGCGCGTCAGCCGGCCACATCATTGACCCGGATAATGGGATGCCATTGAGAACAGCGTTCGCGGTTAGTGCTGTTTCGCGAACTGCGACGGAGTCCGACGCCTTGTCCACCACCTTGCTTCTGCTCGGTCCCATCAAGGGCAAGGCACTTGTTAACCACATCCCGGGCGTGTCGGCCATATGGATTTCACCTCAGGCGCAGGTGGAAATGGTGCCTGGTGGTCCGCAGATTCTGTTTCGCGAAGGCTTAAATCCGCTTTCTCAGTCTTCAAAAATTCCATGAAAGTTCGTAACTCCATTCTCGTATGTTTCTTGGCTTTCGTCGCGACCTCCGCGTGGAGCAATGTGTTCCTGCATTGGACCGGCCCTGCCTTGCCCCCGGCAACGGAACTGGGCGTGAAGGACCTGGTGCTGTCCTGGGCCGATGGCATTTTGCCGCAGGTGAAAGCGGCCCGCACTCAAGGCTACCGAGTGTATGCAGAAGTTCCGCTAGAAAGGGCGGCAGCGGCAGCTGAGGCTGGGGCGAGTAGCTTGGCGGGCATCATCGTGACTGCTCATCATTCCGACGAAGCCGAGCTCGACAAGTCCCTTCCAAAGCTGCGATCGGCTTACCCGAACCTCAAAATCCTGGTCCTCAATCCGGACGGTAAGCCTCCCGAGATGCGTGGCGGCCTGGTAATCAAGCGAGGCTCCGTGCTGGAGGTTTCGAGCCCCACCGAGCAACCCTGGATCGATACGAACCTCGCCCTCATCAAGATTGAACAAAAGTCTCGTCCGGGACAGCTTCCGTTGTACACGTTTGCGTGGCCAGGAATATCAAGCTCCGGGCAGCAACCACCGGTGCTGACGGCGGAGAATTACTCGCTGGCAGTGGCCGAGGCAGGAGCCTTTCATGCCAATTTGATCCTCGATCTCGATGACCGCCTGCAGAAGGGCCTTATGGAACGTGATCCGCAAGCGCGGCGGCTATGGAATCAAGTGCTCCTCTACGCAAACTTTTATTCGCGGCCCGCGGAGTCATCTTCGGAAGCCGCGGCCAACGTCGCAGTCGTGGTGGATGAATTCGATTCTAACGATGAAGTCATGAATCTTCTGGCTCGTCATAACATTCCGTTCAAGGTTTTGCGTCCCCCAGACTTGGGGTCGAAGGAGGTTGAGGGATTCGACGTCGCAGTCGTGTTTGCCAAGCCTGATCGAACAACTGGTGAGCGATTACGCGACCTTGCAACTGAAGGGAAGACCGTCGTACTGGTGGAAGCAAATGGCCCTTATCCATGGCAGAACGGGCCTGCAGTGCGGATCAATGAGCATGCCGTGTCCTATGCGACAGGAAAAGGGGAAGTGATTGAGCTCGCCGAACCAGTCACAGATCCCGAGACGTTCGCCCAAGACATTCGTCGCTTGCTCGGGACTCAAAATGCACTCATGAGTCTGTGGAATGCGTTGACCACTGTGGCGGTGCCTTACCGCGAGCCTGGGGGAACTGTGAAAGAGTTGGAACTCGTTAACTATGCGGAAGAGCCGCTTCGCGTGCAGGTCCAGGTCAAAGGTTCATTTGCTTCCATCCGTTACGAGACACCTGAGCACAAATGCTGCGAGTCTCTCGTTCCGGTCAAACACAACGGCTTTACCGAGTTCGTGATTCCAGAGTTGAGGATTGCCGGACGCGTGCATCTGGATCCCAGCCACGAGCCTGACTCCCGGCCGAGCCGCAAGTGAATTCCTACCGGAATCTGCGAATGAAGAGTGTGTGGCGGTCCGATCGGTAAAGGCCTAGCACGTATAATGCGACCTTGCCTTTTGTGGAGTAAATTTTTTGTCGGATGCGAAGTACGGCCGAGCCATGAGCCACGCCCAGCAGTCGGGCGCTTTGCGAATCGACCATCGTGGCATCGACTTCTTCGTCGGCGTGGGCTATCTCGAGCCCGTAATCGTGCTCCAGGATGGAAAAAAGCGAGCTCCGGTCTAGCCGAGCTCGTGTTAAGCCGTCGAACTCAGCCGCAGACAAGTAGCAGGTTTCGATGGCGAAAGGCTCATTCCCGCCGAGTCTTAGTCTTTCAATCTTAATCAGGCTGCTCGCGGCGGGCAAGGCTAGACGTGCGGCAACCTCGGGCTCGGTATCAATCACATCCAGAGAAATCAGCTTCGATGAGACGGGCATGCCGCGGCCCGACATTTGCTCCGTATAGCTCATCAGCTTGTTGAAGTGGATCTTCGGTGGAGCGACGAAAGTGCCCGCTCCGCGCCGCCGCACGACTACACCCTCGCGCTCCAATCCGGCGAGCGCGTGGCGCGCGGTCATAAGGCTAACTCCATGAAGCCTCGCCAGTTCGCGCTCGGAGTCGACTGCGTCGCCGGGTTTCAATTGTCCCGACTTGAGAAGTTTGACAATCGTACCCTGAATCCGTTTGTACGCGGGCAGTCCGCTCTTCCGGAGCTGTAGCATGAACACTCCCTGCGAAACTGCACCATACTACAAAGTGCTATAGCTCTCCAACAGAAAACTGCGCGGCTGAGATAGTGGTGAAGCACCGACGGCAACCACCACCAATTTTAGAGACATTCCCACGCCACAGGCCAGAACCGGTATGAGTTCGATTTTAAAGTCTGCAAGCAGCTCATTTTTAGGGTTTTACTTTAAGGAAAGCTCTTGTCGAAGTGCAGTTGGACGCTCGCGCAATCAGCTACACTGGCCGACTCGATTTCCCAAGCCTAGTGTAATTCCATTAAAAAAAACTTGTTCAACGTATTTTTTACTTGACGAACGTCGCCGTTCCGCTATATAGCATGACCCCATCGGTTATTTGTTTCCGTTCCAGGAGGTTGTGAGATGAGACGACCATCAGGTGTGCTTTCCTGTTCACTGCTCCTACTGCTCACCCTAGTCGCTAGCGCAGCAATGTTCCAAAAGGCGTGGGGGCAAGAAGTGACCGCGTCCATCACAGGAACCATTACCGACCCTAGCGGTGCGGCGGTCCCCGGGGCTACGGTTACGGCAACATCCCAAGAACAAGGCCTAACTTACACCGCTGTCACCAACGACTCCGGTCTCTACCGCATCGCCCAACTCCCCGTGGGCACGTATGCCCTGAAAGTTGAAAAATCCGGGTTCGCTTTGGCCTCGCACGCAGCGTTTGTGCTTACGTTGAATCAGGTCGCGCGCGTCGACGTTACCATGAAGGTTGGCCAGGCCAGTGAAACAGTGGAAGTGACCGGCGCAGCGCCAGTGTTGGAAACCGAGACCACGCAGGTCGACACCATCATGAATGCGGCAACGAATGACAATCTGCCGCTGGCATCGCGCAACTACGTGCAACTGACTCTGCTGGCGCCGGGCGCGGTTTCGACCGATCCCAGCAGCTTCAACAACGGCAACAATACCGGCGGTTACGGCGGCCGTCCGCTGATCAACGGAAATCGCGAACAGGCCAACAACTTCTTGCTCGACGGCATGGACAACAATCAGGTGTCGGACAACCTGCTGGGTTATACGCCGGCGCCGGACGCGATCCAGGAGTTCAACCTGATTACGAATAATGCTCCGGCAGAGTTCGGAAACTATGAAGGCGGAATCGTCAACGCTACGATCAAGTCAGGAACGAACTCGTATCACGGAGATGTTTGGGAATTTTTCCGCAACGACGTTCTCAACGCCAACAGCTGGGGAAACAATCTTCACGTGGACAATACAACGGGGGCGTGGGCTCCGCTTCCGAAGGCCAAGCTGCGCTGGAATATGTTTGGCGGTACTTTCGGCGGGCCGATCATCAGGAACAAGCTCTTCTTCTTTGCGGACTTTCAAGAGCAGCGATTTGATATCCCGAGCTCGTCGGGAACGAATACCGTGTTTACCGCCGCTGAACGAGGCGGGGACTTCGGCGCTCTCTGTCAAACTGGATTCAACAGTTCCGGCGTATGCAATCCTGCACCAGCAAATTCAACGCTGCAGTCTGTACAGTTGTACAATCCTTGCGCATCCTTCGGGGCCCCGTGCACTTCGTCTTCGACCCCTGCTGCCGTGAGGAGTCCATTTCCCTATAACAGAATTCCCACTGCCATGATTAGCCCGGTGGCGAGCGCGTTATTCGCATCTTCGCTCTATCCTCAGCCCATCGGCGCTGGGCTGCAGTTTAACGCGGTGAACGTATCCAACTCGGCCTTCAACGTAGAGCAAGGCGATCTGAAGATCGACTTCAAAGCTACGCAAAAGGACAATATCTCCTACCGCTTCACCCGGGCTTATCAGAACAATCCATCCAATAATTCACAACTGCTGTTGTCCAACTCCTATTCAACCACGCCGATTTACAACACCGTGGGTGACTGGAGTCGTACGATAGGAAACAACCTTGTGAATGACGCCCGCTTCGGTTGGAGCCACATCACGCTAAATAGTGGAAATAGCTTTGCACCCAGCGTCGGGCAGTTCGGTAACACGCTAGGCATCGGAAATGGCAACCCGGGAAGTCTTCCTGGCTTGCTTGCGATCAACTTCAGCAATTCCGCTCTTACCAACATCGGTCAGGCGGAGCAGACGCAGAGTTTCGACGACCATGTGTGGCAAGCCGAGGATGGGGTGAGCTGGAACCACGGTCGCCATACCTTCAAGTTTGGTGGTCAATACTGGCGTCAGATCATCAAGACGTTCTACGCCGGCAACAACGGTCAACTCGGTCTCATGGACTTCAACGGACAGTTCACGAACGCATCCGCCACCACGCCCGTGTCAAATACGGGCGACGGCGGCGCGGACTTTGTTCTCGGTCTCGATTATCAGTATGGCCGCGGTGTGAGTACGGGTAAGACTTGGCAGCAAACCAGCAACGTATTCGGGTTCTATGCGCAGGACACGTGGCGCTTCACCGATCGACTAACCGTCAATCTTGGCCTGCGCTATGACGCGCACTCACCCTGGGTTGAGTCCAACAATCAGCAGGCAAATTACAACTTTGCGACCGGCAATATCGACCTCGCTGGCCAGAACGGAGCCAGCCGCGCCCTCTATAACGGAACATGGGGAGGCAAAGACTTCCAGCCTCGCATCGGTTTCGCTTGGACTCCCGCGGCCTTGGGCGACAAAACCGTGATCCGCGGTGCGTTCACCATCTCCTCCTACTTGGAAGGGACGGGCACAAACCTGCGCCTGCCCCTGAATCCGCCATTTACCCCGGCGGAAATCAACGCGAACTATAGCGGCCTTGCACTGCCTACGACGGATTCGACCCAGGGAATCGTCGGCAGCGCGGCCGCGGCTTCCTGCGCTGCGCCTGCATATCTCTGCTACCAAGGAGATTTGCTCCGAGTCTGGGACCCGAAGGTTCAGCCCGCGATTGCAGATGAGTGGAACGTGACTGTCCAACACCAATTTGCCGGCAACACCACCCTTCAAGTCGGATATGTAGGGCAGCGTGGAACTCACTTGATGGTGCCATTCGACTTTGGGCAGAGAGTGCTGCTGCCGAATTCGTCTTGCGCTACACCACCCTGCACGGCCCCCAGTCCATATTTCGCCGCGAATCCAGCACTCTACAATGCTTTAGGCAATGGAGGCCCGGGCGCTACCATTTCGGGTACCAAATCCAACGGCACCATGCGATACAACTCATTACAAGCCGTACTGCAGAAGCAGATGACCCACGGTTTGCAGTATCAGGTCGCATATACGCTCTCGAAGTGCATGTCGGATAGTACCGGTTATTACGGCGCGTGGAGCAATGCTCTCAGTGCCTCAGCGTATTGGCAGAACGTCTACGACCAGAAGTCGGAATACGCGCCCTGCTACTACGATGCCACTCACGTTGTTTCCGCTTATGCGATTTACGATCTGCCCTTTGGCCGCGGCAAGATGTTGGGCAAGAACGTCAATCGCGCGGTCAATGGAGTGATTGGCAACTGGGAAGTCAGCCCCATCGTTTCCTTCCGCACGGGGTGGCCACTACCGATTAACGGAGCCCAGGATGCGTCGGGTACCTTCGGGCGCGGGCCTCGAGCGAACTGCAACGGCGTCCCATCAATTACGAACACATTTATACCCGGAGTAGGCCGCCAGTGGTTCAACAATACCGGGCAGTTCACCAATCCTTCAGCGGGAACGTTTGGCAACTGCTCGCCACAACTATCGGATCTGCGTTCGCCTCATTACAGCGACGTCGACCTTAGTTTGCATAAGGACTTTCCGATTACCGAGCGATTCCGACTGCAGTTCCGGACCGACTTCGTGAACGCCTTCAACCATGTAAATTACAACGCACCCAAAACGGGTTTGGGAGCCACGATGGGACAGATCACGGCCAATGAAGGCGCCCAGCCCCCAAGGAACATACAGCTGGCGCTAAAACTCTATTACTGAAAACCGCAAACGTATAATGATGCAGGCGAGTAATATCGCCTGCATCTTTTTTTCGCGCGCAATTTTGAGAGAGGGACCTTCGCAAGCTCAAGTCAAGATGTCTAAATACTCGGGGCAGGCCGCGTTTGTTCTGTTAATCGGATGTTTGTGTTCTGGTCCGATCCTTCTCGCTCAGCAATCCAAAGCGGCAGCCACCTCGCGGCCTGTTCTAGCTCCTGAAAAAGCCGTCACTCTCGCGGAGCAGGGACAGTGCCGCGAGAGCATCTCAGGGCTCAAGCGTGCGATGGTCCTAACCGTCTCCGCCGAGATTCGAAAACAAGCTGGCGTGCTCGGAGTTCGCTGCTCCTTGGCTGTGGACGACCGCGACTCCACCCTCGATTTCATTCGCTTGCTCAACAAACAGTTCGGTCGCGATCCCGACGTACTCTTTGTCGTCGTCCACGCCTACTCCGATCTATCCACGCGAGCGGCTCAGGATCTTGGCCGCACCGCCCCGCAGTCTATTGCCGCCCATAAATTGAACGCTGAAGCCCTGGAAATGCAAGGGAAGTGGGAACCGGCCCAGCTTGAATATGAAGGCATTCTCCAAAAAGATCCCAATGCTCGCGGCATTCACTTCTTACTGGGCAGAGTGCTGCTCTCGCGACCGGATGCAGGCCCGGATGCTCCGGAGCGTGCGAAGCAGGAATTCCTGAAAGAACTCCAGATTGATCCGACCAATGCTGATGCGGCGTACATTCTGGGAGAACTTGCCCGGCATGACGAGAATTGGGATGAGGCAATCTCGCGATTTTCCCAGGCTGCCAAGCTTAATCCCAACTTCGCGGAGGCCCAGCTTGGCTTGGGCTCTTGCCTGGTTACCATGAAAAAATATGAAGAGGCCCTCCCGCCCCTGCGCACGGCGGAGCAACTCATGCCGAGAAACCCTGAGGTACACCACGAACTGGCGACCGCCCTGGCAAGATCCGGTCATAAGGAAGAGGCAGACAAGGAATTTGCCATCCACCGCAGCCTGACTTCTAACCAGGGCTCGGAGAAGCCAGAATAGTTCTGCTCTCTGTTGGTACGGCGTGACTGCTGAGAAGATGTGGAGCTTTTTCTGTCGTAAACTGAATGAAAATGCCGAGCCGGACCCCTCTTGCGCAACTGACACGCCGTGACTTCGTCTCCGGGATGATCGCAGGATCGCTGATTCTGCCACGTTGGCCACTGCTTGCCCTGCCCGAGTCTCAGCCGTTCCCTTTCGAGGAAGTTGCTCCGGAAAAGAGCGGCATCAAGTGGGTTCACTCGAGCGGAAAGTCTGCGGAGAAATATCTTCCTGAAAGCTCTGGTTCGGGATGTGCCTTTCTGGACTACGACAACGATGGCTGGATGGACATTTACCTGGTAAACAGCGGGAAATGCGATTTCTTCAATCCGAATCCGCCGCTGCGCAACGCCCTGTACAAGAACAATCGCGACGGAACCTTCACCGACGTAACAGAAAAGGCTGGGGTGTCGGCCGGCGGCTACGGACAAGGCGTCGCCGTGGGTGATTACGACGGCGACGGTTTCCCCGACATGTATGTCACCCAATACGGCCGCAGCATTCTCTATCACAACAATGGCGACGGCACATTCACCGATGTCACCGAAAAAGCGGGAGTAGCCGCACCGGGATGGGCTTCGAGCGCGGTCTGGTTCGACTATGACAACGATGGCCGGCTCGACCTGTTCGTGGGGCGGTTCGTGGATTTCAGTAAAGAACTGAATAAGCCCTGCGGAATTCACGAGGATGGACGGTTGCACTATTGCATTCCCAAAGTTTATACGCCGATGCCCAGTTGGCTCTTCCACAATAATGGCGACGGCACATTCACCGACGTCAGCAAGGAATCGGGGATTGCCAGCCACCTCGGGAAGGTTTGGGGCGTGGTCGCGACCGATATCAACAATGACGGGCTCATGGATCTCTGGGTCAGTAATGACACGGTGCCGAATTTTCTCTTCGTCAATCGCGGCAAAGGAAAGTTCGAAGAGATCGGCACGACGGCCGGAGTGGCCTACAGTGACAGCGGCCGGTCGCGATCAGGTATGGGCGTAGACTCCGCCGATTTCGAGAACGATGGCTGGATGGGCCTCTTCGTCGCCAACCTCGACCGTGAAATGTACGCCATTTACAAAAACAATCGTGATGAGACCTTCGACGACGTCGCACTTCCCACTGGCATCGGCAAAGCCAGCAAGTTCATGAGCGGGTGGGGCTTGAAATTTTTCGACTACGACAACGATGGCAACCTGGACTTATTGCTGGCCAATGGAAATCCGGATGACCTCATCGCCACCCTTCATGGAGAAGTCACTTACGAAGAGCCGCCAATGTTGTTTCATCACAACGGAAAATTGCTGGAGAACGTCAGCCCGCAAAGCGGTCCGGTCTTCGCCAAACCGCTATCCGCTCGTGGTATGGCGATCGGGGACTTTGACAATGACGGCGGCATCGATGTTCTTATATCCCTCCTCGACGGCGAGCCTGTTCTCTTGCGTAACAGAGTTGGGAGTCAGAACCATTGGCTCGGAATCAATCTGGTGGGCCGGAAATCGAATCCCGACGCGATCGGTGCACGCCTGACATACCAGTCCGGAGATCTGAAGCGCCAGCGTATGAAAGTCGGTGGCGGCAGTTTCTTGTCCTCGCACGACCCGCGTATAGTGCTGGGCATCGGGAAAAGATCCAAACTCGATTGGCTGGAAATCAAATGGCCTCTCCCCAGTGGCGCGACAGAACGTTTCACCGACCTTCCGATCGACCGTTACGTCACCATCGTCGAAGGCGCAGGCAAATGGAAGTGATTCTGAGTGACAACTCGTTGGAGCCGAAGATTTCTCGCCATTCCGCCTGCGAATCCTTGCGCACAAGTGAATCTTCCTCCTCGGCCCCTCATCCAAACTAGGATGAGCCTGGCTTTTTCGGTTCGTCGACTGTAACGGAGGTCCACCGGTGTTTGAAAGCATCATCTGCCAGGTAACGGAATACGACCCTCAGGTGCTTGAGTCGCTGATCGAACTGGCCGTTGAGATCGCTCGCGAGGGCCGCGAGGGAAGACGCATCGGCACACTCTTCACGCTGGGCGACGAGAATGAAGTGCTCGCCCGCTCCAGGCCTTTGATTCTCGACCCCCTCTCCGGCCATCCTGAATCTTCTCGGCTCGTCACCAACCTCAACCTTCGCGGGACTATCAAGGAATTAGCCCAGTTAGACGGAGGTTTCGTTGTCAGTCACGCGGGAGTCTTTCTCTCCGCGTGTCGCTATCTCGATGCCGTTGCGGCTCAGGTGCAAGTCCCGCTTGGGCTTGGCAGCCGACACATTGCCGCCGCCAACATGAGTGCGGTTACCAAAGCGGTGGGGATTGTGGTTTCAGAGAGTTCTATGGTGCGGCTCTTTTGTCACGGACAACTGGTCGGCGAGATCATTCCCGAAGTATGGATGATGGATCATGGCACCCACCTTCGCGGCAGCGTGAAGAAAGAAAAGGTCGGCGAATTAACCGTGCTTACTCCAGCCCGGCAATCAGGCTCGCCTCTCCCCAGATTGATCGTAAATTCGCCGAGCGAATAATTCTCGTGAGAATTGCTCACGCTCCGATCGCCCAAAGCCACCGTCAATAAGTTGTCGGAACCAGCGCGTCTTCCGGGTAGCCCGGCACTCCGAACTCCGGGACGTCCAGTCCTTCTTCCTCCGACTCCGGCGGCACTCGCATGTTCTTGACCTTATTCACAATCCCGAAAACAAGGAAAGTCGCTCCGAACGCCCATGCCGCGTACAACGTCGCGCCCATCAGCTGACACCAGAACTGGCGCGTGTCGCCATGAATCAGGCCGGTCACACCTTGTCCGGCGCGGCCCAGGTAGCTCGCCGCACCCACACCGTTCCATCCTGCGCCGTAAGTGCCGTCCGCAAAAATGCCCACGCTAACGCCACCCAGCCACCCGCAAAATCCGTGCACCGAAACCGCTCCGCAGGGATCATCAATTTTAAGAACACGCTCGTTGAACAGCACTCCCCCGCAAACCAGGCAGCCAGCCAGCACTCCAATGATCACCGATGACGTCGGCGACACAAAGGCGCATGGAGCCGTAATGGCCACCAGTCCCGCCAGCATTCCATTGCATGCCATGGTGATGTCGGGCTTTCCAAACAGGAAGTACCAGACCAGCATCGCCGCTGCAGAACCCGCCACAGCTGCAAGATTCGTATTGATTGCTACCACCGAAATGCGCAGGTCAGTCGCCCCCAGTGTCGACCCGGGATTGAATCCCATCCACCCAAACAGCAGAATGAAAGTTCCGGTCACCACATAAACGACGTTATGCGCAGGGAAGGCGCGAATCTTTCCTCCCGGACCAAACTTCCCCAGGCGCGGTCCAAGCACGATGGCCAACGCCATCGCACAAAATCCTCCCACCGCGTGAACCACGGTCGAACCGGCAAAATCGACATAGCCGTGGCCGAGATTCATTGTCGATCCTAGTTGTGATAACCATCCTCCACCCCAGGCCCAGCACCCCGAAATGGGATAGAGAATTGCGCCGATGAAAAGTTCGCACAACAAAAACGCCCAAAAACTGATGCGCTCGCAGATGGCGCCTACGATGATGTATCCCGCCGTCTCCATGAACACGACTTCAAACAGTGCCAGGCAATTGCTGCTGCTGTCATACGCCGGGCCGAGGAAGAAAAATCCCTTCCCGCCGACGAATCCCCACTGCCCGCTTCCGATCAGGAAATGATTCAGCGTGGGCGCCCCGCCCAGGTTCGCGGGCGCGGCATTGATGGCGACTGCTCCAAACTGAAATGCGTATCCGACAGCGTAATACGCCAGAAAAGCGAAGACATAGGCCGCGAAGTTCAGCATCATCAGGTGAGCGGCATTCTTCTTGCGCACCAATCCGCACGTGAGCAACGCGAAGCCCGCCTGCATAAACAGCACCAGGTAGCCCGTGTTCAGAGTCCACGCGAAATTGGTTGCGACGCGCACGTGGCCCACGCTGTCGGCAAGTTTCACCGCCAGAGGTTCCTTGGCTGCCTGAACCTGATATTCGTCATACGCCTTCTTGTTCTGGACGTAGTCGGGAGCATTCTTATCGGTTGGCTCGGCAACGACAAACGGATTGCCCGCGGCATCCACCGCACTTGTTTTATCTCCGGTTGCGGTGCCAGCCGGGTCAGGCTTGGGCCCATCGTCGGCAAAACTGAAGGCAGAGGATCCTCCCAACATTCCAGTCAGCAAAACGATCGTGGCCGCAGCCGTCATCATCGACCGGCGCACCGACCGTACTGCGCGTTTTGTCATCTGTAAGTGCTCCTGTAGGAGACGTCGCATTTCACGTCGTTCTAAATCCTTGATCTCGTCACAGAATTCCTGAAGTCGTAAGCCGCTACGACCTGCGCTTTTGACAACGATGCTCCGCTTACGAGACGCTGCAATCAATCCGCGACAATAAATGTGGCTATCTTCTCAGTCCAATACAAATTTCTTATAGCGACCATCAGAAAAGTCTCGCCCCGGCGGGGGGGCGAGGTTTGTAATTGCCATCTTTGCAGCACCTTGCGGGAGTGACCAGGATCACCAGTGAGCGCGCTGACGATCACTGTTGCCGCCAGCCTCGGTAGTTAGCCTTGAACGAGGAAGCCCGTCCCTTCAGCCGACAGTCGCATGCTGTCCGTGCCCGGACGAAGAGGTTTCGAGTCTGCGCATGCCCAGAAAACTTGGCCCCAAGCTGATTCTGTCCCTCACCGTCCTGATCGTTGCCATCAGCGGAGTCAGCGGCTACTTGAATTTCCGCACTCAGAAGAAGCAATTGGTCGACACCATGATCCTTGGCGCAGACCAACTTTCGCGCAGCATTACCGGCGCGACCTGGCACGCCATGCTCGACGACGACCGCAAGGCCGCATACGAGATCATGCGGGTGATTGCCGACAAGCAGGGCATCGATCGTATTCGCATGTTCAACCGCGAAGGTCGACTGAAGTTCTCCACCGACTCCGGAGAGCAACCAGGCATAGTCAACCTCTCCAACGAAGTTTGCGCCAGTTGTCATACACCGGGGCCGGGACGCAAACTGCGGGCGGAAGATCCGCGCGTCCGCTACGCCACCTCGCCCGATGGCGTGAAAACCATCAACATGGTCGCGCCCATCTACAACGAACCTTCGTGCAGCAATGCCAGTTGCCACGCCCACAATGCATCCACCAAGGTGCTCGGCGTGGTCGACGTGGCGCTGCGCCTGGATCCCGTGCAGAAACAGACCAGGGCCCTCACCCTGCAGACCGCTATTTTGACCGCCCTGGAAGTCGCCATCGGAGCGGCGTTCGTCATTTTGTTCTCCAAGCGTTTCGTCGCAACTCCGATTCAGCAGTTGATCGAAGGCACGCACGCGGTCAGCGCGATGGAACTGGACCGGCCTATCGAAATTACCCGTCGCAGCTACGAAATTGACGAACTCGTGGACTCTTTCAACCGCATGCGCGAACGCCTCAAGTTGGCCGTCGCTGAACTCAACGACATGCAGGCAACCTTGGAGAGCAAGGTCGACGAACGTACTCGCCAGTTGCAGGTTGCCCAGCGCAAACTCATCCAATCCGACCGTCTGGCCACTCTCGGGCAACTCGCCGCCAGTGTGGCGCACGAGATTAACAACCCAATCTCGGGAGTGCTGAATCTCTCCATGCTTCTCGAACGCCTCATGGCTAAAGGCGAATACCCGCCCGGTCGCGAAGCGGAGTTTCGTAAATATCTGAGTCTCATCTCGATCGAGACCGCTCGCGTCGGGCGTATCGTTTCAGACTTGCTGGCATTCTCGCGGCGCTCCAAGCCGCAGCGCGCGCCCGCCGATCTGAACAAACTCGTGCGAACCACGATTGGTTTAGCCGATCACAAGCTCAAGTTGATTAGCGCGGAAATTTCTTTGGACTTGCAGGAGAATCTGCCCCTGGTAGAGTGCGATTCCTCTCAGATTCAGCAGGTGATTCTGAATCTTGTCTTGAATGGCGCTCAGGCCATGCAACCTGGCGGTGGCGGCAAACTTACTATCCGCACCCGCGTTCTCGCTCACGACGGAGACGTCGAACTCTCGGTTCAGGATACCGGCGAAGGAATTGCTCCAGAAAATCTTTCCAAGATTTTCGATCCCTTCTTCACGACCAAAGCCGAAGGCAAAGGCGTTGGACTGGGCTTAGCGGTCCTCTATGGCATCGTCAAAGCTCATGAAGGCGAGGTCGAGGTTACAAGCCAGCGCGATGTAGGCACGACGTTTACGGTCACCCTCCCGCTCAAGTCACGGAACGCGACGGCCGAGGCGAGAGAAGTACAGGTACAAGCGGTGTGAAGGGACTCTATCTTGTGGCGGTCGGCAGTCTGCCCGCAAACGCAATGGATTGGATCGAGAGCGCGGTCGCTGAGTGGTTCCCGCTTCCCATTCGGCGCTTGCCTCCGTTATCGGTCCCGGCGGGCGCCTATGACGCCAGGCGAGGCCAGTACCAGTCGGTCGAAATGATGAAGCTGCTGGCACAACACGCACCTCGCGATGCCTCAAGGATTCTTGGGGTCACCGACGTCGACCTGGCAATTCCGATGCTGAGTTTTTTGTTTGGGCAGGCGCAGTTCGATGGCCCCGTCGCCTTGGTCTCGCTTTGTCGCCTGCATCAAGAGTTTTATGGACTTCCTTCGCAGGAGACCTTGTTGCGGGAGCGTACGGTGAAAGAAGTCCTGCACGAGTTAGGACACACGTTCGGACTCGTGCACTGTGCGGACCCAACGTGCGTCATGAGCCTGGCCACACATATCGAATTAGTCGACGCCAAGGCGGAGCGCTACTGCGCGCGCTGCGGCACGCAATTGGTTCACAGATTCAGTCTGCGAGAGGCAACCGTATGAAGAAAAATTGGCCGATTCTGGTGGTAGACGACGAAGACGTGATGTGCGAGTCCATGGGCGCGTGGTTGCGCGAAGACGGCTACCACGTTGATACCGCACCCAATGGCCAGAAGGCCCTCGAACTCGCCAAGTCCATGGACTATGCCATCTGCTTTGTCGACTTGAAAATGCCGGGCGGCATGGACGGCATCGAAACCATGATGGAAATCCACCGCATTCGCCCCGAAGCCTCCATCATCATTATTACCGCCTATGCCACGGTTGACACCGCCATTCAGGCCATGAAAGAGGGTGCGCAAGAGTACATCGTCAAGCCGTGCAATCCGCAGGAAATTTCCATGCTGGTTTCGCGCATCCTCAAGCTGAAAAAGCTGCAGAGCGAAAATGCGATCCTGCGCAAGAAACTTACCCGCCAGTATCGCCACGCTGACATCATCACAAAAAACCCGCGCATGGAGGAAATTCTCGCCTTGACCCGCGACGTCTCCAGCCTGCGCAGCACCGTGTTTATTCGTGGCGAGAGTGGAACGGGCAAGGAACTCGTCGCGCGTGCCGTCCACTTCTCCGGCAATCGCGCCGACAGACCATTTATTGTGGTGAGCTGCGCCGCCCTCACGGAAACGTTGCTCGAGAGTGAACTATTCGGTTACGAAAAAGGCGCATTCACTGGCGCCGCCTCCCAAGCCAAAGGCAAATTCGAACTCGCGAACGGCGGCACAATTTTCCTCGATGAGATCGGCGACATTTCTCCCAAGCTGCAGGCCGATCTGCTGCGCGTCCTGCAGGAGCGTCGCTTCTACCGTGTGGGAGGAAATCAGGAAGTCGAGATCGATGTCCGCATCATCGCCGCCACCAATAAAAATCTCTGCGAAGAAGTCCAGCAGGGAAGATTTCGCGAAGACCTTTACTATCGCCTGAACGTGATCGAGATTCGCCTGCCGCCCTTGCGCGAACGCCGCGAGGACGTGCCCCTGCTGGCGGAGCACTTCGTGCATCACATCTCGTCCGCGCTCGGGAAAGACGTTTCCGGTATCACCGCGGCCGCGTTGAAACTCCTCATCGCCTACGATTGGCCGGGGAATGTGCGCGAATTGGAAAACGTAATCGAGCGCGCGATCGTCACCTGCCGCAACGGTTCGCTCGACGAGCAGGATTTCTCCTGGCTGCAAACCGGCGCATCTCACAACAGTTGGGACATTCCCGATGTCCCCCTGGGCGAACTAGAGCGTCGCGCGATCGTAGCCGCTCTCGAGCGCAAACACGGAAATGTCAAAGAGGCCTCGAGCGCCCTCGGCATCGATCGCTCGACGCTGTACGATAAGCTGAAGCGCTACGAGATAGTACACTGAGCGCCGCAGCTCCCAGACCTTGGCCTATTCGAGTCCTGGGCAGGAGTCGAACCTCCGGCAAAGCAAAACTCCATTCGCCTCAAGCTTCGAGAAAAGTGTCCGCAAGCACCGTGTCCCAATCCGCTTCAGGCACGGCATCCATCAATCCCGGCAACAACACGCCGCCGTCGGCCAGTGCCGGGGGAGCGCCGTGCGCTCGCAGTTGCAATTGCAACCGCTCTAATTCTCGCGTCATCCAGCCGTAAACCTCCGGCCCACGCAACAAATGGCGCAGCGTCGCGGGATCGCGCGGATCCAACCGCGGACGTATTTTGAGAGCCCGACCTTCCACGCCAATCACCGTTCCCTCAATCGGCGCGCGCACGGCCATCTCTCTCCCATTTTTCTTCAAGCGCCATGCCGCCTGATTCATCTCAACTTCCGTCCCGATCTCCGGCGTCTCCACCGAGTCGGGCTTTCCAATCAGGTGCTCCGCGAGTTCGTCGAGTCCGACCGTGAAGGTGCCGTCGTCGGCCGCCTTCACCCATGTGTGCCCGCGATGATAGAGGCGATCCTCAGGGTAGTTAAGTCCCAAGCCGTTTACCGTAGCTCTCGCCGGCAGCACCGCGAACTGCGAATACTTCCCGCAATGGCGGCAATCAAATGCGTTGTCGCAGGTTCTTGAGATTACTCTGCCGGCAAGTTCGTGGCGGCACCTCCGGTCAGCTTCCGGCAGCTCCGCGAAGACCGATTGCCAGCACAACTCGACCGCTTTCCTCGTCTGAAAATCGCGCGCGGTGCGCCACGCCGCCGACGCCACCGTCGCAACAATCGTCAGCACGACGGCAAAGAATAGTGATAGAAAAACGATGTGATCCGCGGTCCAATGAAATCCATCAATCCCCGGAAACATTGACGTCTTCTCCTTTTGACGGAGCGAACAGTGGCAGGTAACGATACGAAAGCGAATAGACGATCACCCCGTACGCGATCACGCCCGCGAAACTCGCAACCTCTTGCCAACTCGGCGTGTACTGCAGAAACTCGTCGAACGCCAGAGTGGGTACAGCCAGCGTCTGCACGGTCAGCACGAAGCGGTTCAGAAGAACTCCCACACACGCCAGAGTAGCGGCAGTCAGCAGCCACCGTCGCCGCACCGCAGTCCTGCGAAACGTCAGCAGGAAGGCCGGGACCAGTCCGAAGAGCACGATCTCGGCAAACAACATCGGCGTGCCAAATGGTCTGTGGATGTAGTACTGCCACGGTGCAAATCCCACCGACGGCGAAGTAAAGTTCAACCAGACCAAGGTGTCGATCGCCTTCGCTGCAACATAAGCTCCCAGTAGCACTCCGGAAATAAATCCCAGCCTCCGAAACATTTCTCGCGGCACCAGTCGCCGCCCAGTCACTTTCTCAACCGTCGCGGTGACCAGCATCAGAAAGCTCGGCCCGGAAGCGACTGCCGAAAGAATGAATAAGAAAAAAGTAGAAGGCCAGATGAAGAAGCCGGCGCGAAATGCGAACGGCCGCCCGCGCAACACTCCATAAAGTCCGCCCAACGATCCCTGGTGAAAGAACGAGAGCAACGTTCCCAAGCCAGCCAGCACCGGCACAAGTTTGTGCAATTGATGTTCAAACACCAGGAACGACGGCAGCTTTTGCAACTGCCGATTGCGCAGCAAAATCGGAATGTATTCCAGGCACAGGACCAGCAGATAGCACGAGATGCAAAACGTAACTTCCGCGAGCATCGAGTGCGTATTGGGATGCCAGAAGGTGAACCACGCCCGCAAGGGTTGGCCCACGTCGATCATCAAGATCGCCACCGCGCCGCTGTAGCAGATGAAACCCACAACCACTGCCGTATTGAGGATCGGCCTAAGCTCAGCTCGCTTCAGAATGTAGACCAGAAATCCGGTGAAGAACGCGCCCGCGCCCAACGCGATCATGCCGAGGTCCAAAAAAATCCACAGCCCAAACGCGAAGCGGTTGTCCATGTTCGTCTGATTCAGCCCGTGGTACAAGCACAACGCTGCCGCGTAAATCCCCGCCGCCAGCACCGCGGCCCACGGAGCCAGCCAGAGCAGGAATCGCGAAAGCGCCGTGCGCTCCTCGCCCCGGGCGATCCACCGGCTGTCGGTGAGAACGGAGCTAGCCATGTTGCACCTCCGACAACACTTTCGCACCCGGACCAGATGTTGACTCCGCCAGCGCTCTCACCCATGCCTCCTTCGATTTGTAATAAACCTTCGGCTCCGTGCCGATTCGAGCCAGCAAACGAAATGCATCCGGCGAACGCGCCTCTCGCGCAGCAGGATCGTTGTTGTCCGCTAGGTTGCCGAAACGAATTGCTGCGGTAGGACACGCTTCTACGCAAGCGGGCACGTAATCGGCCGGATCAATCTCCCGCCGTTCCGCAGCCGCGGCCTTCTCCTTCGCGGCATGCAACCGCGCATGGCACAGATTGCACTTCTCGACCACGCCCCGCATCCGCACCGCAACTCCCGGATTCAAGCTCTTCTCCATGCCCGGCGGCCACGATGGGTCCCACCAGTTAAAGTACCGCGCGTGATACGGACATGCGGTCATGCAGTAGCGGCAGCCCAGGCAGCGTTGCGGCACCTGCATCACAATGCCGGTAGCCTTATCCACCTCGACGGCCTGCTGCGGACATACGCGCACACAGGGCGTCTCGTTCTCGCAATGCATGCACAGAATCGGGATGAACGCCTCGCGCCGCGCGATGCCGTCCATGCCATTCGAAACTTTGCGAACCAACATCGGCGTGAGTCCGGTGCGGGAGGTCGCCTGCGGAAGCGCCGGCACATTATTCTCCCCCGCGCACGCCATCATGCACGCGCCGCATCCTGTGCATCGGTCGAGATCGATAACCATGCCATAACGAGCGCTCATGCGGTCCTCGCTTCCGGCCGCTCCCGCAGCGCAGATTCGCGATAAAGCTTGGTCGCCAATGTCGGCAGAACCGGCTGGCGCCATCGCGACGACCAGCTGTCGGAATGCGCGTAGGTCCCTGCCGCCGGCCACTCCGTCAATTTGCACTGCAGACGCCCGGGTGGCAGCGGCTCCCCCACCCAAACGGCGCCTTTCCATAGTTGCTCTTCAAATTTCTGCACCGAGCCGAAGTCCGCAAGAGGCGTCGTTTCCCGTCCAATCACAGTTCCGCTGCGACTGCGAAAGAGTTCCTCACAACGCTCATGAATCAGTTTTTCTGCCGTGCTCAACGAAGAATCAATGCTGCAGAGAAACTGCGCGGCGCTCTGCGCGTTCACTGTCGGTTTGATCGACGATGGCGCCACCGCGTACGTCTCGGTCGAAAAGGTAGGTGCCGTCGGAACATCTGTCAGTTCTTCCAGAAAGCCCGGCGCAGGAAGCAGCCAATCAGCTCTCTGCGATCCCGGATCACTCCCATCCCACGCCGCGAATCGAAAAACTTCCGCATCACTTTGCGGAGCAGAATCCCAGGGCACGCTCGAATCGAGCAGTACCGCCCGCGCATCCGATATAAGAGAGTGGGCCTCTTCTTGGGCGCGAACCTCCTTCGCCTTCCTTACAATTCCGCCACGCTTTCCAACCGCACCCAACACTACATTCAGCGCGGCAACCGCCGGATTATCATCGCGCGCAATTGCCACCGCGGGGGATCGTGCAGCGATCGTCCGCCCTATTTCACGAATTGCATCCGGCGTAAGCTCTGTCTGCGCGGCCGCTTCGTCAATTGAGAGGGAAGGCACCGGACCCCGAGCCGCGACGAGCCGCTCCTCGATCAACACTCGCGCCAGCCCAGCCGCCAGTGCAGGCTCAGAACCGGCGCGAACCGGAATCCACCGCCAAGCCCTGGCAGCAGTCCGAGACAGTGAGTTCTCTACTTGAATCAGACGCAGTTGAGGATCGATCGAGCCTGCCGCGCCCTCCGCCCACAAATGGGCGAACCGTCCGGGTGTTCCCCACCCATCCAATAACGGCGCGCCAAAGCTCACGATCGTCCGCGCATTTTCCAAGTCGTAACCCAGGGCCCTCACCGGTACACCGCTCCACTTTTCGCAGGGAGTCAACGCCTGGACCTCCGGCCCAACCACAACTCGATAACCGCCCCGCTTCCGGCCAAACGTTTCAAGCACCGCCGAAGCCGCACGCCCCGCATACCCATCAACGACCACCACCGGGCCTTCGCCGCACGCGTTTTCGAACGCTGTCTTTGCCTCCAACCACGATGAACCGCTGCCGCGATGCCGAACCGTCTTCAACCGCTGCGGATGCCAGTTCAGCTGGTACGCTCCAAAAGCGAGTGGGCACAGCGCTCCGCGGCTCGCAGGGTGATTTCTCACTCCCGCAACTCCGACAGGCCATCCTGCCGCCGTTGTTACCCGCATGCCGCATCCGTTTGGGCACAGTGTGCAGGACGTATGCTTCACTTCCAATGGACCGCGCGCTGGCTGCGGAATCCACGGCCAGTTCTGGCTCCAGATCGAAGTATCATCCAGCAGCTTCCAAGGTACTGGCGTAACCATCAGCCCGGCCGCCGCTCCCGCGCTCCACACCAGCAGATCTCGTCGCGTGACCTTCATTTGTCTCCTTATTCGTGGCAACCGAGGCAGCCGACCTCAACGCTGCGCCGCCGGTGGCAATCCTCGCAGTCGCTCATCTTCATGCCTTCGTGTCGGGCCCGCCGCAGTCGCGACATGGAATGCCCCCAAATGTCCCGGCTGTACCCGCTGATGCGGTTCACTTGATAAACCTTCACCATGTCCGATTCGCCGTACGTCGAATGACACTCCACGCAGGACAGTCCTGCCCGCTTCACATGGATCGCATGCGAAAACCACACATTGGCCGGCTGCCGCGCATACACCAGCCACGGCGTCTCGCGTCCTGGCTTAATGAAGTTGTTGACCAGCGTCGCCTCCGCCTGGCTCTCTCCAATGCGCTCCGCGTGGCAGCTGGCGCATTTGTCCGTCGCAGAAATTCCAGCGAATCCTCCATCGTCGCGGATCGCGTGGCATTCTCCGCAATCCGTGATGCCGGACTTCTCCCCGTGCGTCTTATGTCGAAACTCCAGTGGCTGCTGCCGCTGCACGTAGAGGACGCGCGGGAACACAACCCATCCTGCCACTAGCGCCGTCGCCAACCCGAGCCCGAACACGATCGCGTTCCGCGCTCTCATCGTTCTTCTCCCGTCCAACCTCGCGCAGAGAAAAAGTGTTGTAGCAGGCACACCAGATGAGGCCGCGATAATAACTGTGCGACACCCCGCACCGGCGCCCCGCCATCGCAACCCGGCGCATGGGTCTCGTGGATCTCCTGCGTGAGCCGCTCCTGTTCCTCCGCCTGCCATGCCGCCGCTTGCTTGCCTGAGACCAGCCCTGCCCGCGTTCGCCCCGGCAACTCAAATCCCTCGAACAGCCAGCCTGCGCCGTAAGGATCAGCCGTCAGCCTTCCGGGATCACTCCGTACCCTCCTATTCACCTTCTGAATCAGAATAGGATTCGGAAAGCTCATCGGCCACTCCACTCCATGAATCGTCAGCGCCAGCGCCGGACAATGCATGCCGTTGGCGTTGATAAAGGTCACGCCGTCCACCTGCCCCGCCACATCCGCCAAAAAACCATCCAAGCCGATATGGCACAATCCCGATTCCTCTGCGTCCAGCCAAAAATGATTGGCCGAATAAAGAAGATGCCCAGGCGCGCAGTTCGCATGCGGCCGTGCCAGCGACAAATACGAATCACAGTAACGAAACCCATCGCTCGTGCAACTCGACAACTCCGATTCGCTGAAGGGAACCAGCTTCGTGACCGGCGAGACCCCGCAATATTGCACTTGAATTTCTTCCAGATGTGGACAGCGATCCTGCGGTGCACCGTTCTTCGCAACCAGCTCGCATTGCGCATATTTCTGCGACGCGCAACGCCCGCCATCGGCCGCTCCCGGTTCCGCAAGGATAAACTTGCGCACCGGTGCAGCATGGCAATATCGTGCTCGACCTTCCTTCAGAAACGGGCACGGCATAAATCACTTCCCAGGTTTCTCGTCTGTGGGCTTCGAAGGTTCCACGCGCTCGCCTCCGTCTGCCATCGTCAATCCCAAGCCCGGCACCGCCAGGCTGTGCGACCCTCGGAGCATCGCCCGCAAATCCTCATCGAATTTATTCAGATCCATACTGCCAACTTCGCGCGGCTGACGAACTTTGCGCACCAGTAAGTCCCAACCCACGGCGCCGAACACCACTACCAACGCCAGAACCGTAACCATGCCCAACGCGAAGTTCGTCATGTTGAGCCAGAACGTCCAATTTTCCGCAGCCATTTGAGTGACCTCCTTGCCGGTAAATGCGACCGCCACTCTGAAAACTGCAATTGGAAGACCATCATGTGAATTCAATGAGATACGAGATATTTCGCTGCACCGCGTGTCGGCATTCCCGACCGTCGTGTAGGGTTTCCCAAAACTACTGAGCGCAAGAAATCCGCTCGATGATCTTGTCTTCGTATCGATTGTGGCCGAATTGGCTGGCAGTTTTGTGAGTCTAATCGCGTGCAACTGTGAGTGGCATCACAAACGCCCTCCTTCATCCTGCATACAAATGACTTGCAAGTCCTTAGTCGTCCACTTTGCTTGCTTTTTGCTGTGTGTTTCCGCGGTCCTAGTTGTTTCTTAGTAATGATCCCGGGCGAACTGCTCAATAAAATGGCGCGTCGCTCTTATGAATTCCAAATGGAACGGCCAATTCTCCTGTTTCGATCTCGTAGCCAAGAGTCGCGCTTGTTCTCGTAGCGTGGTGCAGGTTCGCGATCTCGAAATTGGCGGCAGCGACTTCGTTGTCATGGCCGGACCATGCGCTGTCGAATCCGAAACTCAACTCATGCAGACTGCCGTCGCAGTCGCTGAAGCCGGAGCGCGCATTCTTCGCGGCGGAGCCTACAAGCCGCGCTCTTCTCCGTACGCCTTTCAGGGTCTGGGCGTGGAAGGCCTCAAGATTTTGCGCAAGGCGCGCGAAGAAACCGGGCTCGCCATCGTCACCGAAGTGATGTGCGAGGAAGACGTCGGCCTCGTCGCCGAATATGCCGACCTCATGCAGGTTGGCACGCGCAGCATGGAAAACTACGCCCTGCTCGACGCTCTTGGCCGCTGCGGCCGCCCAGTCCTGCTGAAGCGCGGCATGACCGCGACTCTCGAAGACCTTCTCCACTCCGCGCAGGTCATCGCCGTCGCAGGCAATTCGCAAATCATCCTGTGCGAACGAGGCATCCGCACTTTCGAAACCGCAACTCGCAATACTCTCGACATCGCCGCCGTGCCCGTTCTGAAAGCGGTCTCCCACCTTCCGGTGATTGTCGACCCTAGTCACGCCGCAGGAGTGCGCTCGCTTGTTCCCGTGCTCTCGCGCGCCGCCGCCGTCGTCGGCGCGGACGGATTACTCGTCGAAGTCCATCCTTGCCCCGAGCAAGCTTGGAGCGACGGAAATCAATCGCTGACCTTCGAAGAATTCCGTCACATGATGCGCGATCTCCAGCCCTACCTCGATTTGCAACAGGACCTCCGGCAGCTTCGTCCACAACTCCTCGCAGTCGGAGGATCGGACTAGTGGCTCTGCGAGCGATCCAATTACGTTCTGGCTTGCTGCGGTTCGCTCTCCTCTATTTTTTCTTGATCTTCGCTTTCGCCTTCAAGGAAGCTCCGGTGGCCGCTTCTACTCCTTCCGATCCGTCGTCGTTCCTCTACACCGCTACCGTTCGGTACGAACCTCTGGCGTGGCTGCGCGGCGCAGACCGCTTTCCCTCCGGCGCCCACATCTTTGTGCGCGACGCCACCGGCAAACATCCCATGGCTCCGGCCTTCGCCGCATCCGCCGATCCCGCGATCTCCTTCGATGCGCAACGCGTCCTCTTCGCCGGCAAATTGAAACCGCAAGACCCATGGCAGATCTGGGAGATTTCCCTGGCTGGCGGAGCCCCGCGGCGGATCACGAACGCCGCCGAAGATTGTGTTCGCCCGTTGTATCTCCCGGAAGATCGCATCATCTATGCGCGCCGCTCCGCTGGCCGATTCGCGATCGCAGTCGCAGATCTGGCCGGTGGAAAGCTTCCGGCTCTGACTTACGGTCCGGCAAATTTCCTTCCGACCGATGTTCTCCGCGACGGCCGCATCCTCTTTGAAGCCGCGTCCCCGCTCGGCACTGGCTCTGCTCCCGAAATCTATACCGTCTACTCCGACGGCAGCGGCGTCGAGTCCTACCGTTGCGATCACGGCGAGGGACGCCACTCCGGCCGGCAAATAAGCTCAGGCGACATTGTTTTCGCAGCGAGTAATGGTTTGGCCAGGTTCACGTCGGCGACGGCCCGGCAGGTTCGGATCCCAGCCCCTGCCGGAGAATACGCAGGCGAAGTGGCCGAGTCCCCTTCCGGCGATTGGCTTCTGCCTAGGCGCGCAGAAGGCAACGCGCACTTTCAACTCATGCTCTGGACTCCGTCCGCGGCAAAGTTTCTTCCTCTAGCAGCAGAACAAGATCTCGACGCCGTCCAACCCGTTTTGATCGCCGCGCGCCCCGCACCCGACCGTCATCCCTCCGGATTGCACGACTGGCCCAATGCCAACCTGCTTTGCCTGAATGCCTACACATCGAAATACAAGATCGCCGCGGGATCGATCCAATCGATGCGCCTCTTCACCCGCGACGATGCCGGCAATCCTCGGCTTCTCGGCACAGCGCCAGTCGAGCGCGACGGTTCCTTTTTCATTCAGGTGCCCGCCGAGAAACCCTTGCAGATCGAGCTGCTCAACATCGCCGGCAAAACCGTGCAGCGCGAAGCCGGATTCTTCTGGATGCGTCGCGGCGAACAGCGCGCCTGTGTTGGATGCCATGCCGGCCCGGAAACATCCCCGGAGAATGCCGTCCCCATGACCCTTCTTAAATCCACCACGCCCGCCGACATGACTGGTGCAACTGCGCAGAGCGCTTCGGGAGGGCACTAGCGTGACGAACCGAATTCTTGTATTCCTTTTCCTCTCGTCTTCTTTATTCGCGCAAGCCCCGACAGCCGCGGGGCCCAGCACGATCCACTTCGAAGATGCCACTGCAAAATCGGGCATTCAATTCACCCACAGCTTCGGGGCCCGGCAACTCGGCTCGTTGCTCGAGAGCACCGGCTCCGGCTGCGTTTGGTTCGATTTCAACAACGACGGTCTTCCCGATCTGTACGTAGTCAGCGGCAAGCCGCTGGAAGACGCGATGCATCCGTTTCCTCTCAAGCAACCCCCGGCCGATCCGCCTCACAACCATCTCTATCGCAACAACGGCGATGGCACGTTCACCGACGTTACCGACCAGGCGGGGGTCGCAGCCAACATATTCGGCACCGCCGCGATTGCCGCCGACTTCGACAACGACGGCTTCGTCGACCTATTCGTCACCGGCTACGGCAAGGCGATTCTCTACCACAACAACGGCGACGGTACCTTCACGGACGTCACCGCAAAGGCCGGCATCAAGGTCGATGGCTGGTCGATCAGTTCCGCGTGGCTTGACTACGATCACGACGGCTGCGTTGATTTATTTGTCGGCCGCTACGTGAAGTTCGATCCCACCTATCGCAACTTCTACCCCGCCGACAACTATCCCGGCCCGCTCGACTATGCCGCCGACACCAATCGTCTCTACCACAACAATTGCAATGGCACCTTCACCGACGTGACCGACAAGTCTGGAATCGGCGCCTACAAAGGCCGCACCATGGGCGCAACCGCGGCCGACTTTGATGGCGACGGATTTCCTGACATCTACGTCGCCAACGACAAGACCGAGAATTTTCTTTTTCATAACAAGCACGATGGCACCTTTGAAGAAGTCGCCTCTGATCTCGGTGTCGCCTATGGGCAGAACGGCGAAAGTACTTCCGCCATGGGTCCCGTGTTTGCCGACATCGACGGCGACGGCCGCCTCGACCTTTGGGTTACCGACTCCAAGTACAACCGCCTCATGCGGAATGCCGGCGCCAATGGTTTCGAAGACATCGGCCCCAGCTCTGGAGTCTCGCAGGCCACCGCGCAATACGCCAGTTGGGGCAGCGGCACTTACGATTTCGACAACGACGGTTGGCTCGACATTCTGGTTTTTCACGGCGGGTTGATTCATCTCGTTCCCCAGGAGCAGTCGCTGTTTCGCGGCCTCGGGAACGGAAAGTTCGCCGATGTTTCCCGCGAAGCGGGATCCGTGCTCGACGTGAAGACGGTCTCGCGCGGCGCCTGCTTCGCCGACTACGACAACGACGGCAAAGTCGACGCCTTCGTCGTGAATCTCGGTGCTCCCGCAACTCTTCTGCACAACGTCACTCAGAACGGCAATCACTGGCTAACCGTGAAGTTGAAAGGAAAGAAGAGTAATCGCGACGGCATTGGCGCGCGCGTTGAACTCCTCGCCGCCGGACGCAAGCAGATTGCCGAGCGCACGGCCGGTTCC
>DASSRO010000058.1:0-13295 GCA_035701745.1 Candidatus Sulfotelmatobacter sp. | reverse complement strand
TGAGACGCCGGACACCTTACTCCAGTATTCCCGGGTACCGTCCGGACACGTTGTCGACTTTCGGGCCTGGCCCGCCGCTGGCACCTGGCGGTAAGGCCTTTTCTCTGGAAGAGCTCATCAATCCCACCCCTGCTGGCTGTTGTGTATTTCAACTCGGGAATCGGGTGATATCCCGCACCTCCGTTGTGGAATTAGTTTAAGAACCCCTTTCGCGTCGACTTAACTACTGCATTATCAATCGATTGCAAATCGCCGGTCGCCGCCCGTTATGGCAACTGTTGTGCCTTAAAGAAGGTAATGAGAGCTCCGGCTAGAAGGGGGCAACGGGTAATGAAGGTGGCGGCTCGGATCATCGCGCTGGCGGTATTGATAACATCATCGCTGGTTTTTGCGCAAAATCAGTCACAAAACCAGACGCCCGAACTCTCCATTGGAGAAAACACCAAGCTGAGCGCCGGCGGACTGTTTACCTTCGGATATACGGGCGATTATGGCGACGTGACTTCATCCCAGCACGGGCTCACCTTTGGAGTCGATGGCCGACTCTCTGGCTACTACTACAATCCCAATTTCATTTCCTTTACTGCGACGCCTTACTACAACCGGTCGCGGGACAATTCCAGTTATCAGTCACTGACGGGCGCGACTGGAGTGAGCGCAAGTGTCGACTTGTTCAAGGGCAGCCATTTTCCAGGCTCGGTCAGCTACCGCTACGACCGCAACAGCAGCGGAACCTTCGGTCTGGCCGGACAGCCGAATTTCACGACGATCGGCAAGGGCCAGGGATTCGGAATTAACTGGAGCGCACTGCTGCCAAACTTGCCGACCCTGACGGTCGGCTATACGCAGGGCGACGGCAGCGGAACGATCTACGGCACCAACGAGACTACAAACTCCAACAACCGCCTCTTCAATATCCGCTCGGGGTATCAGATCGAAGGATTTCGGCTGAATGCGTTCTATGACCGCAACACATTGAGTTCGAAGTTCCCTCAATTTCTGGCGGGCCAATCCGAATCAGTGCAGGACTCGACGGGCAACGACGTAGGGTTCGGGGCGCAACATGCTCTTCCTCTTCACGGCCAATTTTTCGCGAATTACAACCGGTCGTCGGCCGACACCAACTATTTCACTGATGCAGGTTTGAGCTCGAACCGGTCCAATTATGTCGACGACATCGTAAACACGGGCGCAAGTTTTCATCCCACCACGAAGCTTTCGCTGAATGTAACGGAAAACTACACCAGCAACCTGAACGGATACCTGTCGCAAAGTCTGAGCGGCAACGGGACTTCGGAGCCCGGCCTGAGTCTGGGTTCTGGCGCTCACTCCTCAACCGTGGGAGGCGGCGCAACCTATCAGTTCACCAATAATTTGTCGACGACTGCGCAGGCCACTTATTACGACCAGCAATATTTTGGAAAGAATTATACCGGGACGTACTTGAGCGGCACGGTGAATTACGGCAAAAGATTGTTGGACATGTTTACTTTCTCCGGTTCGGTAATCGACAGCAGCAACGGCCAGGGAACCAATGCGCTGGGGTTTGTGGGCAACGTGAATTTCTTTCACAACATCAAGGGGTTCCAGACCTCGGGCGTGTTCACCTACGCGCAGAACGTCCAGTCTCTGCTGGTTACTTACACAACCTCCTACTACAGCTATAGCGCGAACGCACATCGCCGCCTACCTTTAGGGCTGCAATGGACCGCAGCCTTCAATGGAACTCACAGCGGCCTCACCAACTACCAGGGAACGAGCAGCCGCGGCGAGGGTTATTCCACCTCGCTCAGTTCGAGAAGGTTCACCCTTACCGGCAATTACACACAGTCGACCGGAATTTCTCTGCTGGGAGCCGGAGGGTTCGTTCCGGTTACCGGAACGCCGGGAGTGACCGATTTCATCACCTTTGGCGGATCAAGTTATGGCGGCGGGATTTCGGTAACGCCCGTGAAACGCCTGGTTCTCGCGGGCAGCTTCAACCGCGCCATCAGCAATACCGTTGGACAGACCACTTCGCACAACAATACGGAAATCTTCAATGCCCAGATGCAGTACCACTTTCGCCGGATTGGGCTGCAGGGCGGGTACACGAGATTCACACAGGGAATCAGCGCTGTGGGTGCGCCGGAAAATACAACGTCATACTTTGTGGGAGTGTCCAGATGGTTCGACTTCTTCTAGCGGCGCGCGGCAAAGCGAGTGTTCGCGGCCGCTTGAGCGTCGCCATGCTGGCGGTTTGTCTCGCGCTGTTGGGAACCGTGCCGGCGCCGGCGGCGAGGCGCCCGAAGGAGACCGTAAAGCTGTCCGCTCCCGATTTGCTGATGGATGGCGGACGCAGGCTGACGTTCGAACGCAGCTTCAGCCTGGAGCGGGAGGTTAAGCCCAAGCGCAGTTTTTGGACCAAGGTGGTCGACGTGATCGCCGGCCAGCCTGACTTTCATTATCTGGTCAGCCCTTACAGTGTCGTTACCGATTCTCGCCGCCGAATTATTGTCAGCGACACGGCTGCCGCTGGAGTTCATATCTTCGATTTCGAGCAGCAGAAGTACAAGTTCCTGTCGCGTCGCGATGCGCGAAAGGATCCGATGCTGACCCCCCAGTGTGTCGCCGTCGATGCCCAGGACAATATTTACGTAACCGATTCGCAGTCAGGGAAGATTTTTATTTTCGACTCGAGCGGCAAGTATCGTCGCGCCTTTGGAAGCCTGAAAGGCGGCGAAGGTTTTTTCAAGCGGCCCACTGGAATCGCTATTGATTCCACGGCCCAGCGAATTTTCGTCACGGATACGCTGCGAAACAAAATTTTCGTTATGGATATGCAAGGCACCGTGCTGCAGACCATCGGCAAGACTGGCACGGGCGACGGCGAATTCAACTATCCCACAGAGTTGCGCTTGCACGGAAACGATCTGGCAGTGGTCGATGCCATGAATTTCCGGGTGCAAGTGTTTGACCGTGCGGCGGGCAGTTTCCGATACGCCGTCGGAAAACCGGGAGATGGGACGGGATGGATATTTCGTCCCAAGGGAATCGGCTTCGATTCCGAATCACATCTTTATGTCGTCGACGGACAATGGGGCGTTGTACAGGTCTTCGATGAGCACGGGCAGTTGCTCTATTACTTCGGAGGAATGGGAACGGGCGCTGAGCAGTTTCAACTGCCCACCGGCTTGCAGATCGATCATCAGGACCGCATCTACGTGGTGGATTCTTTCAACCGGCGCGTCCAGGTATTTCACTATTACGGGGCGCCGCAGGCGGCGGATGGGAGGCAGCAGCCATGAAAATACTGTGGTCGCTGGCCTGCGCGATCGTCGCCGCCCAGAGTTTTGCCCAAACCCTCCCGAATGGCGATGTTCTCGGCATGCACAATATGACTCTGTCGAGCGGAGCGTCGGTCTATTCGCAGGGAAGCTTGGCCTGCACCTTCTGTCACGCTCCTCACAGCGGATTGGGGGGCAATACTCCCCTCTGGAACCAGAAGCTGTCGCAAAAATCGTACGTGCCTTACACCAGCACGACCGATCCGAACCTGGGAAACACTCAGCCCACCCTGGGAGTGGGCAGCAGCCTGTGCCTGAGTTGTCACGACGGCACTGTGGGTGTGGGGCAGTCCGCCGCCTACGGGCAACTGCCTGTAATCGGGGCCCTGAACAGCGCCGATTCCTTCGGCACAACCCTAACTGGATCTCATCCCTTCAGCCTCGTGATGCCAATGAAGGATGCCTCGAACCTGGTTGCTTCCTTGGCAACGCAAGGCAAGACGGCGGACCCGACTGGGGCTGTGAAGCTCATCCAAGGCAATATCGAGTGCACCAGTTGCCACGATCCGCACGTGCAGAACATCGACAAGATTGCACAGAACTTCCTGGTTCGCGACAGTTCCAACGCGCAGTTGTGCCTCTCCTGTCACGATCCGACGCGAGTGGTGGTGGGACAGGTAAATCCCCTGGCGGGCTTTACCAACAGTATTCACCAAACCGCGACGAATCAGGTTTCACCGGACGCACACGCCGGTTCTTATCCGACGGTGGGCGTGAATGCGTGCAATTCCTGCCATATGTCGCATGACTCAGCGGCTCCCTCTCGCCTGTTGCGCCCGGCAATGCCCGCGACTGCCGCGTACGATTCAGTGACGCAGAGTTGCACGACCTGCCACGGCGGCGGGAATTATCTGTCACCTGCCATTCCCAACATCATGGCTGAGGTGGCGAAGGTCAGTCATCCGCTGCCTGCGGGAAATAATTTTCACGACGCTGCCGAGTCTCCGCTGCTCAACAATAACCGTCACGCGAGTTGCGTGGACTGCCATAGCGCTCACGCCTCCAATCCCGCATTGCAATTCTCCTCGGCTCCTGCTATTCGTGCGCCGCAGTCGGGAGCGGCAGGCGTCAGTGCGATCGATGGCATTACTCCGATTATTCCGGCGGTCAATCAATATGAAACCTGCCTGCGCTGCCATGGAACCAGCATCGGCAAGCAACGGCTGCTGGTCTACGGATATGCGCCCATCCGGGTGGTCTCCGCCCCCGACCCGCTGAACATTATTCCGGAATTGGCGTCCACGGCTACGTCGAGCCATCCCGTGACCCACGCGCGATCGAGTTCTTTGCCGCAGCCGAGCCTGCTGGTCAACATGCTTGACGAAAAAGGGCTGGCTTCGGCGCGCCTGGTGGGCACGCAGATCTTCTGCACAGACTGTCACAACAGCGACGACAACCGCGAGTTCGGCGGCGCGGGGCCCAACGGCCCGCATGGTTCTATTAACTCGCACATTCTCGAGCGCAATTATCAATTTAGCCAGGCGGCAGTTCCCGGCGGCCCGGTGACGAATCTTTTTCCCAATCCCGACACCAGCGTTGCCGGACCGTTCTCCATGTGCGCAAAGTGCCACGACCTGACCCAAATTTTTGCCAATACCAGTTTTCCCCAACACAGTTTGCATTCGGTTCAATACGGTTTTAGCTGTTCGGTTTGCCACACGTCCCATGGGATGGGATCGACGTCGCCGACGATGACCGGAGAGCGCTTGGTAAATTTCGACGCCAACGTAGTGGCAGCAAATGGCGCAGCTCCAATTTCGTACAACCGGGCTACCAACACGTGCACGCTGATGTGTCATTCTTCCGCGCACAATGCGGATGGCACCGTTGCCGCCCCGGCATTCATGAAACCGACGGCCATCAAGAAGTGAATAGTGGCGAGCGCATCTGCGCCTGTACTTCGTTTTTCCGCCGCACCCGGTTGTTCGCTCTTGAATAACCAGTGCTCGGGACCGGCAGGGCTGGATGATCGAACGATTTGAAACTGTGGTTAGGCCCACGGGATCAGGTCTAATCCAGCCCTGTATCGCGTAAACGCTCAGATGTTTGCCGAGAAAATAAGATGCCTTTGATAGCACAGCCGGCGCATACAAGAGATGACAGCAGGTCCAGCAGTCGGCGCTATGGGCTGCAAATCTTAACGGCTGTGCTGGTTCCCGTGATTTTGCTAGGCGTGATCGAGGCAGCTCTTCGCTTTTTCGGCGTCGGATTTCCTACCGACCTGACCGTGCCCTGCACGATGAAAGGCCAGCCCGCCGCTTGTTACAACCTGTTTTTCCCCGCGCCATTTTTTCCTCCAGGCATGATCAAGACCCCGCAGGCTTATGCGATTCCCGCTGAAAAAGCGCCAGGCACCTACCGAATCTTCGTGCTGGGAGAATCCGCCGCCATGGGCGATCCCGACCCGGCCTACGCCTTCAGTCGCTATTTGGAAGTCATGCTGCGGCAGCGCTACCCGGCCATGAAGTTCGAAGTCGTAAATACCGGCAGCGTGGCCATCAATTCCCACGTTCTGCTGCCCATTGCCGAGGGACTCGCAAAACAGCGACCAGATCTGTTCATCCTTTACTCCGGCAACAACGAAGTCGTCGGACCTTACGGGCCCGGCACTGCACTGACGTCCTCTGGCATGCGCCTGCCGGTAATCCGCGGCAGCATTCTTCTGCGCTCGACCCGAATTGGACAGTTGCTTACCAAACTCGGAACGCAGAAAAAAGAGTGGGGCGGCATGGAGATGTTTCTGGACAAGCAGGTGCGTCAGGATTCTCCGCTGATGAAGTATGCCTACAACAATTTCGAAACGAATCTTCGCGATACGATCAAGGTCGCGCGGGCATCCGGCGCTCGAGTGATTGTGAGCACGGTCGCCACCAATTTGAAAGACTGCGGACCATTTGCATCGCAACACCGCGAAGACCTGAGCGCCGACGACCTGCGCTCGTGGTCGGCGCTGGTACAACGCGGAGCAGACTCGGAGAACGCCCGCTCCTACGCGGAGGCCCTGCAGGCCTATCTGGCCGCGTCCAAAATCGACGATCAGTTCGCCGAATTGGAATTTCGTATCGCTCGCAGTCTATGGATGCAGGGCGACTACGCCGGAGCCAAACAACATTTCCTTCGCGCCCGCGATCTCGACACGCTGCGTTTCCGCGCCGACAGCCGCATCAATGAAATCAATCGCGCCGTGGCATTGTCCACCGGAGCAGAATTGGTGGACGCGGATGCGTTGTTTTCCAGCGAAAGTGCAAACGGAATCGTCAGCAGCGACCTGGTGTACGAGCATGTTCACTTAACGCCCCGGGGAAACTACTTGCTGGCGCGCGCCATGTTTCGCCAGGTCGCAAGTAAGCTGCCGGCGCAGGCCGGGCCTTCGCTTGCCGACTCCGATATTCCTACTGAGGCGGAGTGCGAGCAATGGCTGGCTTTCACCACTTATGACCGTTCGCGCATCACGACTGAGATGCTTCAACGATTGCAGCGGCCGCCGTTCACCAATCAACTCAACCATTCGGATCAAGTGCTGCGATTAACTTTGCAGGCCGCTGGCGCCAGCGAAAGTTTCGATCAAACTGCGGCGCAGTATGAATGGGCCCTCCGAAAAAATCCCCAGGACAGAGTTCTGCACTACAACTACGGGCTCTTCCTGATGGACCGCAACCGGGCCGCCGCGGCCCAGCAGTTAAGCCTCTCGCGGCCGTGGGACGGCTTTCCAGTTTTCACCCCGGACGGCATGCCGGTGGACTAGTATTCGCCGCACCGCCCGCGATCCTCTTCTCTACCAAATACGCACGCGATCCGCCGGCGCGAGGTAAAGCTTGTCTCCCGGCTGCACATGAAACAACTCATACCACGCGTCGATGTTCCGCACCTCCGCGGCGCGATATTGCGACGGCGAATGCGGGTCGGTCATTACCTGCTGCCGCAGCGAGGCTTCTCGCACCTTCGCTTTGTAGTTCTGCCCGAATGCGATAAAGAATTGCTGATCGCCGCTGAACCCGTCCTGTTCGGGCGCAGTCTTGCCTTGAAGAGAAGCCTTGTAGCCGTCGTAGGCGGCGGCAATCCCTGCGACATCGGCGATATTCTCGCCGAGAGTCTGTTTGCCGTTTAGAGAAAGATCGGGAAAGGGCTTGTAGCTGTCATACTGCGCGGCGAGTTGCGCGGTGGCAGCTTGGAAATGCGCGAGATCCGCAGGAGTCCACCAGTTCCTCACGCGCCCCTTCGAATCGAAAGCGCTGCCCTCGGAGTCGAACGTGTGGCTGATCTCGTGTCCCATGATGGTTCCGATGGCGCCGTAGTTGGCCGCAGCCGGAGCCAGAGGATCGAAAAATGGCGGCTGCAAAATCGCTGCCGGAAAGCTGAGCGCGTTCTGCAGAGGCAGGTTGACGGCGTTCACCGTTTGCGGCGTCATCGTCCATTCTTTGCGGTCCACCGACTTTCCCAGGCGCGCGATCTGCCGACGATATTCCGCAACGTGGCCGCGGAAAATGTTTCCAAAAATATCGTCCGCCTTGATTTCATAGCTGGAATAGTCGTGCCAGGTTTCCGGATAGCCGACGCCCACGTAAAGCGTGGAGAGTTTGGCCTTAGCCTCAGCTTTGGTCGCGGGATCCATCCACGAGAGCCCGTCGATGCGCTTGCGAAAGGCCACGATCAGATTGGCCACCATGGCTTGCGCCTGCGCCTTGGCCTCCGGAGAAAAATAGCGTTGCGCATAAATCTGTCCGACGGCGTCCCCGAGCAATCCATTGACTACGGTCACCCCGCGCTGCCAGCGGGGCCGCTGTTGAGGTGCGCCTGAAAGTTCCTTGCCAAAAAATGCGAAGCGCTCGTCTACAAAAGCTTTTGGCAGGTAGGCTGCGTAATCTTCGATCAAATGAAAAGCCAGCCAGTCCTTCCATGTTTCGAGAGCCGTGGAATTGATCAACGACGATTCGCCGGTGAACGCTTCAGGCTGCCACACAATGAAACTGTCCACGTGATCAATCCCGGCCGCACGAAAATATTCCGCCCAGTCCAGACCGGGAGCTTTGGTCGAAAAATCCGCTCGCGTCCAGGTATTGTTGGCCTTATGTATGTCTTCGTTGTCGGCTAGAGTGCGGTGACACTGCGCAATGGCGTGCTCGAGTTCTACGACGCGAGTTGCGCGTGCTTCGGGGTCGGAATATCCCGCCAGTTTGAGCATGGCGGCGACGTGAGTTTGATAATCGGCCAGAAGCTTGTGGGCGTGCTCGCCCTCGCGCAGGTAATATTCGCGATCGGGCAATTCCACGCCACCCTGCATCAGGTATGCCTTGTAGTGGTCGGAATCGTTAAAGCCGGGAGCGACCCAAAGGCCGAAAAGATTCGGCGTGTGAAAGTTTGTGTTGTTGAGGGCGTCAACGTCGGCGCGCAGGGTTTCGCCCAGCGCACGCGACAACTGGCGCTTGTCCTGGATTGCCGCCACGGCGTCCAGCTGTGGGCGCAAAACCGCAAGCCCTTTCGCTTCGATGCCGGCCTCGTCCATGTAAGACGAGAACAGGTCCGCAACTTTGCGCGTTCCCGAACCGGCGGGCGGGCTCGACTTCGCAATCTCCTGAATCAGGTCGGCGGTACGCTTGTTGCTCAGATCGCCCAGCTCGCTGAACACGTTGACCCGCGCGCGGTCGGGCGGAATTTCAGTGCGTTTGATCCAATCGCCGTTAACGTATTCAAAAAAGTCGTCGCCCGGCTTCACCGAGCGGTCCATGTTGGCGACGGCGATTCCATGGGTTTCGGGCGCGCTGGCGTTCTGCGCGGACGCGGCCACAATACAGGTCGCAACGAATGTCATGGCGAAGTTTAAATAGCGAACGAACAGCTTCATTCAGGGCTCCCAAAGGCAGCTTCGATGAGGATAATGTTGCAGCTTTCCGTACTGAATAAGTGTAACGCGCTCGGCGAGCCTCCGCGGGCTGGCTAGAACTTGTTGTACATGAACTGCGCCGTGCTGGACCCGCGAGTGAGCGTCACGATTAGGAGAAAAAGCAACGCAAGGGCATACAGCGGCGGAAGCCAGTACCAGCGCCAGCGCGCCAGATGGCTCGCGAAACCTATGGGCGCTGTGCCTTGATCGGGAACCGAAGAGCGCTCGATCGCGTCAATCACCAGCAACGCGATTGCGTAACCGACCGCGATCGCAGCGACTAACAAGTAGAGGCTGCTGCTCAGAACATGCGCGAAGTATGCATCGGGCGAGAACAGCGCGCCAAACATTGCGCGGGTCTGGGCCAAAGAATTCGCCCGAAAGAAAATCCATCCCAGATTGATGAGCAGCATAGTCGTGAGCCATGAGAGCGGCGCCCAGAGCGCGGCCGGAGGCTCGCGGTTGAACCTGCGTTGTACCTGCTGCAATCGCCGATGCGCAATTAATAGAACGCCGTGATAGCAGCCCCACAGCAGAAACAGCCAACTGGCGCGATGCCACAGGCCAAACAAGACCATGGCGAGAACGAGCGCGAGATTTCGCCACCAGACCTCGCGCCGCAACATGGCAAGCGGAAGAAAAACGTAATCACGAATCCAGAATGACAAAGACATGTGCCAGCGCGTCCAAAAAATAGACGGATTCGTGGATGCAAACGGGCGCGCGAAGTTTTCCGGTACCGCAATGCCCATGGCTTGCGCGGCCCCGATCGCCATATGCGAGTAGCCGGCAAAATCAAGAAACAGCTGCAGGCCATATCCCAGCGCGAGGCACCAAACGTCGGCGCCGCTCCAGTGCGTGACGCGATCGAATCCGCCAGTGATTCCGTCGCCTCCTAAAATTCCGCGGCCCAGCAATTGGGCAAGCTGCATCATGAACACGCCCGTGGCGATCCGAGTGAGGCCGCGTGCGATGCCGCTCCACGCCGTTGGTTCCTCCCCGCGAAATTGCGGCAGCATCTCAGGCATCCGGCAGATGGGGCCGGAAATTGTCACCGGAAAAAAAGCCATGTACAGAGTAAATTCGAAGATGGATGGATCGAGTTCTTCGCCGCGATAAAGATCGAACAGGTAACTCATGGCCTGGAAAGTCCAGAACGAGATGCCCAGCGGCAGTGCCAGTTGCGCGAACTTTTGCAGGGAAGCGAAGGGCAGGTTCACGGCAAATGGCGGAAGGTACTTGAAAACCGCCAGCAGGCCCAGGTTCGCGCAGATTCCGGCCCAAAGGATGCTGCCTGAGGGCTTGCGGCGAAGCCATTGCCCGAACAGAAAATTCATCGCCGTGGAAGCCAGCAGTACGCCCACGAACCACGGCGACCACGTCAGGTAGAGAACATGACTGGCGATCAATAGTACGGACTGCCGCATTCTTCGCGAGCGAACCCGGGCAAGGGCCACAACGCAAACCAGGAACAGCAGGCAGTACAGGATGCCTTGCAGCAAAATTCCTCCGGGAACCTTCGGGCCTCGGGCTGGTCTGGAACGATCTCTTCTGGGACAGCGAATCAGAATAAAGGCCGGGACCCGCACTTACAAGAACCGTTGCTTGGCGCGGAGCAGGGCGGCGGAACTTCGCTTTGCTGAGCGCAACCGCCGCTGCACTTCCCGCGAACATGGGATGCAATAATGTTGGGTGCAATATCGCAATCTGATCGAAGCCCTCGAGTCGGCGCCCCCAAACCGCGCATTTGTGACTGCATGGATTGACGAGGACGAACGCGAAACGCTGACATTTGCCGAGTTCCATCGCTACGCCCGCCGCCAGGCCGCCACCCTGACTGAGCACAATGTTGTCGCCGGCGACCGCGTGGTGATCATCATGCCGCAAAGCATTGCCGCGATGGCCTCTTTCGTAGGGGCAATGATGCTGGGCGTCGTGCCTGCATTTCTCGCTTACCCCAACTTCAAAATTGACCCCGTGAAGTATCGCTCAGGGTTGGCTGGAGTCACCGCCAATCTCAACGCCAAGGCCGTCGTCATTGACCGTGAATTTCCGGAGGAAATGCTCGGACACGTGACACTGGATGCGCAAGCCCAGCTGATTAGAATCGGGACTTGGCGTGATTCGAATGAAGAGCCGCAAGCCTCGCCTCCGGCCGCTGATGGGGAACGCATCAGGGCCGACACCTTGGCTTTCATTCAGCATTCCGCCGGTACCACCGGACTGCAAAAAGGAGTTGCCCTCACGCATGGTGCGGTGCTGCGCCAGCTTGGGCATTTAGAACGTGCGCTACGAATCAACGGCGCCAAAGATTGCATCTACAGCTGGCTGCCGCTTTACCACGATATGGGATTAATCGCGTGCTTCATGTTGCCCATGGTTTGCCATGTGCCGATCGTGATGCAGTCGCCGTTGGATTGGGTAATGCACCCGGAGTCGATGTTGCAGATCATTAGCGAGTACAAGTGCACGCTCGCCTGGATGCCCAACTTTGCTTTTCAATTTGTGCCGCGGCGGGTACCGCTGAGCCGCCGGCAACAGCATGATCTTTCGTCGCTGCGCGCGCTGGTCAATTGTTCAGAGCCGGTCCGCACCAGCAGCATGCTGGAATTTCAACAAGCGTTTGCGCTTAGGAACGATGTCCTTCAATCGTCCTACGCGATGGCGGAAAATGTTTTTGCCGTGACCCAGTCGGATCCGAGCCGTGCCGAGGGCCCGACCCACCTGTTGGCCGACGCTCAAGCTTTTCGCAGCGCGCATCAAATTGTTCCCGCCGAACTGGGAGTGGAGGGCGCAATCACCTTCACCTCATCAGGCCGTTTGCTTCCGCAGCATGAAGTTCGCATTATTTCGGATTCGGGCGCTGTTCTGCCAGCCAGCCATGTCGGCGAGATTCTCATCAAGAGCGATTGTCTGTTCGAAGGCTACTATCACCGCCCCGACCTTACCGCCCAGGCGCTGGTCGATGGCTGGTATCGCACCGGTGACCTCGGATTTTTATACGAGGACGAACTTTACGTCGTCGGCAGAAAAAAGGATCTCCTGATCATCGGCGGAGAGAACATTTATCCGCAGGACATCGAAGAGATTGTCGGCGGCCATCCCGCCATTCACGAGGGCCGCGCGATTGCCATGGGAATCTATAATCCCGATCTCGGCACGGAAGAGATTATGGTGGTCGCAGAAGTTGAGCGCGAGGAGTCGTTAGCCAATAGCGCGACCATCGAAAGCGAGATCCGTAGCCAGGTCGTAGCCGGAATTGGCGTCGCCATCCGCACGATTTTTCTCAAGCCGCCCCATTGGATCGTGAAGAGTACAGCAGGGAAGGCCGCACGCTCGGCGACGCGCGAGAAACTGTGCAAGGAACATCCCGCCCTGGGCGCCGAGGCTTAGAATTCATACCAACAGGAAGGCCGCATGAGTGAAGCAGCGCAGCAGATGATCGAGCATATTGCCAAACTTATTCGCAAGCCCGCGGAGACTTTGGATGAGAACACTCCCCTGGTTTCCTCAGGCCTGATCGATTCGATGGCGCTGGTCGATCTTCTTCAAAAGTTGGAGGATCTCACCCACATGCGCATCCCAGCCGGCAAGGTCCAGCCCAAAGATCTCGACACCGTGTCCAAGATGTTTGCCACCGCGCAACGCGTAGGCAAGCCCCGCAAGTAGGCTGCTACCAGCGATGCGAAATTCTTGAACGCTTCGCTTATTGCTCCTGTCTAAATGTTGCCGGATCGAAATGATGGGTGATCATGGCGCTGCTTTCGGCTTCTTCAAGCATTTGATTGCGATCCCATTCCGGCCGTAGCACCATGGCCTTGATGTGGAAGCGAAATTCCTTGGAAGAGTCATCCATGCGAATCAGCATTTCATTTTTCTGGAGACGAAAGCGGGTGACCTCCGCTAACGGGATGAGCTGCTCGGCACTCTTTCCCGTGATCACGTAGACCACCTTCTCCCCTACCAGAACGTATTCGGGGCAGAGCACGCCGGGTTCCGGGCTTGCGCCGCCCGACATCTGTGCCATTAGTGGATGCTGCAGGCCGAGACATTCCGCCATGCGCATGCGAACTATTGTGCCTTGTTGC
>DASSRO010000057.1:0-12189 GCA_035701745.1 Candidatus Sulfotelmatobacter sp. | reverse complement strand
GCCGGTAGACCTCAAGCGCCTCAGGATCCTTGTCAGTCAGCAGGCGCAGGTCGGTATCTTTTTCCAGCGGACGAGTCAGGTCAATCAGCGTGGGGCGGGCGCCCTCGCCAGCCTGTTCGCCGTTAGAAGATATCTTCGCCGCCAGCGCCGCATCCGCCAGACGCGGGCTGATCGACTTCGCAATCTCGAGCGCGGTCGTGCCCTTGGGAACTTCCTTCACGCTCCCGTCAGGAAGCTTCACATGAATACTGTCAGCCATAATGTGGGACCTGCAGGTGTTCTGAATCTCTCAGTCTATTGAAGGGATACGGGAGGGTCAAACCGGAAGCGGGTTAAGTTACTCGCGGAAAAGCGCCAAGGATTCAAAATGGAAACCCAACCTGTAACCAGGGCGCTGCATTTGCACCGAGCAGCGCCCTGGCCTGGACGATTATTCGCGTCACATCGCTACATCTTTGATGTGCGTGGCGATGTACCACTTGTTCCCGAAGGCATCCTTTACGCCAGCATTGCGGTCGCCGTAGGGCTGGTCCGTCGGCTCCTGGAACGAGGTCGCCCCCGCCGCCAGCGCCCGCCGATACACCACCTCCATGTCCGGTACGTACAGGTAGAACATGGCCTCCATCGGCTCGTACTTGCCATGGGCCTCGCCCATCTCCAGCACCGCGTCGCCGACCTTCACCACCGCGTGATGAACCACGCCATCCGGTGAAGCGTACTTCGCGACTTCCTGCGCTTCGAAGGCCCGCCTGAGGAAGCCAATCAACGGCTCCGCGCGCCGCGGATGCAAATACGGATTCACGCTGTGCAAGCCCTTAGGTACATGGCTCTCGCCCTGAGCGGTCGCAATATACCAGTAATTCCCCGCCTGGTCCTTCACCGTGCTCGAACGCTCGCCATATTCCTGATCGCGCACTCCATCGATGAGGGTCGCTCCCGCCGCTAGGGCTCTCTGCGTGACCGCATCCGCATCTTCCACATAGATATGGAGCGCGTTGGGCTGAAGTGTGCCGGGGAATTTCTTGCCGGGAATGCCGCCGCCCATCATCAGCGTGGTATCTCCGATGCGGACCTCGGCATGCACGCCGGTGGGCATCATGGCCCGCATCGTTTCTTCTGCACCCAGACCTTGCTTTGTGAATTCCAAAAGCGCCAGGCCATCCGCAGCCACCAGATATGGAGTAACCATCCGGAAGCCGCGCGGCACGGGGTTCACAGCAGGCCGCTTTTCTTTCTCGGCTGAAGCCTGCCCGCCCTCCGGTCCAGTCGTCACTCCCTTCATTCGGCGGTGCATTTCTTCCACCGACATTTCTTCTTTCACCGTGCTCACACCCCACGTGTATCCGAACGGGTCGACGAGCGTAGCGTCCCGGCGCCCGTAGAACTGGTCCTTTGGCGGCAGGACCATCTTCATCCCTGCAGCCTCCGCATGCGCGGCGAAAGAGTCCACATCATCCACTTCCAGGCTCATGATCACCGGGGAATGACCCAACGTTTCGGCGCTAAAACGCCCTCCCTCCGGCCACTCTTCCGTCAGCAGGATGATCGAGTCGCCGATCGCGATCTCGGCATGCGGGATGTGTCCTTCAACTTCAAAGCGGAAAATTTCTCGTGCTCCGAGCGCGTTCTTGTAGAACTCGATGGCCTTGCTGGCGTCTTTGAATGCCATTCTCGGCGCGGCTTTTGCGTGAACAGTTGTGACGGGTTCGGCAGCGGTGGACATAGGCTTCTTTCCTCCTAATTCGGATTTCAATCGTGCCTTGAAAGTCGCACTCGGCAGATTGCGCAAGTCCGCCGCGATGCTCACCAGTGGCTCGATTTCCGCCCCCGCCTTCGTGACCCGGCCGTCATTCCGGGCCAGCATTTTGTCGATAGCTTGATTCAGCTGTTCGACCTTTTTTGGATCGCCACTTCCCGAATTCAGAGAGCGCTTAGGCATTGGCACCCTCCATGCGCGCCCGCAGGCTGCTGAGCGCCCGGAACTGTAACTGCTTCACTGCGCCCTCAGTCTTGCGAATTTCCCGCGCTACGTCCTTAATGCTCTTCTGCTCGACAAAGCGCAGTAGAACCACGCGCCGCTGTTCGTCTGGGAGGCTCTCGACCAGGCGAAAAATCGTGGCCCGGCGCTCTACCTCTTCGATCTCCGCCGGACTGACCTGCGCCGCGTCGATATGCCCCGAATCGTCGGGAACTTCCCGCCCGCCGCGCTGCCAGCGGTCAGAAATCAGGTTTGCGGCAATGCGGAACAGCCACGCCGCAAACGGAATGCCCCGCCATTCGAATCGTTTCAGGTTCGCCAACGCCTGGTGAAACACCTCCGAGGTCAGGTCTTCGGTCTCGGTCCGGTTGCCCACCCGCCTCACGATGTAGGCGTACACGCGCTCAAAGTTGATTTCATAAAGCTCGGCAAAGCGGGCGGGGTCCTGCTGTGCAGCTTCAATCAGAAGCCGCTCGTCCGCTTCTTTTCTCAGAGCCTTCAACGAATTCTCCGCGGTCTTGCCTTACATAAGGGTAACGCCGGTCGTCTGGGAAAGGTTACGGGCATGTGAAAAAGGGTCCAAATATTTCGATGTAGCCACAGCCCCCGATTTCGCATCAAAACTTCAGTTTTCACGTTGCGGAGATTTGTCCGCCACACTAAACTTCGCGGTCTACGAGGTTCCTTATGGAAACAGTAAGTGGAGTATTCAAAACGCGCGAGGCAGCAGAGCGTGTAGTGCAAGACGCAACCAAGGCGGGCGTTCCCGCCGACAAGATCACGTTGTTGACGCCCGGAAGTTTGAACGAGGTAGATCGCGAAATGGAATCCGTTCCTGTGGACACCGCCGAGCAGCCCGGCATGGGGAAAGCGATCGGCGCACTGCTGGGCGGCGGGGTCGGCATCACCGGAGGTTCGCTTCTGGTCGCGCTGATACCGGGCGTTGGGCCAATCACCGCGCTCGGCTTGCTGGGAGCGGCGATTGTGGGCGCGGCAGGCGCCACCGTCGGCGCGCGCGTGGGCGACAAGATGGAGAAGTCGACCACCGAGGGATTGCCCGAGGACGAGATCTTCGTCTACGAAGATGCATTGCGGCAAGGCCGCAGCGTAGTGGTCGGACTCGTCGAGAATGACGAGTCGGCTGCCGCTCTTCGTGAACTGATGAAGACAGAGGCAGCCGAATCCGTAGACGCCGCGCGCGAACAATGGTGGATCGGCCTGCGCAGCGCCGAGGAAAGCCATTACTCAAAGACCGGAAAGAACTTTGCCGAGGACGAAAAATATTACCGCCTGGGATTTCAGGCGGCTCTGCACGCGCGAACCCGCTGCATGGAGTTCGACCAGGTATCCGGGGAGATGAATGCAGCTCTGGAAGATGCTCAGCGCGAGCATCCCGGGGTGGACTTGGAAGAGGCGTTTACGCGCGGCTATCAGCGCGGGCGGGATTATTATCAGCAGCTCTGCGACGAAAAAACGAGAGCTGCTTAACGCAGCGGGATGTTGCGAGAAGATAATCTACGGACGATAGTACAGGTCTTCCACCGCTTTCTGAACTTTCGCGGAGAGCGCGCCTAAGTCGTGCCCTTTCATGCCAATGGTGGAGATAGGCTCGCCCACGCGCATTTCCAGCGGGCGGCTCTTGATGTGAAACGTGTTCATCGGCAGGAGTTCGTAGGTTCCGATCAGGGCCACGGGAACAATATCCACTTGCGCCTTGATCGCGAGAAAAAATGCTCCCTGCAAAAAAGGCTTGATCTCGCCGTCGGGCGTGCGCCCGCCTTCAGGAAAAATCACCAGCGGCAATCCAGCCTTTAACCCTTTCAGCGCCTTCCGAATACTGCTGACCGAATGGGAGGGATTCTGCTGGTCAATGCAAACTTGCCCGGATCGCTTGAGCTGCCAGCCCACCACGGGATAAGACAGCAGTTCCTTCTTGAAGGCGATGCGAAACTGAAATGGCAAGTTCGCATAGAGCACTGGAATGTCGAGCGCCGATCCGTGATTGACCGCGTAGACGTGGGGCTTAGAGGTGTCGATCCTGTCGAGCCCGGTGACATTGACTGGCGAGAAGATCGTCCCCATGATCAGCCGCGACCATGTAGTTGAAAACCAATGCAGCCGTCGCCCGCTCTCGTCAAAAAGTCCCCCCGGCAGCGCCAGCAGCCCCATCACCAGCGTGTAGAGCCAGATCAGCGGATCAAAGAAAAAATATGAACGGAGCCGGCTAAGCCAGCCATATTTCTTGCCCGGAATCGCATGGGGGCTGCGCCGGGACGGAGCGACTGAAATGGGCCCAGACGCGCCGCTTTCCGGCTCGCCCCGCTCTACTTGGTCAACCGATGAATTCACTTCCGGCACACTTCCATTCTAGGCGAAAGCAGGCCCTCAGCGACAGCTGTTGTTTGCCTTCGTTAAGGGGAGAACTGCTTCGTTTCAGCGTTTTAAAGATTTCCACAGTGTTCCTGCAGGAACACTTGTCGTACAAGACGGTACGTACAAACGTCAGACTTGGGCGCCGAGCAGGCGCATTGCTTCCCCCACCAGATAGATTGAACCCGTCACCACCATAACTGTTTGCGGCCCCGAGAGGGAGCGGGCGCGTTCCAGAGCCGCTTCCAAGTCAGCGACCGCTTCAATCTCGGCTCCGGTGCGGCTGCCGGCCTGCTGGATCTCTGCCGGAGACGCCGCCCTCGGATTCTCTGGGAGGGTCGCAATCACCCTCTCGGCCAAAGGAAATAAGATCTCCGTCATCTCCGAGATTGCCTTGTCGCGCATGGCTGCGAAAACAAAAATCAGCGGACGGTTATCATAGCGCTCCGAAAGGGCGGAGCGCAGGGCCCACGCTCCCGCCGGATTATGCGCCACATCAAACACGAGCACAGGCCAGCCGGGCTTTGCGGAAACGACCTGGAACCGGCCAGGCCAGCGCGTCTGGCGAATCCCGCGTTCGATCGATTCAGCCGTGATCCCGCGAAACCCAGTCTTGGCTAACTCCTCGGCCGTGGCGATGGCCAAAGCCACATTCCGCAACTGATGCCGGCCGACGAGCGGCGACTCCACAAGAATTTGCTTGCCCATAACCTCGAGGGCATACCCGCCAAGCTCTTTCTCGGTACTCGCTACTCGGTACTCGGTACTGCCGGGCGACACCGGCGGCACGTACTGCACGGCGCTCACTCCGCGCGCCCCTAAGTCGAGAATCGTGTTGCCAATGACGTCGTTGGCCTCAGGCTGTTGCGGCAAAGTCACGACCACGCCACCCGGCCGGATAATACCCACTTTTTCGCGTGCGATTTCTCCCACGGTGTTACCCAGAAACTTCTGATGGTCGAGCGAAATGTCGGCGATCACGCTGACCAGCGGCTCCACTACATTAGTCGCGTCGAGCCTCCCGCCCATGCCTACTTCGAGCACCGCGACCTCAACCTTCTCGCGCGCGAAATGGGCAAAGGCGATCGCAGTCATCATTTCGAAGAAGCTGGGATGCCACGGCAATTCTCCCCGCTCGATCAGCCGCCCCGCTATGTGGTCGACTTCGCCGTGCAAGCGGGCAAAATCATCGTCACCGATTTCTTGTCCATTCACACGAATGCGTTCGTTGATCCGCACCAGATGAGGCGACGTATAGAGAGCTGTCTTCAGGCCGGAGGCCTGCAGAATGGATGCCAACGTCGCCGCCGTCGAGCCTTTCCCGTTCGTCCCCGCAATCAGCACGCTGGGAAACGCACGCTCCGGATGATCCATGGCGCTCAGCAGCACGCGCATGTGCGCCAGATCGAACTTGTCCGAGGGCGTGTGGGCCAACTCGTGCCCCAGCGCGAACATGCTCGCGATGGCTGTTTCGTAGGACATAGGGAAGGCTTTCAGCTATCAGCCGTCGGCTCTTAGCTTGACCCTTCAGATTATCAGCCTTCCATGCGACTGAAAATGTCATGAAAAGTTTCGCGCAGCCCACAGGCTGCTGCTGGCGGGTTAGAAAAAGTCTGATGGGTTGGCTGAAAGCTGATGGCTGATAGCTGACAGCTTATGCCGCCATGAAATCCAGCGCCCTTGCAATATAGGGCTTGAGCTGCTTGCGGGAGACCACTGCATCGAGCATCCCGTGCTCCAGCAGGAACTCACTGCGTTGAAAGCCGGGCGGCAATTTCTGGCGGATGGTTTGTTCGATCACGCGCGGGCCGGCGAACCCAATCAGCGCGCCGGGTTCGGCAATATTCAAATCCCCGAGCATGGCAAACGACGCCGTGACTCCGCCGGTCGTGGGATCGGTCAATAGCGAAATAAATGGAACTTTGGCCTTATCCAGCTTGGCCAGCGCCGATGAAACTTTGGCCAACTGCATCAGGCTGATGAGCCCTTCCATCATGCGAGCCCCGCCGGAAGCGGACACGATGATCAGGGGGGTGCGCGTATCGGCCGAACGCTCGACCGCGCGGGTGATCGCTTCGCCCACGACCGCACCCATGCTGCCGCCAATAAACGAATACTCCATGGCGCTCACTACCACGGGCCGTCCCAGCAACTTGCCCTGTGCGTTGATAATGGCGTCTTTCAAACCGGTATCTTTTTGCGCCTGTCTCAGCCGCGAGGAATAAGGCTTCAAGTCGACGAATTTCAGCGGATCGGTGGAGGACAGGTTTCCGTCAAAACTTTCGTATTGATTGTCGTCGAGTAACTGCGCGAGCCGGGTGCGGGCATCGATCCGAAAGTGCTTGTCGCACTTCGGACAGACGTTCATATTCTCTTCCAGGTCCTTTTTCCAGATAATCTGGCGGCAGCCCTCACACTTTACCCACAAGCCCTCGGTGCGGACTTTTTTCTCGCCCGAAGTATCCAGCTCGCCGGATTCTCGTTTAAACCAAGCCATGATGAGAATTTAGTGATTGGGTGATTTAGTCATTGAGTGATTTGAAAATAAATCGCTCAATCGCTCAATCACACATTCACTCAATCAGTATTCGATTCCTCTCTGCGCCATGACTCCTTTTTCGTAGGCGTGCTTGACCTGGCGCATTTCGGTGACCGTATCGGCGACCTCGACAATTGTCGGGTGCGCGTTCCTGCCCGTCAAGATGACATGAACCATTTCTGGCTTCTTTTTCAAGCTTTCGACCACCTTCGCGGGATCGAGCATGCCATAGCTGATGGCGTAATTGATCTCGTCCAGAATGACCAGATCCCACTGTCCGGACTGAATGGCGCGATCAGCCTCGCTCCATGCCTCTTCCACCATGCGCACATCCTCCGGATCCGGTTTCTCCGTTCCTACTTTCACAAAACCGCGGCCCATCTGCTTCATGACAAACTTGTCGCCGAAGGATTGCACTGCGTCGAGCTCCCCGTAGTGCCATGAGCCTTTCAGAAACTGCAGCATCAACACCTTCATGCCCTGGCCCACCGCGCGCAGGGCGGTTCCCATGGCGGCGGTGGTTTTGCCTTTGCCCGGGCCCGTGTTCACGATGATCAGACCACGACGGATGTCAGCCATGCTTCGAACGGAGGCTTGATTCTACTAGATGCCGGGCTTGCCCGTACCTCCAGCGCCCCGACTCAGGTCTAAGCGCAGAGAACCTGATCGAAGATTCGCTGTCCGATTTTGGACAATCCAGTTCCGGACTGAACAGACAGTGCCGAGGTGTGCGAGCGTTCGACTCTATCTTGTCAAGCATTTGGATGGTCCGTCGCTTGGAAGAAAAGTTGCAATGATATGTCTCAGTTCAGCGCTTGGAATCCCAAAACCTGGGGAGCTCTATTGCGTCTTAAAGGCGCAGCTGTCCGGTCGCCGTTTGAAAATCCAAACGAAACGGCGTTCGGTGCAGTCTGCATACTCGGGGAAAGTGTCGAGCAGGACTCGGGAATCTCGGCACAGTAACAAAATCGGCACAAATCTCGGAGCGGATGCTTTTTCCACGGAACTCCGGCATCCAAAGTTGCGTAGCTCGGTCAGGCGGATCTCTGTCCCCTCGCAAAACTGCGGAGGTCTCATGGTGATCAACAAGTTTGCAGTGTTATTGTTCGGGCTGCTATTGGCGTTGCCGGTGTTTTCCGCGCAGCATGTGGCAGTTCATCCGCGGCCATCAATAGATTCCGCGGACCAGGCGACGGTCCGGGAGATTGTGGACATGGAGCGACAGGCGCGCGAGGCCAGCATCCATCGCGATGCCGACTTCTCGCAGCGCACGCTCGCCGACGACTATGTTGCCATCACGCCGCTCGGCCAGGTAACCACCAAGCAGGATACGGTTTCGGCTCGCAAGAACGGGCAGCTTCGCTATGACACCATCGACGTCAGCGATATGGTGGTGCGAGTCTACGGGGACACGGCGGTGGTTACGGCTCGGGCGGACGTGAAGGGCCATCAACTCGGGGAAGACTTCAGCGGGCCCTATCGCTACACCCGAGTGTGGGTTCGCCGCACCGGGCATTGGCAGGCGGTGAGCTATCAGGCGACGGTCACGCAATAATTAACCTTCCATATGGGGCTGCACTACAATGGCGCATGATCTCGCGCGAAGACTTTCGTCAGGATAAACTCACCTCGTTCGTAGCGGCCGTCGTATTCTGCGTAGTTTTTGCTGCCGGTTCTCCCGCCCAGGAATCCAGACTCTCACAGGAAAAGCGGACGAAGGTTGAGGCGGCTGTCTCGGAGTTTATGGCCGACTCGCACGTTCCCGGCGTTTCGGTGGCCGTCGTGGAGAACGGGGAGTACGAATGGGCCGGCGGCTTCGGATTGGCCGACATGGAGAACAACGTTCCCGCCAGCGAGCATACTCTGTTCCGGCTGGGCTCGATTTCCAAATCGCTTACGGCGACGGCGGCCATGGAACTAGTCGAGCGCGGCAAACTCGATCTCGGTGCACCCGTCCAGAAATATTGCCCGGCCTTTCCGCAAAAGCCTTGGCCGATTTCAACGCGCCAGGTGATGGGTCATTTAGGCGGCATCCGGCATTACAAAGGTAGTTCGCAGGATGATCCCGAAGTGGGGAACACGAAGCATTTCGAGGATACGATTCAGTCTGGGCTCAACTTTTTTAAGAACGATCCCCTCGTCTCGGAACCTGGGAAGCAGTTTCACTACTCAACCCAGGGTTACACGCTGGTAGGCTGCGTAATTGAAGGAGCGGCGGCGGAGAAGTATGTAGACTTCGTGCGGCAGAATGTTTTCGCTCCCGCGCACATGGAAGCCACGCAGGCCGACAATCGATTCGCGATCATTCCTTATCGCACCCGCTTCTATCGGAAGACTGAGTCGGGCGAGGTGCAGAATGCCGACTTCCTCGACTCCAGCTATAAGATCGCGGGCGGCGGATGGCTGTCGTCAGCGGAAGATATGGCGCGGTTCGAAGTTGCGATTCTGAACGACAAGCTGATGCGCCGGGCCACGCGCGATCTAATGTGGACGCCGCTGAAGCCTGCGGACGGCTCCAAGGACGAGTACGCGCTCGGCTGGGCGACTTCGACCGAGGGCGGCATTGCAGTCGCCGGGCACGCGGGAGGCCAGCAGGGATGCAGCACTCAATTCCTGATCGCACCCAGTCTGCGTGCGGGAGTCGTGGTCTTAACCAACATGGAAGGCGCCGACTCCAGCAAACTGGCCCGAGAAATTCTGAAAGTTCTGGCGGCCACCGCAAACTGAAGATTTTTCTCCGCGGACTCTGCGCGCTCTTCTCAGCGTTCTCTGCGGTTTAGAGCTTTTGACCCCCCAGTTCGCGGAGACCTTCCGCAAAGAACGCCGCGAAGTGCAAACTCGCCCGTGACTGTGTAAACGAAAGCACTGAGCACTGGCCACTGCCCACTGCTTCCCTACTCCGCCATCTTTGCCACGTGCACATCGAATCCCGTCTTCGGCAATAGCGACGTTAGGGAAAACGCCTTGAATCCATCGCCGGTGACTTCTGTGTGCCGGTAGATTCCGGGCTCGCTCTCGATCGTCTCGCGCCGACCTTCCATGTCAGCGAGAAAAGCCTGCGCACGACTGACTGTGACCTCAACTTCTTTCGCGCGCGTCACCACCGCTTCCGAGGCATACGAGCGCACCAGTTTCGGCCAATATTTTTCCAGCAAATCGGTGCTGGCAAAAATATCGGCCCAGATGATGCGCCCGTTCACCGCGACGACCACTCCCACTGCGTTGCGCTCGTGGAGCTGGCGAATCACGCTTTGATAGTTCTGCTCGATCGGCTTGGCGATCGCATCGACGCGCTTCTTCACCTCCTGGTTCTCATTTACTTTCGCGTACGAACTGACTTGCGCCATTTCGGTCGCGACAGCCGGAGCCGTGGCGCCGACCTCGACGGTGACCTGCTCTTTTTGAGCGTTTACGGCGTCCCAGACTTCCTGCTGGTTCTTATCGCCCATCGCCTTGGCGCGGACGGATGGCTGGGCCATGATCGCCATCGGCGCAGGACTATGGAGGCTGCCCCCGACTGCGCCGCCATACATCGCTTCGGAAGCTCCAAAGTGCTCGCTGGTCGCCACCCACCGTCCGGGCTCGACGCAGAACACGCTTAAATCGACCGGATCGCTTTCGGCGGGAACGATGCGGTCTTTCCCGATGACGCGGTCCTGCTTGCCGCCCGAAACGATCTCTCCGGCCAGCAACAGCAACGGCCGCTTTGAATTGTTTACCAGCACCAACCGGTTTACCTGCGCACCGTCGTGGCGGATCGCTGGCCCGGGATGCCGGCGAATCAGCCCTTGCACATTCCCCGCCTCGGTGACGACCACTTCTCCAGACCGCAGGCCTTCATCGAGGGTCAGAAATTCGCCGGTGGGATAGCTTTTTGCGGCGACTACGGGAAAAACAGTTAGATTGCCGTGCGCGATCGGCTCCAAGACTTTGTAACCAGACGCCTGGCTAACTTCGCCCGCTCCAGCATCTTGCTGGTCTACAACTAACCCCGCCATCGTCAGCATTACGGTCAACGCCAAGAAAATTCTTCGACTCATAGACGTTCCTCCGAAGGCGGACACTCGCGTCCCACTTCCGGGAAACAGCGTGCCGGTGTTTCGCTTCCTTCGCGAAACTAGAGGCCGTTTAGCGCATTGTCCGTCCCATTCCGCGGGAAGAACGGTCTGTTGCCCTGGGCTTGCGGGCAAAATTAATGGCCGCCACCGGCCGCTGATCGCCCACCGAAGCGACTTTTCGGGAATTTGAATTTAGAAATCGCAGCGTGCAATCCCGTGCTCCTCCAAACCCCTGTAAAATTAAGTTAGCGAGTCTGGAGCCACTTCCGTTTTGTCTTTTCTCGACCAACTGAATCCGCAACAGCGTGAAGCCGTCGAAACTACCGAAGGGCCAGTGTTGATCCTGGCCGGCGCCGGCAGCGGAAAAACGCGCGTCATCACGTTTCGCATCGCCTATCTGATCGAGCACAAAGGCGTGATGCCCGAGTCCATTCTGGCGATGACGTTCACCAACAAGGCCGCTGCGGAAATGGGTGAGCGCGTCGAAAAACTGGTTGGCGGATTGAGCATCGCCAAGCCCGTCATCTCGACCTTCCATTCCTTCTGCGTGCGCATGTTGCGGCGTGACATCGAGGCCATGCGGATTCCTTCTTCCACGCCCGGGCAGCCGCCGATTGGGCATACGAAGAATTTTGTCATCTACGACGAAAGCGATCAGCAGGCTGTGGTCAAAGGCGTGATGCGGCGGCTTGGCGTCGACGACAAGCAACTCACCCCGCGCACCGTCTTAGGCCGAATCTCGTGGGCAAAAAATCACATGCTCGACCCGCAGGAACTTTACCTGCAATCGGGCGATCCCAAGACCGAGAAGATCGCGCATCTGTACGAGGAGTACCGAAAGGAATTGCGCAAGGCGAACGCGCTCGACTTCGACGACTTGCTGCTAGAGGCGGTGCGCCTGCTGAAATCTTCGGCGGCAGTGCGCGAGTACTACAACCGCCGATTCCAGTACCTGCTGATCGACGAGTATCAGGACACGAACCGTCCGCAGTACGAGCTCATGCGCATGCTCGCCGGAGAGCGCCACAATGTTTGCGCGGTGGGCGATGAAGACCAGTCGATCTACTCGTGGCGAGGCGCCGACATTCGCAACATTCTCGAATTCGAACAGGACTTTCCCGAAGCCAAGATCATCCGCCTCGAACAGAATTACCGCTCGACGCAAAATATTCTGCAGGCGGCGTCGGCAGTTGTGGCGAACAATGTGCGCCGCAAGGGCAAGAACCTGTGGACGTCTCGGCAGG
>DASSRO010000056.1:0-2154 GCA_035701745.1 Candidatus Sulfotelmatobacter sp. | reverse complement strand
ATCTCGTCCCCGACGCGGTCGAGCAGAAACTTCGCGAGAAGCTCGACCCCGCCTACAAACTTCGCGACATAGAATTGGTCGAAGTCCCCAGGAAAAGGAAGAAAAAAGCATGACCACGGCAACCTCGGAAGCGCTCAGACTCACGGAAAGAATCAACCGCATCGAACCCTCCGCCACTATGGCTGTTGTGGCCGAGGCCGATAAGCTGCGCTCACAGGGAATCGACGTGGTCGACTTTGGCGCCGGCGAGCCGCACTTTGCCACCCCCCAGCACATTAAAGACGCTGCCATTGCCGCCATCCAGGGCAACTTCACGAAATATACGGCCGTTGCGGGCACCGCCGAACTGCGCGATGCCATTGTGCACCGCCATAACGTGGACTTTGACTCTGACTACCGGCGCGAGGAAGCGATTGCCTCCACCGGCGGCAAGCATGCGCTGTTCAACGCCATCCAGGTGCTGGTCGATCACGGCGACGAGGTCATCCTGCCAGTCCCCTACTGGGTTTCATTCAAAGACATCGTCCGCTACGCGGGCGGCAGCTGCGTCCTTCTGGAATCGGACGAGTCGCAGGGCTTCCGCGTCACCGCAGAGATGGTGGCCAGCCTCATCACCCCTCGCACCAAGGTCATCATCCTGAACTCCCCTTCGAATCCTTCCGGAGCCGTGATGAGCCCGGCGGATATGACCGAGGTCGTCCGCCTGGCTCACCAGCGCGGCATTTGGGTTCTCTCCGACGAGTGCTATGTCTATCTGAATTACACCGGCAAGAACTTCTCCATAGGATCCCTGCGCGAATACAAGGAGCGCATGGTCGTGTTGGGGTCGCTCTCGAAAACTTACGCCATGACCGGCTGGCGCCTGGGATACGCGCTGGCCCCGGCGGCGGTCGTGAGCGCCATGTCGAAGCTGCAGAGCCAGTCCACCTCGAATCCGACTTCGATCGTTCAGAAGGCTGCCGTCGCCGCGCTGAAGGGGCCGCAGGAGTGCGTCGAACAGATGCGCAGCGAGTATATCCACCTTCGCGACCATGTCGTAAAGGGTCTGCGTTCCATTCCCGGCGTGACCTGCACCCTGCCCGAAGGAGCCTTCTACGCCTATCCAAATATTTCTTCTTTTTTGGGTGACTCCAGCCTGAAATCTGCATCAGATGTGGCGGGCAGTCTGCTGCGCGAGGCCCACGTGGCTACCGTTCCCGGCGAAGGTTTCGGCACTGGCGAGCATATTCGGGTCTCCTACGCCACGTCGAAAGCTGAGCTCGACCGCGGCCTGGAACGCATGCGGAAGTTTTTCGGAGCGCTCTAAGGGCCGGGAATTCAAGGCATAAGGATTCGGCCGAGGCCGTTCTGCTAGCGAGCGGTCTTTTTTATGCACGCAAGTTTTGCATGGAAAATCTTTATCCATTCTTAATGCTTCCGGGATTCGATCCTCGCCCTTGGGGCACTCTGGATCTTTCGCCTATCTATCCCAATCACAAGTTTGACGAAAAGATTGGCGAGGCCTGGCTCAGTGGTGACGAGTGCAAGGTCGCCAATGGTCCGCTGACCGGAAAAACCCTGGCCCAACTCAGCAGCCAGTACCAGCGCGAACTTGTAGGGGAAGCGGCTCGCGATGCCTCCCGCTTTCCCTTGCTACTCAAGTTCCTTTTTCCGCACGAGAAACTTTCCGTGCAGGTTCATCCCGACGATGCCCAGGCCCTGCGCGTCGGCCAACCTTGGGGAAAGACCGAATGCTGGTACATAGCTCACGCCAAGCCCGGCGCTCAAATCGGCTTGGGACTGAAGCCGGGAGTGACCGCCCGCCAACTGGAAGAAGCCATCCATCAGAACCGCGCCGAGGAAGTCCTTAATTGGATCAACGTTTATGCCGGCGACATGATCTACGTCGCCGGAGGCACCGTGCACACGCTGGGGCCGGGATCGGTTGTGGTCGAGACCCAGCAGCAATCCGACACCACTTACCGCCTTTACGACTACGGCCGCCCGCGCGAGCTGCACTTGAAAGATGGTATGGCCGCCGTAAAAGAGAAAGTGAAATCAGGAAAAGTGATTCGCCCGGCTCCTCAAGCCGTGAACGGCAGCAAGAACCGCCGCGCCCCTCTCATCGGCGCACCGTACTTCGTGGTTGACATGTTTGAGGCCAAGGAGCCACTG
>DASSRO010000055.1:0-19510 GCA_035701745.1 Candidatus Sulfotelmatobacter sp. | reverse complement strand
GCGAAGGTGAGCGGGCGCCTGCCGCTGTCCTGGCCGTCGAGGGTGTAGGCCACGTAAAACATTTCCGCTTCAATCTTGCCGTCGCCACGCTTGATGGGAAGGCGTCCCGCGGTGGCGGTGTATTTCAGCAGTTTTCCGTCGACTGTGATCTGGTGATGAGTGACTAGTGGCGGAACTTCGCTTACGTCATAGTGCTCTTCTTTGTCTTTATTATCGGGCGCTGCTTCGCGGGCTGCCGGCCTTGGCTCAGCAGACGGCTCGGGCTTGATGGCGCTCTCGGCGGGCTTTTCCGGCGGCGGCGTGGCTGACTGCCTCCTGGACGCAGCGGGTTTAGCGGGCTCGGTGGATGGGGCTGGGGTGGTTTGTGCGAGTGACGTTTCTGCGGTGAGAACAAAGGCGAGAGAAAAAATCGAAGCAGCAGCGAACATCCGGGAAAATCGATTCATTGTTCCATCCTATGATGGTCGTTAACGACCAGATTTCCTGGACAGGGCGAGTGGCACGAATTGTACACCGAACCATGAGCAGAAACGCACGCGACAAAGAATGATATTCTTCCGCGCATGCGACTGCGATTGGGTGTGACCTCGTTATTCGTTTCTTTAGCACTGAGCGTGTTTCCTCTCAGTGCCCGCGTGGTTCGAGTGGAAACGGCAACGCGCACAGACGTTCTTGGCGGCAGGCAGTTCGGCGACGCGGGAGCTTACGAGCGCGTTACCGGACGCGTCTACTTTTCGCTTCCCGTGGCGAATCCGCATAACCGGCGCATTGTTGATCTGGACAAAGCGGTGAACTTGAAGAATGGCGAGGTGGAGTTTTCGGCGGACTTCATCGCGGTGCGGCCCAAAGACGCGAGCAAAGGCAACGGTTCGCTCTTGCTGGAAGTGCCGAACCGCGGGCGGGGGCGCATTATCGGGCTGGTCGATGGCGGCGACTGGGATCTCGCGGCCGATGCCGGAGATGCGTGGCTGCTGCGCAACGGTTTCACCATCGTGAGCCTCGGGTGGCAGTGGGACGCCGCCGGCGCTGACGCGCTGCGATTCTTTGCGCCCGTTGCGAAGGAGAACGGGAAGACGATTACCGGTCTGCTGCGCGGCGATCTGATGCCGTCGAAAGTGATGCCGGAGATTCCGCTGGGGCATCTCATTCTCGGGAATATCGGTGGGTCCGAATACCCCGTGGCCGCGCCCGACGATCCGCGAAATGTGCTGACGGTGCGCGATTCGCGCGATGGACAACGCACCGTGATTCCCCGCGGGGAGTGGCAGTTCGCGCAGACGGTCAACGGGAAACTCACTCCGAGCGACCGGAACATCCACCTGAATGGCGGCTTTCAGCCGGGAAAAATCTACGAATATGTTTATGTTGTTGCTGACCCACTAGTGGCCGGTGGCGGCTTTGCCGCGATTCGCGATTTCGCGTCCTATGCAAAGCATGCGGCCGACGCGGCAACTCCGGCTGCGCGCGTCTTCGCCGAAGGCATTTCGCAGAATGGGCGCTTTCTGCGCGATTTTCTCTATCAAGGCTTCAACGCAGACGAGGAAGGGCGTATCGCGCTGGACGGCGTTCTGGCGCACGTTGCCGGAGCGGGGCGAGGCAGTTTCAATTATCGCTTCGCTCAGCCCTCGCGCGACGCGCAGCCCACGTCTTCGATTTTCTTTCCCACCGATATTTTCCCTTTTACCGATCTGCCGGAGAAGGATCCGCTTACGGGAGAATCTGGCGGACTGCTCGATCGCGCCGTCGCTGAGAAAGTTGTGCCTAAGATTTTCTTCTCCAACACTTCCTATGAATATTGGGGGCGCGCCGCCGCGCTGATTCACACCACCGCGGATGGCAAAAGCGATGCTGCGATCTCGGACAATGTCCGCATCTATCACTTCACCGGGCTGCAGCATTTTTCGGGACCGTTCCCGCCGGAAAAAGGGAAAGGCGATCTGCTCGGACAGGAGCCGCAATCGCCGCTGCCGGTGAAATATTTCTGGCGCGCGATGATTGCCAACATGGACGCGTGGGTGCGCAGCAACACGCTTCCCCCGGCGAGCAGCTATCCCAAGATTGCGGACGGAACGCTGGTGCTGCTGAGGGAGTACGCGTTGCCGGCGATTCCCGGCGTCAACCGGCCGCATGAGGCGAATCAGGCTTGGCATGTTGATTTTGGCCCGAACTGGCGGGAGGGAATTCTCAGCGTACAGCCGCCGAAGGTGGGCGAGCCGTTCCCGGCGCTCGTGCCGCAGGTCGATGCCGACGGCAACGAGCGCGACGGCGTGCGCTTGCCCGAGGTGACGGCTCCGCTGGCGACGTATACGAGCTGGAATCTTCGCGATCCATCAATTGGGGAGCCCGATCAGCGCGTTTCGTTTGAAGCGTCGTATATTCCATTTCCGAAAACGGCTGTGGAGCGCGAAAAGACGGGCGATCCGCGGAAGTCGATCGCGGAACGGTACGCGGATCGCGACGACTACATGAGGCGGTACAAAAATGCGGTTGACGGCCTGGTGAAGCAACGTTGGATTCTGGAGGAAGATCGCGACGCTGTGATTCAGCGGGGGGAACAGGAGTGGGCGGAGGCGACGAAGTGAAAGTGACAGAGGGTGCCCCACCCTTGTCGCGCCTTTGGCGACAGGGTGGGGACTTTGATCTTTGTGCGAACGTGAGGGCAACTGCCGAACGTTGCGAAAAATAAGCAGCCGAAATGATCGTGGCAGAAATTTGGCATGTAGCGCGATCTCACCATTTGCTGATGCCATCCGGACTCTTGCCGGGTGTTAGCTCAACGCCAACTGACTTCGCATCGATCCTTCCGGAGAGTCCGTAGCATGGGCTGAGGCTCAGTCTGTACACTGGGTCGCCGTTTTGGTCGATCGCTCTTTCGACGGCCAAACTCATAATGACGTTTTGACCACTGAAGTCGTGCAGTTCAATGTCGGTCACCTCCTCAAGGATGAAATCTACTGTCGCGGGCTTATTTGGATAGTGCGGATAAACCCGGAGAACGGATGGGCCTTTGCGCGCCAATGAAAGACTGATCACCTCTGCGTCGTGAAAGCTAGGCCAACTTCCAAACCATTGCATGAGCGCTTCGGCGATCGCAATTGTCTCAGTGACGCCAGGCTTGTTCACGCAGATATCATTGTGTAACGTTTGGTGTCTGTCCAGTATCGAAAGATTTTTGCCTGCTAATGGTTGTGAAGAAACCGCGGACAGGAATTCCGCCGGCGAGGCGGCTGCGTGTGTTTTGCAAAGGCTGGCCCAACCGTCCGTCGACCGGATCTGGCGCCCGATGCTTCGCGATTGCCGAGCGTGGACGATGAGTCAGTCGGTTCGTCTGACGTCCCTACGGGACTTGATTCCTGCTTTTCCGGCATACCCCGGACTTACGTCCGGGACTGTGGTATGTCGCCGCTCCGCGGCTGGGATCAATGCCAAGCATGCCAGTTTCTCCTTGACGCCGCCTGTTGCATTTTGTAACATCGTGGGAACAAGTTCGCTCTTCTTAAATGGGGAGTGGACCTGAATTTCATGCAGAGTGGCTGAGGGACGAGCCCTGTGACGCCACGGCAACCGATCCGGGATCATATATCCCGGGTGCTTGGTGCCAACTCTCTCCTGGAAACAGGGAACATGGGATTCGGCAAGCGCGCTGTATTTGCTTTCCGATAGCCTCTTTTCCTTTTCCTGGAAAAAGAGGCCTTTGCTTTTTAGGCCGCTTTTTCAGGCTCGTCCTCAGCTATTCGCAGAAGAGCAAGGCTTCAAGGTGGAAGAGTTTCAAGGTTCCAAAGTCGCCGTAAAGGGCGCGAGATCCTTGACACTCTGAAATTCTGAGACCTTCAAGAAAGCGAGTAGCGCAATGTCTCACTACGAACTGCGGTGCCGGGAATGCGGACGGACCTGGGGAAACCAGCCCCGGTCGATCTGCGACGATTGTTTCTCTCCTCTGGAAGTTGCCTACGACTACGACGCACTGCACGGGTCGATTAGTCGCGAGAGCATATCCCGGCGGCCGCCGAACATGTGGCGCTACTCCGAGCTTTTACCCCTCCCCCGGGGCTATGAAGCGCAGTTGCCGGTCGGTTTTACTCCGCTGTTCCAGGCTCCACGGCTGGCAGAGCGGCTGAGTGGAACCACCGGCGCCGCGAAAAATCTCTACATCAAGAACGACGCGGTGTGCCTGCCCACGTTGAGTTTCAAAGACCGCGTGGTCGCCGTCGCGCTGTCGCAGGCGAAGGCGTTTGGTTTCGACACCGTGTCGTGCTCGTCCACCGGGAACTTGGCCAACGCCGTTGCCGCGCACGCTGCGCGCGAAGGGCTGAAGGCGTGGATATTTATTCCTTCCGACCTCGAGCCCGCAAAAATTCTCGGCACCAATGTCTTCGGCGCGAAAGTGGTGCGCATTGCCGGCAGCTACGATCAGGTCAACCGCCTGTGCTCGCAGATTGCCGACGAGCATCGCTGGGGCTTCGTCAACGTGAATCTGCGGCCGTACTACGCGGAGGGATCAAAGACGGTCGGATTCGAAATCGCCGAGCAGTTGGGCTGGCGGCTTCCCGATAACGTAGTCTGCCCGATGGCCGGCGGCTCGCTGATCGTGAAGATCAAGAAGTCGTTCGATGAACTCGTGAAGCTAGGGCTGGTCGAAGGCAAGGAAGTGAAATTTTTCGGAGCGCAGGCTACCGGATGTTCTCCGATTTCGACCGCGGTGAAGACCGGCAGTTCGGAGATTGAGCCGCAAAAGCCGTCGACGATCGCGCGCTCGCTGGCCATCGGCAATCCTGCCGACGGGCATTACGCAATCAAAGTGATCAAGGGCAGCGGTGGATGGAGCGAGGATGTTAGCGATCCGCAAGTGATCGATTCGATCAAGTTGCTGGCGGAAACCGAAGGCGTGTTCACGGAAACCGCCGGGGGCGTGACGGTCGGATGCGCGGGCAAACTGTACCGCCAGGACCGCATCCTGCCTGAGGAAACCACTGTGCTGTGCATTACGGGCAACGGACTGAAGACCACCGACGTGCTCGCCGGCGTCTACCAGACCGAGCGGCCGATCGCGCCGAAGTTGACGGAGTTCGAGCACTATCTGCAGCAGACGCTGACGCCTGCAGAGATTCCGGGAGTGCTGGCAGACGCGGCGGTGGGAGCGTAGATATGGCGATCACGGTACAAATTCCGACTGCACTTCGCCGCCACACCTCTGGGGTGGGTTCGATCTCTTGCGCGGCTGCGAATCTCGGAGAATTGTTTTCGGTGCTCGACGAGAAATTTCCCGACTTGAAGCCGCACCTGCGCGACGACAAGGGTCAAGTGCGACGCTTTCTAAATATTTACGTGAACGAGGAAGACATCCGCTTTCTTGGCGGGCAGACTTACGCCTTTCAGGAAGGCGACGAAGTTCTGCTGGTGCCTTCGATTGCTGGTGGCTCGATGTAACAGCCAATCGCGTCAGGCGAAACACTGTTCCAGAAAATAATTCACTCCAGGCCGCTGTCTCAGCGGCCTTGTTATTTGCGTTGTGTTTCTTGATGCCGTGCGCAAAGCGCGCTGCCCACTCTTTCGACAAGCTCAACCAAACATGCCAACATTCGCGGAATGACAACGCTGTGAGCCGCGTCATGCTCAGCAAATAGAAAAATAATTTAGAAATTCGCGCGTTACGCGCAATCGTGCGCTATCGAAATTTCTGCGCGTCCGTCTCACTGCGCAAGTTGTCAAACGACTCTTCGTGCTTCGGTGGCAAGCAATGAAGCGGCGTTCCTGACAGCGGCTCTGGAGGTTGCCATGAAGAGTCGCAGGTTTGCTTTTGTTGTGGTTTTTTTTGTGGCTTCAACGGCTGCGGCGCAGTTCGATTCGGGCCACATGGTTCAGCAGGTGCGAGTGCACGTCATTTTTGGAAGCGGAGGCTGTGATGCTTCTGCCCACCTTAGCCTCGTGGGGCGCGGGGTTACGGTGGCTGACGGCTGGACGAATGAGCGCTGTGAAGTGAACTTTTTCAATGTGCCGGCGGGGTCCTACCACTTGCGTTTGTCGGGTGGAAGTGTTGCCAGCGCCGAGTTAGGGACGATCGACGTGACGTCCGCGGGGATCAATGACTTCGAGATCGGCGTCGAGCGGCCAAACGAAACGGCACGTAAACCCGGCGGGTACGGCAACGCTTTTGTGTCGACCTCCGATCTCGGTATTCCTGGCCGGGCCCGTAAAGAATTCGACAAAGCGAATGAGTTGATCGGGAAGCGAGAGTTGGAGCAGGCCATTCAGAAGCTGAACAAAGCGATCTCGATTTATCCAGGTTACGCGGGAGCCTACAACAATTTGGGAGTGCTGTATGCGTGGAGGGGCGACCAGGTGCGAGAGCGCGAATCGCTGGAGCACGCCATCCGTCTTAACGATCACTTCGCGCTTGCCTATCTCAACATGGGAAGGATGAACATTGCCGCGGGTGATTTTCCGGCGGCCGAGGCCGTGTTGGACAAGGCTTCTACGTTCAATCCAGAGGACCCAATGGCGCTGATTCTTCTCTCTTGGGCGGAGTTCCAGCAGGCGCATTTCGACGAGGCCATCGCCACCAGTCGCAAGGCGCATCTGCTGGGAAACGATCATGCCTTCGCGCATCGGGTGGCGGCGCGCGCCTTTGAGAAGCAACGGAATAAGGAGGGCGCGATCGCCGAATTGGAGTTGTTCCTTAAGGAGCAGGCTCCAGGTCCTGCCGCCGAGGCGGCGCGCAGGGAACTCGAAATAGTGAAAGCGGCTCTTCCCTGAACCCTGCGTTTGCGTATCGTCTGCAAGTATCCCAGCCTGATTTCCCCGCCATTCAGCAGCCTTGACTGCCGGTGTATAATCTAACTAACTGGTTAATTAATGGCGAGAGTGTTTCATCCTCGAAGCGTGCCGTCGCCCCGCATGGGTTCCCGGGGCCAGCCACAGGAGAGCCGTGCCGCCATTCTGCGGGCTGCGGCGAAGGAGTTTGCCGATCACGGGATTGCGGGCGCCCGCACCGACGCCATTGCCCGCGAGGCGCGGGTGAATAAGGCCTTGCTGTATTACTACTTCCAGGACAAAGAAACGCTTTACGGCGCCGTGCTCGATGAGGCGTTTTCGGGATTGAAGAATACCGTCTTCCAGGTGCTGGACGGCGACTTGCCGACGCGCGAAAAGATGCTGGCTTATGCCGGCGCCTATTTCGATTTCATCGCATCGAACCCAGCCTACCCGCGATTGATGCAGCGCGAGATGATGCGGGCTCGCGAGGGCAAGTCGCCGCACATCGACAAGGTGATCAAGACTTATATTCAGCCGATTTTTCACCGCGTGGGCGATCTGATGCGCAAGGGAATTGCAGACGGCGAATTTCGCGCGGTCAACCCCGCGCATTTCGTGCCTTCGATGGTCGCCATGATCGTTTTTTATTTCAGCAGCGCGCCCATGATGCAGAAGATTGTCGGCTTCAACCCGCTGACAGCGGAGCGGATCGCGGAGCGGCGGGCCGCAGTGCTGGACTTCATCTCCGCCGCGCTGTTCCGTCCAGAACGTCACCGCACGCAAGGAGCACGCCCATGAGCGCGCGCAATAAGTTTTTCATTCTTCTCGGAATTATTTTCGTGATTGCCGCGACCTACTATTTTCTTTCCACCGACCACTCGCGCGATCTGGTGCTGATTGGCACGGTGGACGCCAATCAGGTGATCGTGAGCGCGCAAGTCGAAGGGCGCATTCAGAAATTGCTGGTGGATGAGGGCACGCCGGTGAAGGCGGGAGATCTGATCGCGGTGCTCGACCGATCGGAATTGCAGGCGCAAGAAGCAGCGGCGACGGCGACCATCGATAGTCTGCAGCATCGAGTCGCTGAAATGCGGGATACCGAACAGTCGACGTCGGGTTCGACATCGAGCGATGTGGCAAACGCGCAGGCGAAGCTGTCATCCGCGAAGGCGCAGTTGATGCAGGCCAGGGCTGCGCTCGATCGCACCGAGAGCGACAGTCGCCGCGCCATCGAGTTGGCTAAGGCGGGAATCGCGTCCGATCAGGAGCGGGTGCAGGCGGAAACAAGTCTGCAGGCGGCGCAGGCCTCGGTGCAGGCGCAGCAGGAGTTGGTTCGGGCGGCGCAGGCTGACTTGAACGCGGCCGTCGCGCGTACGCATCAGGCAAATGCCGCGAAGAGCACCGTGGCCTCCACGCAGGCCGATTTGAAAAATGCGATGGCGATGAAGAATCAGGCTGCGGTGCGGCTGGGTTACACGAACGTTTACGCGCCGGTGACCGGGACGGTTTCGGTGCGCGCGGCGCGCCAGGGAGAAGTGGTGAACATTGGCGCACCGATCGTGACCATCGTCGATCTCAATGACACCTGGGCGCGAGTTGCGATACCGGAGACTTATGCCGACCACATTGGATATGGCGATGTGCTGCGCGTGCGTTTGCCCGGCGGAACGGTGATGAGCGGCAAAGTTTTCTTCAAGGGAGTGGAGGGAGACTTCGCGACGCAGCGCGACGTGAGCCGGCGCAAGCGCGACATCAAAACCATCGTGCTGAAAGTGCGGATGGACAATCCCAAAGGCGCTTTCGTGCCTGGAATGACCGCGGAAGTGCTGGTGTCGCCGGAGCAACTGAAGGGAAGCGGTCAGAATGCGGCGACGGCGGAGCAGCGATGATGGCGGAATCGAATCCGAAGGCGCAGCAGGCGGGCGCTCACGCGAACGGCTTGGGACTGGAGAAGCCGGTCTATGATCCTTCGGCGCCGTCGGCCATTGAAGTACAACGCATCGTTAAGAAGTACGGCGAATTTACCGCGGTCGATGACGTTTCGTTCAGCGTGAAGGAAGGCGAGATCTTCGGCTTGCTCGGTCCCAACGGGGCAGGGAAGTCGACGCTGATTCGCATGATGACGACGCTGATTCCGATCACTTCGGGGCACGCGCTCATCGCGGGACACGACGTCTCCAGAGAGCCGAATGCGGCGCGACGGATGATTGGAGTCATTCCGCAGGCTTTGACCAGCGATCTCGACCTGACCGTCGAAGAGAACATGAATATTTATGCGAAGCTCTACGACGTGCCGGCGAAGGAGCGCAAGAAGTCGATCGATGAACTGCTGGAGTTGGTGGACCTGACGAAATGGCGCGATGCGCAAACCAAGACATTGTCGGGCGGCATGCGGCGGCGGTTGGAGATTGCGCGCGGGCTGGTGCACCATCCGCGAATCTTTTTCCTGGACGAACCGACGACTGGACTTGATCCCGTGTCACGTGTGGCCGTGTGGGAAATGTTGGGAAACATCAAAGAACACCGGCAGCTCACGATCCTGATTACGACGCACTACATGGACGAGGCTGACCGGCTATGCGACCGCATCGCCATTGTCGATCACGGAAAACTGGTGGCGCTCGACGCGCCCATGGCGCTGAAGGCAAGCGTGCCGGGATCGAATGTGATCGAAGCGCAGTTCGACAATCCTCCCGCTGATTGGGAGCAGCGGTTGCACGGACTGAATGACGTGACTTCGGTGCAGCACGAAGGCGCGGGCATGTATCGCGTGCTGACCGGGAATGGCTCGCGCACTACAACCGAACTGGTGGAGATGGCGGTGCAGAGCAAGGTTCTGGTGAAGTCGCTGTCGGTGCAGAACACCACGCTTGACGACGTCTTTGTACATTACACGGGAAGGCAGCTGCGCGACGAATTGCAGAAGGCTTACGCCTTTGTGATGCCGCAACGGCCGGGCTTGCAGCCGTGACGAGTCCTGAGTCCCGAGTCGCGAGTCGTGAGGGGCAGCCGGGTGGGCGGGGGCGCTAAGATCCAGCGCGGCTTTAAAGATCTATTGCGTGGAAGAAAGGGATGGAGGGCTCGCACTAGCTATGAATCGAATGATGGCCATAGTCGAGCGGGAGATGCGGAAGTTCTTCCGCTCGCCGGCGCTGATGCTGGCGTCGATGATCTTTCCGCTGGTGCAGCTCATCATTCTGGGCAACGCGTTCGGCGGAAAGATTCACGATGCGCGGGTGGCCATCGTCGACCAGGACGGCGGTCCGCAGGCATTGCGGGTGCGTGAAGCATTCGATTCGGTGCGCTCCAACATTCGCACCTTCGTTCCGATCTATTACGACAGCGACAAGGTGGCGATGGAGGATGTCCGCAACGGCAAGCTGGAAGGCGCGGTCATCATTCCGCCACAGTTTTCGCGGCGTGTGTATGAAGAAAATCATCCGCGCATCGCGCTGGTGGTGGACAACAGTGACAACTTCATGAGCTCGGCAGTCGAGGCGGAACTTTCCGACCTGACCAACGCGCTCAACCAGCCGACGGTGTCGCCGCGCATCCTGCAGCAGACTGCGCTCGACATTGTCGAACTCTACCCGTACATCGAGTACATGAAATTTCTGCTGCCCGGATCGCTGGCCCTGGCGATGTTCGTGTCGGTGATGATCGGCGGCGGCATGCTTTACATCGACGACAAGGCACGCGGCGTGCACGAGGGCTACCTGGTCACGCCGATCACGAAGCTGGAACTAGTATTGGGCTTGAACCTGGCGGGCGCGATCAAGGCCGTGATGACCGGCGTGATCATCGTCGTGATTGGCTCGATGCTGGCGGGTGTGGGCACGATTTTCAATCCTGTTACAGTGCTCGGCCTGCTCATCATGATCGTGCTGACCTCGCTGGCCTTCAACACGATGATGTTTCTGCTGATGGTGCGCATTGAGGATCCGCTGGTGCCGCGGGCGATGTTCGGGATTCTCAACACGCTCTTGTTTTTCCCCAGCGGCTCGGTTTATCCGATCCAGGCGTTTCCTCCGTGGCTGCGAGCCATCGCGAAGGTTGACCCGTTTACCTATGCCGTAGACGGCTTCAAATGCCTGCTGCTCAAGGAGACCACGCTCTCCGCAGTCTGGCCCGACATGCTGTTCCTCTCTGTTTTCGCCGCGCTCACGCTGGGAATCGCGATCCCGTTGTTCAAGCGAAGCCTTTAGGGGATTGAGTGATTGGGCGATTGGGTGATTTAGCGATTGTGTGATTGTCTGATTGGGCAACGGGAAGTACCTCTCTGGGTTTCAATCACCAAATCGCAAAATCGCCCAATGACTCAATCGCACAATCACCCAATCCTATAAATTCCGGGGAACTTTTCACGTGTCCTCCGTGTCCGTTATGCTAAGAGGTATGACGCTACTGGACGCCCAGGAATACGATCCGGAAAAAGCGCGGAAGCGCCGAATGCAAATCATTTCGGCGATCGCGATACTGCTGGTTGCGCTCGCCTTAGGCTGGTGGTTTCGTTATTGGCCTTATGAGCACATAGCGGGCAAGTTCTTCGACGCGCTGCAGAAGCAGGATTACAAGACGGCCTACGGCATCTGGATGCACGATCCGCAGTGGCAGCAGCATCCCGATCAGTATCCGAAATATCCGTTCAACGAGTTTTATACAGATTGGGGACCGGGCGGGCAGTGGGGGCTGATTAAGACCCAGAAAGTCTACGGCGCAAGCAGTTGCCCCGGCGGCGGGACAGGTGTGGTTGTGGATGTAATCGTGAACGACCGCGCGGAGCACGCGCAGGTCTGGGTGGAGAAATCGGACCACACGCTGAGCTACCCGCCGTGCGAATTGCTTTTCCGGTAATGTTTTCGTGTGGTGCGGGCACTCTTGCCCGCAAGGTTCTGGGCACGGCCGGCAAGCGGGCAAGAGTGCCCGCTCCACACTACGCAGGGGACTTAGCGAGTGCGTCCAGGGTCTTCGTCAGGCTCGCGTCATCGTTCACATTCAGGCACGTCTTGGAGCGGTCGATCTGCCGCATCAGCCCGCACAGCACCTTTCCCGGCCCAACTTCCACAAAGGTCTGCACGCCTTGGGCGATCAGCAGGCGTATGCACGGGTCCCACTTTACCGATCCCGTGACTTGGCGGAGAAGAGTGTCGCGAGCGCGTAGATCGTCGGTCACCAGTTCGGCTTCCACGTTACAGGCAACGGGATAAACCGGCTTCTGCATCTTCAAGCCATTGAGATCGCTTTCCAGCCGATCCTGTGCGGGTTTCATCAACGAACAGTGGAAGGGAGCGCTCACCGGAAGCAGTTTGGCGCGCTTGGCGCCGCGTTCGTCCGCAAGCTTTGCGGCACGCTCCACTGCGGCCGTGTTGCCGGAGATGACGATCTGCTCCGGCGAATTGATATTCGCCGGTTCGCAGACTTCTCCCTGCGCAGCGTCGTGGCAAACGGCCGCGACATTCTCTGGACTCATTCCTAGAATGGCGGCCATGGCGCCCACGCCCACCGGGACCGCGTCCTGCATATACTTGCCGCGGTTGCGCACGGCGCGCACGGCCTCGGCGAAGTGAAAGGTTCCAGCCGCGACATGCGCCGAATATTCACCCAGGCTGTGGCCTGCGACAAAGCCGGGCTTGGGCGTGCGCGTCTCCAAAACCCGCAACGCTGCCACCGAGACGGTCAGAATTGCGGGTTGCGTGATCTCCGTCAGGCGAAGCTGATCTTCGGGGCCCTCGAAGCAGATGGTGGAAAGCTTGTAGCCGAGTGCCTCGTCCGCCTCTTCAAATGTGCGCCGGGCGAGAGGATATTTTTCAGCCAGTTCCTTGCCCATTCCGACCGCCTGCGAGCCTTGGCCGGGGAACAACAATGCGATTGTGTTTTCAGTCATGAAGGATTGAGGAATTGAGCAATTTGGTAATTCTGTAATTTGAAAAATCGGACCAACTGCTGTCAATTACACCGTTACCAAATTTTCCAATCAGCCAATTTCAGCAGTCGCCGGCCGCAGGGCGGCCAGGCCGCGTTCGATCGATCCGTTAATGCCGCGCTCGGAAAATTCCGCCGCTACCCGCAGCGCATTCTTGATCGCGTTGGCGTTCGAGGAGCCGTGGGTAATGATGCACGCGCCCTTTACGCCCAACAACGGCGCGCCGCCGTATTCGGTGTGGTCGAGCCGCTTCTTGAAATCGGTGAAGGCGCTGCGCGAGAGCAACGCGCCCACCTGCCGCGTGATCGTCGCCTTGAGCGATTCTTTCAACGCGGTGCGCACCAGGCTGGCCACGCCCTCAGAAATCTTCAAGGCAACGTTGCCCACAAATCCGTCCGCCACGATGACATCAACCTGCCCGTTGTAGAGATCGCGGCCTTCCACGTTGCCCACAAAGTTCAGCGGCAGCTGCTTGAGCAGTTGAAAGGACTGGCGGGTAAGATCGTTGCCCTTGGTTTCCTCTTCGCCAATGGAAAGCAGTCCTACGCGCGGGCCCGGAGTTCCGGCTTTCTTTCCGAACATGGCGCGAAAATAAATGTCGCCCATCACGGCAAACTGTTCCAGATTCTGCGGCGAGCAGTCGACGTTCGCACCGACATCTAGCAACATGGCTGGATTTCCCGGAGCGGTGGGGAAGACCGCGGCCAGCGCTGGACGGTCCACGCCGGGAACCGCGCCCAGCACGACTTTTGCGGTGGCCATGGCGGCGCCGGTGTTGCCGGCGGTCACGAAACCGGCAGCCTGTCCTTCGCGCACCATGCGCAAGCCGACGCGCATGGAGGAGTCGCGCTTGGCGCGCACCGCCTCCACTTTGTCTTCCATGGTAATGAATTCGCTGGCATGGACGATTTCGATGGGCAGGCGCGCGGCCGCGGGATGGCGATCCAGTTCCGCCTTGATCACAGTTTCCGGGCCGACCAGCAGCACCCGCAACCCGTATTGGCGCGCCGCTTGAATAGCGCCTTCCAACTCGGGCTTGGGAGCGCGGTCCGAACCCATCGCATCCAGCGCGATCACGCTAGGCATGGTGTTTTTGAGCTAGCTGGCTTCTTTAATGTCGAGGACTTCGCGTCCCTTATAGTAACCGCACTTGGGGCAGGCGCGATGCGGCATTTTTTTCTCGTGACAGTTGGGGCACTCGGCCAGGCTGTGGGCCTTGAGTGCATCGTGAGCGCGCCGGGTGGAAGTGCGCTTCTGGGAGTGTCGCCGTTTCGGATTAGGCATGATTAAAATTCCTTTCAAAAAAGCTGTCAGCTCTCAGCTGTCAGCTTTCAGCGCTTCAAATTTGAAATGCTCACTGCCGCTGCGGCTATAAAAGCCAAACTCGTACGGTTGCTAGACAACAGGACGTCGTGGGCTGAAAGCTGATAGCTGACAGCTTTCTAGTGTTCCAGCTTGGTGCGAATTTCCCGCAACGCCGCCCAGCGCGGGTCTTCGATCGCGGTGGAACAGCCGCACGGGCCTTCGTTCAGATTCTTGCCGCAGTGCACGCACAGGCCTTTGCAATCCTCGCGGCAGACGACCTTCAACGGCAAAGCCAGCAGCACCTGCTCGCGCAAAACATCTTCCAGCAGAAGCCCGTCGCCTTGATAATAGCCGATTTCGGCCTCCGCGTCGGTCACCGAAAGCTCGTCGCGTCCGGCATCGGCGCCGAGCGGCCGGTAAAGCAATTCGAAGTCCCGCGTGATGTCCTGCGCCACCGGTTCCACGCAGCGCGCACATTCCAGTTCCAGGCCGGCGGTCAGGCGGCCGCGCAGGCGGATGTCCTGAATCACCTGATGCTTGCCGTGGTGCTCCTCGACAATTTCCGCATGCCCCGAAGCTTTCAGCGGGGTGCGTTGACGAGCCTCGCCGCCCAAGTCGATCACTCCCGGCTGGAACGTTTCCTCAAAATCCAGAGGTTGGCGTTCCAATTCATGAATGTCGAGGAACATCGGGAGAATCTCCGCGGCAATCTGCCGAAACCAGCCCGCGGAAGCACGCCAAGGGGCGTAAGTACCGCAAGGAGCAAGACTTAGCATAAAGCTTCAAGCCCGAAGCTGTCAAGAAAAGCCAGGTTTCAAAACGCCTATGGAAGTGCTAGACTTTTCCTAGGAGATCGCTATGGCCACGCTTTACGTGGAGAATGTTCCGGACGATATTTACAAGGCATTGCGCAAGCGCGCCCGCGGGAATCGTACCTCAATTGCTGCCGAGGTCATCTCGCTTTTGCAGCAGTTCGTTCCCACGGAAGCGGAATTGAAGCGCAGGCGTGAATTTTATGATCGCCTGGCGGAAATTCGGGCTCAACCTCCTTTGACTCCCGGACCATTTCCATCAGCTGAGGAAATGATTCGCGAGGACCGCGAGCGTTGAAACAGTTGGTTCTTGACGCCAGCGTTGCCATAAAGTGGGCGATGCCATCGGCGCGTGAACCGCTCACGGATGAATCGGTGCGCTTGCTGGGGCGCTATATCGACGCCGAAGTCGAGTTCATCGTGCCTGATGTTTTCTGGGCGGAAATCGGAAATGTTTTATGGAAAGGTGCGCGGCAGCGCAGGTGGCCCCGGGACCAGGCCGAGGCGGTCGCGACCGACATGAGGGCTCGCGATTTTCCGACTGTTTCGTCCCGGATTTTGCTTCCAGAGGCATTGAGAATCGCCTTTGCCTACGACCGGGCTGTTTACGATTGCTTGTACGTCGCTTTGGCCGTTGAATCCAGGACCGAACTGATCACCGCCGACGAACGGCTGGCGAATGCCCTCGCGGCACACTTGCCAGTCAAATGGCTGGGCTCGTATTGAGCAGTCCGAATCCCATTCCCCGTTTCCCTCATCGCCCTAGTCGCTCAGGCGCAGAACTTCAATTGTCTGCGTGGGAGATTCCTCAAAAATCAGTTTTCTCTCGACATCAATCGCGCTTTTCGCGAGATGGTGAGGAACATACCACGCGACGGCTGCAACCGGCACCACGCTGAGCATTCGCCATGACTCCAACAGGGCCGATGACTCGAACTCGGGCGTCTCGACCGCATAGATAAGAAAACCGAAGCAGCAGGACAGAAATGTGACGATGGAGTGCTGCTTGAAAAGCGGAAGCGTGCAGGTGAACGGAAGCTTGCGAAAGCGAACGAGAGCGATATTCGTTAGCAACACGGCCCAGACAACCACGAGCATCGTGTGAAGGCCCGCGATGATCCAGCCTTCCAGGTAAAAGTAAGGCGGGAATGTGATGAGCAGGAGCGGAGGCAGCACCAGAATCAGGATTACTTTTCTCGCCAAACGTTCGCACTCTTGTCCGTTTTCATCCAGCATCAACTGGAAAATCCAGTTGGCCCGCAACTCCACGGGCACGTCGAACACCATGCGAAGGCCGACAATCGCAAGGAAGCTCAGGATGAACGGAATCGAGAGGGCGTCGGGCGAAAGGGCAGCGGCGTGTGCGGTTCTTCCGCCTTCAAATGCGCCCATCAGAGCCTGAGAAGTCAGAACCAGGCCCAGCCCTCCCACCGCAGTCAAGACGAGACGATGTGGTTCGCTGCGAACCATTGTGGTGATCACAAACCGGAAGCAGCCCCTTTGAAATTGCGTTGGCAGCGCCACGCGATCGAGCAGAACTCCCCCCAGGGATATCCGCGAAGCGTGGGTTGTGTCGGTTATTTCGGTGGTCTCAGGAATGCGCACGAAGTGGCGGTGATAGCTCACCGCATAGGCGAAGAGTGCAAGCGCCGCCACCAGCGCGGTCCCTGGAAAGGCGAGTTTCGATAACTGGACGAGCGCTGGGCCAGCGCGGCCGTTCAACGCTTGGCATAGGCCCAGAAACCAGCAGGAAGGCGTTAGCAGCGTCCAGGCGGGCGCCGCGCCTTTCAGACCGCGCAGGAAAACAGGCACCGCGAAGCTGGTGCACAGCATTGCGACCAGGTAAACAACCACGATGCCGCGAACATACGTGGAGACACGTCGGAAGACGCGAGCAGGCAGGACCGCCATCAAAAATCCCAAGACCGAAAACACAGCAAAGAATGCGAACACGCTTGCCAGCATGACTACGAGAGTGTGGACCAGGCCGAACTTCACAAAGAACAGAAGCGATTTTTGGGTCGCCTCAACAACTGCGGGGAAAAGGATGCAGGAGGCCGCATTCACGTCCACCGCGATCAAGCCGGCGAGGAACACGATAGCTACGAGATTGGCGCGGAATATACTGGGCGTGGAAATCGGAAGCGGGACCAGGTTCATGTAGTCGCGCCGGTCGGGGAAGATCGCGTCCCATCGCCAAAGCGCGACCGCGCCCGTCACGGTCATGGAAAGCACGATGAAGAAATATTCGTCGGGAAGCGTGATCAGCAGGGGATCGACGTTTGGGATTCCGCGCAACCATTGCAATAGAGTTCCATATTTGTTGAGCAAGAGCAGGGACACGAATCCGCCGGGCATGGCAAGCAGCGTGAGCACCAGGCCGACACCAAGATCGAGGCCATCGGCGTCTGAGTCTCCGCCGCCGCGGAAGATGCGCGCGACAAAGAGTTGCACCATCCGCCAGAAAGGCCTCTCCCTTCGCTCGCGATACTCGCGGAATGCCGCTTCCAGCACATCGCGGATCATGCGGCCTTCTTCTTCATGACGGTGACAATGTCGCGGGCCACACGCATCGTGTCCACATCGTCGACCAGATGCAGAAACGTATTCTCCAGCGACTGACCGAGAATCTGGCCAATGTTGGCCACGGAGTCCTGCGCGATGACCACGCCTTTCCGCAGGATCAGTACGTCGGTGCAAACTTTTTCGACGACCTCGAGCACGTGCGAGCAATAGAAGACAAGCTTGCCCTGCTGCCCAAGCGCTTGCACCAGGTTTTTGAAGATGAGCGCCGAAGTGACGTCGAGTCCCGAGAGCGGCTCATCAAAGATGAAAATCTGCGGATCATCCATGATCGCCGCGATGAGCAGAATGCGTTGCCGCATGCCCTTGGAATAGGAACCAATCGAAGCGTGCCGACTGGGATGGAGGGAGAAGAGTTCGAGCAAAGAATCGATCCGGGTTTCGAGATCGAAGCGGTTCATCCCACGCAGGGTCGCGATCAATTCCAGATATTCCCAGCCGGTCAGGTAGGGATAAAGATGAGGCTCTTCGGGAACGTAGCCCAAAAGTTTGCGGTATCCGGCCAAGTCATCTTGAATGTTATGGCCGTCGAACTGCACCGTGCCACGCGTCGGCTGCAGCAGGCCCGTGAGCATCTTTACAGTCGTGCTCTTGCCGGAACCGTTCGGGCCAAGGCATCCGAGGACCTCGCCGGGTCGCAACGTGAACGAGAGATCCTGCACCGCGGGCAAAGAGGAGTATCGCTTCGTCAGGTGTACGGCTTCGAGCATGGACTACCTCGCGACGAAGTCAGGGTGGCGGAGATCAACCCAAGGATGGTGCTTTAGACACCAGTTGCGGCCCTTGAGTTCCAGCGAATATTCATTTCCCTAGCAAACTTGCGAGCGGCGCCGCGATTTAGCTGAGAATCGGCAGCTTGCGAATTCGCTTTTTGGTTGCCGAGTAGATCGCGTTGCACAGCGCGGGTGCGAGCGGCGGCACCGAGGGTTCGCCGATTCCTGTCGGAACTTCCGCGCTCGGAACGTAGTAGACCTCGACCGCTGGAGTTTCTTCCATCCTCAGGGGAGCGTAGTCGTCGAAGTTGCCCTGCACCACGCGGCCTTTGTCGATGGTGATTTTCGCGCGAAGCGCATTGCCCAATCCGTAGACGATGCCGCCCTGAATCTGCTGTTCGAGGATGCCCGGATTCACGACCTGTCCGCAGTCGACCGCCGCTACCACGCGATGGACACGCGGTTGATCGTTCTGCAGGGTGATCTCGACCACCTCGGCCATGTAGGAAGAAAAGCAGCCGAAGCAAGCGATTCCGCGAAATTGGCCCGGTGGAAGAGGCTTATTCCAGCCAGCTTTTTCCGCGGCCAGTTGCAGCACGCCGCGCATGCGCGTGGTTTTCCAGGTCGTGGTGAAGTACGGCAAGTCCTGATCTTTCGCCAGCAGATGGAGCCGATACTGCAGCGGATCTTTCCCGGCGGTGACCGCCAGTTCGTCGATGAAACTCTCCAGCGCAAACGCCGCTTGCAGCGCGTAGACCGAACGCATCCAGCCGAGCGGCACCGGGGTTTCTGTCAACACGTATTCGATGATGTAGTTTGGAATGCCATAAACCGGCCCGGCTTCATCGGGCAGATCGGGATCCACGCCTCCGGGCGTCGGTTGCCCCTTCTGGCCGCTGATCGATGGAGCGATGATGCGATGAGTGAGCGCGACCGGAAATCCTGAACCGTCGAGCGTCGCGGTAAGTTGATGCAGGCTCGCCGGACGGTAGGTGGAAAAGCGCATGTCGTCTTCGCGCGTCCAGACGACCTTCACCGGAGCGTTGATAGCCTTCGAGACAAGCGCGGCTTCCACCGCATAGTCGTGTTCCAGGCGCCGGCCGAAGCCGCCGCCCATCAGTGTGACGTGAACCTTGACCTGATCGGGGTCGAGTGCAATGGCGGTTGCGACGGAGTCGCGACAATCCTGTGGAACCTGCGTTGGAGCCCACAACTCGCAGGTTGCGCCCTGATAGTGCGCCGTGCAATTTCCCGGCTCCATGGGCGCGTGAGCCATGAAGGGCAATTCGTATTCGGCTGAGACGTGCCGTCCGCCGGCCTTCGCGGCCTCTCCGGCGGCATACAGGTTCACTCCTTTCTTGGACGCGGCCTGTTTCAGAGACGCCGTCACGGCCGCGCTATTCAAATCTTTATTTGGGCCA
>DASSRO010000054.1:0-17817 GCA_035701745.1 Candidatus Sulfotelmatobacter sp. | reverse complement strand
CCGCTCTCTTCACACAGGTGTGTCAGATCGGTAGACAGCCCGTCGCTGGTATCGATCATGGCCGAAGCTAATCCCTTCTCGCGAAGAATACGACCGACTTCGATCCGTGGTTCGGGATAAAAGTGCCGGGGATAGTCCCGTGGGTTCAGCTTCTTTTTCGGCTTGGTTCTCATCTCCAGCACGGCGGACGCCGAGCCCCCGAGTTCTCCGCTGACGAAAATGCGGTCGCCGGGATGGGCCCCCGACCGCAGCACGGCCTTCCCCTTAGGCGCGGTTCCAACCACAATGATGTCGGCAAGAATCCCGTCAGGAGACTCGGCTGTGTCTCCTCCCGCCAGCGCGACGCCGAATCTTTTCCCGAGACTGATCAGACTTCGCGCGAACCGTCCGACCCAGCTTTGGGGCAAGTCCCGCGGCAGCGCCAGCGAGAGAAAGGCTGCGACCGGCTCGCCGCCCATAGCCGCAATGTCGCTGAGCCCTCGAGCCAGGCAGCGACGGCCGACCGATTCAGGCGGATGCCAATCGCGCCGGAAGTGAATGCCTTCCAAAGTAAAGTCGGTCGTGATCAGCAGCTCTTGCCCCGGCAAAAGGCGTAGAACAGCAGCGTCGTCTCCGATCCCGGTAGAAATGTTTCCCCGTATGCGGCGGACACTCTTGCCCGCCTTGCCCTGGCCGGACGTTCCTGCCATGCGGCGTATCAGGGCAATGAGCGCTTTTTCTGGAAGGGGCACGGAGCAACTACTATACCGCCCTCCCTCTCTCCGCAAAATTGCGGCGCGAAGGCACCCGGCTCAACCGCGGATTGTCTTTTATTGGACGCGAACGGGATTGGCGGCACACGACTCTTGTTGCAACCCGGTTGTCCATAAACCCAAAGGTAATCTGTCCCTGGACCGCCCGAGTTACGATCCTTCGGTAACCTCGGTTGTCCTTGTGCATCGTTGACACGGGGAACCCAGTTTGTTACCGTTAACCAGTCATTCACAATAACCTTTGGCCGAGCTAAGTTCTGCAAGACGTTGGAATTGCAGACGACACCAGTTTTCAGGCTTTGGTCCCAGTTCCGGTAGGTAAAAGGGCGCGCGAGCGTATCCATTCCCAAATGGGAGCGCAGCCCGAAAAAGTCAGGTGGTCCGAACAGGCTTTTTTGCAAGTTTTTGCAACTAACAAACCAGGCCTGCACTACGGACCCTTTGTGGAAACCTGCTGTTTAGATTTTAGAGGAGCAACTTGCAAAAACGGTTTTACATCCTTTTCGTGGCCCGCGGGGACGACGGCCAGCTGCGCAAGATTTCCATCCCCGTGCATTACCTCTACGTTTTCGTAGTGGGCGCCGCGATCGGATTCCTCAGCCTCACCGGCATTGCCAGCTCCTATACCCGCATGCTGTTGAAGGTTTCCCGTTACAACGCATTGCGGACCGAAAAAGATCAGCTGAAAGACAACTACTCGCGTCTTGAGCAAGTCGCCAAAGAGCGCGACGTCCAGGTTGCCTCGCTCGGTTCAATTGCCGGGGAGGTTTCCGCCCTGTATGGCCTGAAGGCGCAGCCCACCCTCGTGACAGTCACCTCCGAGCAGATTCAGGACGTGGATGTAAGTTCTTCGCTCGACCAGTTGCATGCGCTCCGCACCTCAGCCCTAACTGGAGCAACCATGGTCGGCCTGACCATGGGCCTGACTCGTAATGCCACGACAGCAGATTGGTTCAAGGCGAACTCTGCCCCGAACCTCTGGCCCGTCGAAGGCCAAGTTACGGCAAGCTTTGGCGAGCGCATCGATCCCTTCAACGGTGAAGGTGCATTTCACAGCGGCGTCGATATTGGCAGCAGCTATGGCGCGCCGGTCCTTGCTCCTGCCGATGGAGTCGTGACCCGCAGCGAGATCATGGGCGGATACGGCAAGGCCATCATGCTCGATCACGGCAACGGCATCAGCACTCGCTACGGCCATCTTTCCGGCTTCGCCGTCACAGTCGGGCAGGCCGTCCACCGCGGCGATGTGATTGGATACGTGGGCACCAGCGGCCGCTCGACTGGCCCGCACCTCCACTATGAAGTTCGCATCAACGACACGCCCGTAAATCCTTACAAATATCTCCGCATCACCGTTGCTCACAACGGCGGCTTCTCTACCGGAAGCTAGAACTCCTCTCCGCTTCCGCACTTCAATCCGCATCGAGGTTTGTCCCATCTATGCTCAGTTACTGCATGTTACCGGGGTAATGACCGGAGCCAAACAGCGTGCAAAAGAAACTGGTGAAGGGCGGTACCATGTAGGGACCTCTCCTGATTCCGTGGCTGGTCGGAAACCCGTCGACGCAAGGAACGCATGGACAATCCGGTACTAAAGCGGTTTGGCCGGTATGAGATCGTGGCTGAATTGGGCCGCGGAGCCATGGGCGTGGTCTACAAGGCCCGTGACCCGCAGATCGACCGCCTGGTCGCCGTTAAGACCGTTTCCATGTGGCGGCAGGAGCAGGAAGAGGAAGCCGAATTCCGCATGCGCTTTCTCAACGAGGCGCAGGCCGCAGGACGCCTGCACCATGCCGGCATAGTCTCCATCTTCGACGTTGGCGAGAATCCCGAGAACAAAGATCCCTACATCGTCCTGGAGTACGTTTCCGGCGAGTCCCTGAGCCGCATCATGGCGCGGGAAAAGAAACTTCCGCTGCCCAGAGCTTTGCAACTCGCCGAGGAAGTCGCCGAGGCGCTCGACTATGCGCACGCCCAGGGCGTAGTTCATCGCGACATCAAGCCAGGAAACATTCTCGTGACCGAAGATGGTCACGCCAAGATTGCCGATTTCGGCATTGCCAAACTGAATCTCGCCCACTTCACCCTGCCCGGCCGCGTGATGGGAACCCCCGCCTACATGGCTCCCGAGCAATTGAGCGGCGAAGGCGTGGACGGCCGCTCCGACCTGTTCTCGCTGGGCGTGATTCTCTATGCGATGGTCACCGGGCATTCTCCCTTTCAGGGAAATAGCGCCACCACCGTGTGCTTTAAGGTAGCGAATCGTGAACCCGTCGCGCCCAGCGCTTTTGATCTCGCCGTGCCTCCGGAACTGGACGAAGTGATCTCGCGCGCCATGGCCAAAGATCCCGAGCAGCGCTACCAAACCGGCGCGGAGTTCGCCGATGACATTCGCCAACTACAGCAGGTCTTCGAGGCCGGATCAACCACGACTTCGCTCCAGGCTGTGATCGCAACCGGATCCCGATCCACCGTCACAGGAACGCGCACCCGCAGGGCGGGCGCGGGAACGACTGGAAGACATTCCGCGGCGGACATCACTCAGGCGCGGGATTTAGTCCGCCATGCGCTTCGCGACGTCCCGCTGCGAAACTACCTATTAGTAGGTTCAGTATTGGTGCTCCTTCTCATTGCCGGGTTCCAGTCCAAAGTGCTGGTGATTTCTCCCCGGCTCGCGGTGAGCCCGCCGGACGGCGCCACCAATGCCGCTTACTCCCCAAATCCGGGACGCATAGAGCCAACTTCAGCTGAACCTTCCAGTGAATTGCTAACCGCACGGACCACCGGCCCATCCCGGCATTCCGGGCGGAAGGCTCACCAGTCCAAACTGCCGGCAACTCGCACCACGCCATCCGCGCAGCCGGTCCGGGAATCCGTAACCCCGGTCTGCAATCTCGATCTGGCGGTGCAGCATCAGTTCAAAGATGCCACGCTTTTTGTCTGGGTAGACGATCAACTCGCCTTGACGCGGCCCTTGCACGGCGGCGTTCAAAAGCGCATGGTGGTTTTCAACGGCTTGCACGGCGTGGATTCAGAAACCCTCAAGGTCCCGGCAGGAAAACATTCCCTTCGCCTCAGAGCGCTTTCTTCGGACGAGACCACTGATCTCTCCAAAACGATTTCGGCGGATTTCATGGGCGGCACCGACCGCTCCCTCCACGTCACCTTCGAGAAGCACAATACTGTCATGCGTCTGACGTGGCAGTAAGCTACTGCCGCAATCCCATCCAGTTTTCCGAGACTACCAGCGAATTCCCCGGGTTCTGGGGATCGTACTTTACCGACGTGGGCAGCCCCAGCCGGCAGGAATGCAGATTGATCCAGTGCCGCAGGTAAGTCACGTCCTGGGAGCACTCATACGACACGCCCGCCACGTCATATTTGTAGATCAACATCGTCGCTGCATGATAATTGTTGGCTGCGGCCAGATCCTGCACGTCGATCACGGTGCCGTCCGTGATGCGGCCTGTAGTCTCCAGCCACGCCCGTCGCTGCCTCTCGAGTTCGTCCGGCGTCTTGGGCTTGCGCCTCGACAGCGCATACGCCGCCAGCAATGCGACCCCGCCGCTAACCAGCCCATAAAGTCGAAGTGAATCCATACTGAGGTGGGTTGAAATCAGAGCCGTTTCGTCCGATCTCTGTTATCAGAATAAGCCCAAAGCGAGACGGGTGGAAGTAGTCGGAAGGTTACGGAGGTGCCCCTGTCTGTGAAAAACTGCGCGCAGAAACTGAGAATTGAGATCTCTCTCACTTACTCTGACTGCAAACGTCTTTACTCACCATAGCCACGAAACCGCCCTCTGGGTTTTTGCCGAATTCATCGTCATGAGTGGCTTTCTTGCTGACCACGACGCGCCCGCTGCGGTCGCGTGAGTAGAACCACTCGGTCGTGGGGACTGCGGTGCCGCTCGCACAGTTAAAATGCACACGCGCCCGCATCTCAACGAACGGCCCACCTTGGGGAAGCTGAGCCGGCGCTTTAAATTCAACTCGTACCAGCGCCAGCCGCTGGCTGTTCTTTAGAATGCGAACGGAGCTGACAGACACTTTGTCGCCGCCTTCGGTCTGCCCAATCGTGCGCCAGTCCCCGGCCGCAAATACCACCAGGCTTACCAGGAGCACTGGCGCCAGTACGACGGCACTAAGAATGAGGAGGGCTTTTTTCAATGCCTGATATTGTTTCGCTGGGACGTCGACACACTCTCGTCGAAAAAGCCAATTCTGTCAACCAAAACCACGATCTCTGGCTCCTCCCAGACGGCCGCTCGTGCTATGTTTATGGGCGCCGGCACCCGCACCAGCTGCGTGAGTCCTTATGGAAATGATTCATTCTACAACCGTTACGTCGCCCGTGGGGCCATTGTTCGTGGCCGCCTCCGAGGCAGGATTGTTGGCGCTGGAATTTGATCCGCGCCTGCCCGGCCAACAAACCGTCCGTCCCAACCCCCGCGACCTGCGGGCTGAAAGGCAACGAAAGGAGCCTGGATTTCAGTTCAAAGAATCGCCCAAAGCGTTGCAGCTTTTCGTTCACCAACTGCAGGAATACTTCGCCGGCGACAGGCGCGAGTTCACCTTTCCTCTCGACCTGCGAGGGACCGATTTTCAGCTCGCGTGCTGGCGAGCTCTTCTGGCCATTCCCTACGGTGAAACTCGCACCTACGGCGACATCGCGCGCGCCGTTGGCCGTCCACAGGGCTTTCGCGCGGTGGGCATGGCCAATAACCGTAACCCTGTCGCGATTGTCGTCCCCTGCCATCGCGTGATCGCATCCGACGGAACTCTTTGCGGCTACGGCGGCGGCCTCGAAATCAAACGCCAGTTGCTGGAACTGGAGGGCGCGCTCGCGGGAACTCTGGCGGCCTAGCGGCGCAATTTCCTGATTGCTAATTGTTGATTGCTGACTGAAGGCGCATCGGTTTTAATCAGCAATCAACAATCATCAATCAACAATTCTTCGATAACCACATTCTCGCTTGACCACCAACGACCAATCCTCCGCACTCCGCAAGGCTGGCCTCTTCTACCTCGTCTTCGTAATGTTCTCCTACACCACGGGCGGCCCGTTCGGGCTCGAGGACATGGTCACCACTTCCGGGCCGGGCATGACGCTGATCTACCTCCTGGTCCTGCCGTTTTTCTGGTGCATCCCGGTATCGTTGGTTTCGGCCGAACTGACCACCGCCATGCCGGTCGAAGGCGGGTTCTATCGCTGGACGCGCGCCGCCTTCGGCGACTTCTGGGGATTTCTTGCCGGCTGGTGGAACTGGTCAGCCTCGTTCTTGCTGGGCGGCGTCTATGCCGTTCTGTTCACCGACTACCTGGTGTACTACTTCCCCAAAATGACGTGGTGGGAGCATTACCTCGTCTCAATCGCCCTGATCGCGCTGCTGACGTGGGTCAACGTGCGCGGCATTCAGATGGTGGGCCAGGTTGCCACCGCGCTCGAGATTTTTATTTTCGTGCCCGTAATGACCATGATCGTCATCGCGCTGGCTCACTGGCATCACAATCCCTTCACGCCCCTGGTTGTGCCGCACCAGCCAACTTTCAAGGTCTTTGGCGTGGGATTGGCGCTCGGGCTGTGGCTGTATTCTGGCTACGAACAACTGTCGACCGTCGCCGAAGAAGTCGAGAACCCGCAAAGGGCTTATCCCCGGGCGCTGGCGATGGTCGTGCCGCTCTCGATTGCCGCCTACTTCTTGCCGGCTTTTGCCGGACTGGCCTCGGCGGGCTACTGGGAGAAGTGGCGCACCGGATTCTTCTCCGACGCCGCCGGCATAATCGGTGGACCGTGGCTGGGCACATGGATGACTCTGGCTGCCATGGTCGCCAACATCGCGCTGCTGAACAGCACGATTCTGACGACCACGCGCATGCCCTTCGCCTTGGCGGAAGACGGATATCTGCCGGCGCTCCTCACCCGCAAGCACCCGCGCTACGGCACGCCGTGGCTCGCAATCGTAGTATCGGCGGCGATCTACGCTCTTCTGGCATGGCAGAGCCTCGGCCAATTAGTTTCGGTATATATCTGGCTGCGCTCAGCCACCACGGTTTTGACAGTGCTTTCGGGCTGGAAACTCCGCAGAAAGCGCCCGGACCTGAAGCGTTCTTTCACCATCCCCGGCGGAGAGGTGGGATTGTTCTACGTGGTCGGCGCACCCGTTGTGATGGCCCTGGTAGCCCTGCTGGGCAGCGACCGCTTCGGCCTGATCGGCGGCGCCATCGCGATCGCAGCCGGCCCGCTGGTATATCGGATTCTCAGACCTCGCCCCGCAGACCCTGCGCACGCGAAGTAAATCCCCGCTTAAAGAATGTGGGACAGCTTGGGGATGGCTAGAGAATGTGGGGACAGTCGCCCTCGGCTGTCCTTCGAGCACAGCTCGTCCTCTTGTCAACCGAAGCTCTAGGATATACACTGTGTTATGTATATCTAAGGAGGCATATGCAAATTGCAAAGTGGGGAAACAGCTTGGCCGTGCGCCTGCCCGCAGCGGTAGTCGAAGCACTCGAGCTAAAAGAAGGCGACCAGATTGAGATTCGTGTCGCGGGTGGCCGTGTCTTCGAAGTGAGCCGCGATCGAAGCCGGGAGCGGGCGCTGGCCCGCCTCCGCAAACTGCGGCGTCCTTTCCCTCCCGGATTCGTCTTCGACCGCGAGGAAGCGAATGAGCGATAAAGCTTTTCTGGATACCAATGTTTTTGTGTATGCCGTCATCCAGGATGATCCGCGCTCCCATCATGCGGAGAAATTGATTTCTGCTGGCGGAAGGGTCAGCGTGCAGGTGTTGAACGAGTTTGCTGCAGTGGTGCGGAGAAAGGGGAACATGCCTTGGGGCGAGGTTCAACTTGCTTTAGAGAGCATTGAGGTGCTCTGTCCCGATCCGCTTCCGATCACGCTTGATACTCACAAAAAGGCTTTGGCAATTGCAGAAAAATACGCCTATGGAGTTTATGACGCTCTCATCGTCGCCTCCGCTCTGGAAGCAGGATGCACAATCCTTTATTCGGAAGACATGCAGGACGGTCAGAGCATTGATCGACGCTTGACGATTCGAGACCCGTTTCAATGATTCCTGGGAGCATCCAACCCTCAAGCTTCTTACCCTCTTCTTTTAACTGGCTAGCGCGATTCTCTAGTCTCGGCAATTGCGTTCAGCTCACCCAATCCAGCACCTTGTACCACGCCCCCGCGAAGGGCAGGAACCACGGCTTCCCGTTGTACAGGCCCAGTGGCGCGCCCGGAAACGGAATTCCCACGAACGGATTTTCCGGCTTATCTCCCGCCATAAGCTCCGCGATCTTCTGGCCTTGATACGTGGCCATGGCCACGCCGTGTCCGGCATAGCCAACGGCGAAGTACATGCCATCGAGTTGCCCGGCGTGGGGCATGATGTCAAAGGCGAAATCGAGCGTGCCGCCCCACACATATTCGATCTTGGCATCGCTCAATTGCGGATAGACCTCGATCATTCCTCGCCGCAGGATTTCGGCGCTCTGCCGCACCGTCTGGTCGGTCTCTGGGAAGAACGCCGCCCGTCCGCCGAAAAGCATGCGCCGATCCGGTGTGAGCCGGTAGTAGTACAGATAATTTTTCGAATCGTAGATCATGCGGTTGCGCGGGCTCAGTTCCCGCGCAAGCGCCTCTGGAAGAACTTCCGTCGTAATAATGAACGACCCGATCGGAATGAGCTTCTTCTGCAGCCCGGGCGTGGCCTTGCCCGTATAGCCGCTGGTCCCGACGAAAACGTCCTGCGCCCACAGCGAACCGCGCGAAGTGGTCAGCTTCCATCCCGCCGTGCCCTGCCGCGTCTCCCGCTGTATGGTTTCGACGCGTGTGCGCTCAAAGATTTCCGCCCCGGCCTTCATAGCGGCGCGGGCCAGCCCCGCAACGTAGCGCGCAGGGTTGGCCCCGGCGCTGACTTCATCCACCATGCCGCCGTAATAAATCGTCGATCCAATCTCGCTGCTCAACTCGTTCTTCGGAACCACCCGCAGCGTATGCTGGAATTCGCGCGCAATCACTTCCGCCTGCCGCGCATAGTCGTCAAAATGCTTCTGCTTGCAGGCGACTTCAAGATGCCCGCAGCGCACGAAATCGCAGTCGATTCCTTCTTCGCGCACGATCTGTTCCACGCAGTCCATGGAAGCGAGTGAGGCCGCATACATGCGCTGAGTCCGCTCGCGCCCGTACATGGAGATTAATTTGTTAACCCCCAGCTTCATCCCGGTGAGCACCATTCCGCCGTTGCGGGAACTGGCGCCCCATCCGATGGTCTCCGCCTCTAGCACGGCAACCTTCGCGCCGCGCCTGGCCAGCGTGCGGGCGGCAGAGAGCCCGGTGAACCCGGAGCCGATCACGGCGACATCGGCCGCTTCGGGGATGGGACGGAGAGCGTCGGCCTTGGGAAATTCGGCAGTGGTGAGCCAATAGTTTTGTTCTTGCAGAGCCATAGTTTGAGATCGATCCAACAGGAACCCGAACCGGCAGGCGCAGACACGCAACAAACGAATCTTCGCCAGTCCGAACCGAGCATTCTAGCCCAGCCGCACTCCAAGGTACATGTACCCGCGGTTCCACCTGCGTTTGCCGCGAATCCCCCCTCGGTAATCTTGCCCCAGTTACCCGGCCACCCTAGTCTGTAAGGGATGGCCCTTCGTTGCCTTTTATTTTCCTCCGATGAGGGAACCGCGGATCCTATTCGCCAGGTGTTAGTGGGCTTGGGCGTAGAGGGAGAGCACTGCACGGAAGCTGGCGACGCCGTCGAGCGCGTCGCAAATGAGAATTTACAAATCGTTATCATCGACTGGGATAAGCAGCCCGAAGCTGCCCAGTTGCTAACCACCGCGCGTCAACGAAAGGCCGCCGAACGGCCCCTTACCCTTGCGATTGTGAGCGATGATGCCAGCGCTCCCAGCGCGCTGCAGGCAGGCGCGAATTCGATCCTGCGCAAACCGCTTCAGCTCAATCAAGTCAAAGACACACTGACGACCGCTCGCGATTTGCTGCACGCCAAGCGTGACTCGGCTGCGACGGCGACACAGTCGGCACACGCGGCCGCTGCCGCGGCGAGTTCATCCCCCGCGCCAACCTTCAGCGTCGTACCGCCGAGCGTTCCGCAGCCAGAAGAAAAACCACGTACTGGGGAGTTTCTGCAGCCTTCGGCCAAATCGCATGCCCCCGAATTCCTATCGTCCCTCGATGTAGTGGTTCCAGCAAAGGATATAGCGCCCGTTGCCGCCGAGCCCGAACAGAAACCTGCCGAGTCCGATTCAACTCCAGATTCACCGGCCCCGCCGGACGGCCCCAAGGGACTGGAATGGTATTTGAAAACCCGGGCGGGAGCCTCCGCTGTTTCGACGTCTGCGCCTCCTCCTTCGGTTCCTCCAGTTCCCGCCAAGCCGGAATTACTGGGTTACGAGGCTCCCGCACGCCCGGCGCGTCCGGTTCATCCGAAATCAATTGCGGCGATTCCCGACTCGAAGCCGACCCAAAACAACCTCACCGACCGCAAGAAAGAGGCGGATCTCTTCGCCTACATGACAAGCGGAAAGGACGCCGCCGAGGAAGAACCGCGGCCGAAGTCACGACTGGGAAAGGCCGCTATCCTGGGATCTTTGGTTCTGGCGAGTTTCGCCATCGTGGCCGCGCCACAAGCCCCTTGGCACTCTCAAGTCCGTACTCTCTGGACGCACGGCCTACAAACTCTGCACGGTTGGCTGAACCCGCAGCCTGTCACTCCTGTTCAAACGGTTGCTCATGAAGATTTTGCCCGCGCGGGGGATGAATACAAGTTGCCAGTCGGTGAGCCGATTCCTGACGCGACTACTGACCCCACGCAAATTCAAGTGTTGCCCGTCGTCGATCCCACCGCCAAGAAGTCCAATCCTGATACGCCAAGCCCGGCCCCGACGGTACTGCAACCGGATGGAACTGCCACACCAGCGAGTGATTCATCTACCCCTGCTGTGCAGGTCCAGGAACAGCCGCCCGCTACGTCGAACGGGGGGGCCCCGCCTGCCGGCGTAGCGTTGCCGGCCCCATCCGTCGCTTCGGTTCCTGCTTCGCACTCTGAAATACCAGCCGCGGTCCCACGATCACTGTCTGCTCCTCCTGCTCTAACCTCGGTTCCGGTGTCGGTCCCACCGCAACCTGCCACACAAAGGAATCCGACGCCACATCATGGGTCTGCTGCCGGATACGTACCTCCCAGCCTGCAATCGCAACTTGCCTCGATGACTCCCGAGTCAAGCGGCAATAGGGCCCCCGAGACTGCGATGGCGTCCATTGAGCCAGTGGCAGTTTCAGAAGCCGCAGAGCGGGCGCTCCTGACGGACCAGCCCGCCATCGCCTATCCCGCCAACGGAAAAGGGCAAGCAACAGTAGTTCTGCAGGTTTTGATTGGCCGCGACGGTACCGTGCAGGATGCCAAATTCCTGCAGGGTTCCCTGGCATTTGCACGCCCAGCCATCGATGGCGTGAAGCAGTGGAAGTTCAAGCCTTACAGCCTGAACGGACGGCCGGTCTCGGTACAAACCTCGCTCACATTAACGTTCAAATCACCTCACTGACAAGCAACTTGTTTGTTTCGTTTGAAAGAGGGCTGCGGCTCTCTGCTCTACTCAGGATCCGACTGACCGCGTTACCTGCGAGGCTCAAATCGTGCAGCCAAGGGGTCTCAAACTGCATCTACAGGGATATAATAGGGAGAGTTTCGCAGGAAGCAACTCCTTCCAGAAGAAGACCAAAACCGATGTCCATGAAAACTAAAGCAGCGATTCTGTTCACCTCTTTTGCCGTATTACTCTTTGTCGTTGTGGGTTCGCTCGGAGGTGTCCACGCCTCCTCCAACGACGGATCTTACCGCCAGCTCCAGGTGTACAGTGAAGTGCTCTCCCGGGTGCGCAGTGAATACGTCGAAGAGCCGAACATTCCCAAAGTGACCGACGGCGCGCTCCATGGTCTTCTCGAATCGCTCGATTCCAACTCCGCGTACATGACCGCCGACGCCTACAAGACATACAAGGCGCACAAAAGCGAAGCCAAGGGCGGAATCGGCGCTGTGATCTCCAAGCGCTTCGGATACGCGGCGGTCGTCGACGTGTTGCCCGGTTCTCCCGCGGAAAAAGCGGGAATTGAGCAGACCGACATTTTCGAATCGATCGAAGGCCAGAGCACCCGTGAAATGTCGTTGCCCGAAATTCGCAGCCTGCTTGCCGGCACTCCCGGATCCACCCTGAATGTCGCCGTGGTTCGCGCCCGCAAAGCCGAGCCTCAAAAGGTAACCATCACCCGCGACATCGTTAGCATTCCTCCCGTCTCCGACAAGATGATGGACGATTCCATCGGATACGTGAAGATCGAAGCCCTGACCAAGGGCAAGACGCAGGAGATCGCTGCCAAAGTCAAGTCGCTCGAAAAATCGGGAGCGAAGAAAATCCTGCTTGATCTGCGCAACTGCGCCGAGGGAGATGAGAACGAGGGCGTCACCGTCGCGAATCTGTTCCTCAATCACGGAACCATCACTTACCTCCAGGGACAGAAATTCCCCCGTCAAGCCTTCAATGCCGATCCCGCCAAAGCGATCACCACTCTTCCGGTCGCTGTTCTGGTGAACCGTGGAACTTCGGGGGCGGCTGAGATTGTGGCCGCTGCGATTCTGGAGAACGCCCGCGGCGACGTTGTCGGCGACAAGACCTTCGGCGACGGCTCTGTGCAGAAAACGATCGACCTGCCTGACGGCGGCGCGCTGATCATCTCCATCGCTAAGTATTACTCGCCTAGCGGCAAAGCCATCCAAGACACGGCAATCACTCCCAACGTCGTAGTGGCCGACGTTGCCGACGATTCCGTCGCCCCGGATGACGAGGACACTCCCGCAACTCCGGAGCAGGAAGCCAAGCCCAAAAATACCGTGGATGATCAACTGAACAAGGCCGTGGAAGTGCTCAAGAGCCACGCCAGTTAACTCCCTGTTCCAACTTTGCAATTCCCATCGCGCGCCTCCGGGCGCGCGATTACTTTTGTCAGCAAAACCCGCTCCGGGGATCGCCAGTCAAAGTGCTATCCTGACTTCGTCTCCGGATGAAATCTTTCTACGAAACGCTGCCCCCGGTGGAAATCGGCGGACGCAGGCTGGTTGGCCGCGTCCTGCTCGGTCTGCTCGTGCTCGTTTCCATCCTGGTGGGCGCGACCGTCGGCCTCTTGCTCGTCTACACCATGGACCTTCCGCAGGTCGACGCGCTGGAGGCGTACCGTCCCAGTTCGATAACCGAACTCTACGACGATCACGAGCGCGTCATCGGATCGTTCGCCCTGCAACGCCGCGTTGTCGTCAGTTACGAGGATTTTCCTCCCGTATTGCGCGACGCGCTGGTCTCCATCGAAGACAAGGATTTCTACCGCCACTCCGGCGTGAATTTCTGGCGAATCATAGGCGCTGCCTATCGCGATATTACCTCGGGCGGCCGCCTGCAGGGCGCCTCGACCCTGACTATGCAGTTAGCGCGCAATCTTTTCCTCTCGCCTGATCGTTCCTTCCATCGCAAGGTGCAGGAAACCATGCTCGCCATCCAGATCGAGCGCCGCTTCACCAAGCCGCAAATCTTCACCCTCTATGCGAATCAGATCGCTCTGGGACACGGCACCTTTGGCTTCGAGGCTGCGTCGGAATTTTATTTCAGCAAGCCGGCAAAGCAGCTCACTCTCGAGGAAGCGGCTCTGCTCGCGGGCTTACCCAAAGGCCCCACTGTGTATTCTCCGATCAACCATCCCGACAAGGCGCAGAGACGGCGTAACCTCGTCATCAATGCCATGCTTGAAGACGGCAAGATTACCGCCGCCCAAGCCGCCGATGCACGGTCCGCTCCGCTGGTGCTGCATCTGGCGCACGATCCCAACTCGCTGGCTCCGTACTTCGTCGAAGAAATTCGCCGCTATCTGGAGGGCAAGTATGGCGCCGACCAGGTGCATGAAGGCGGCTTGAAGGTCTACACCACGCTCGATGTCGATCTGCAACGCGCCGCGAATCAAGCGGTGCTCGACGGTTTGGCTGCCTACGAGCGCCGGCACGGCTGGAAGAACCATCTGGAAAATGTCGCCGCTAGCGGCGTCCCGCTCGACAAATATTTTCATCCCGACTGGGACGACGAGCCCGAAGCGAACGGATACATCCACGCCCTCGTTACCTCCGCAGGCACCGGCATCGCGACCCTTAAGTTCGGCCGGTATACCGCCGCTCTTGCACAGCCCGACGTCGCCTGGACTCAGCACAAGCTCGCTGACATTCTCAAGACCGGCGACATCTGTTACGTCAAGATTCTCTCGCTCAGCACAAACGGCGCGGCCCGCGTGAGCCTGGAGCAGGATTCAGGCGCTCAGGGTTCGCTGCTTGCCATCGACAACGCCACCGGCGGAATCAAGGCTATGGTCGGCGGCCGCGACTTCAACGAATCGAAATTCGACCGCGCCACCCAGGCCTTGCGCCAGGTTGGCTCTTCCTTCAAGCCCTACGTCTATACCGCCGCCATCGACCAGGGCGCCAGTCCCGACGATACGATCCTTGACGAACCCGTCAGCTTCGACACCTCCTCCGGTCCCTACGCGCCGCACAACTACGACGAAAAGTTTGAAGGCATTATCAGCTTGCGCCGCGCGCTGGCCCAATCCCGCAACATCCCGGCCCTCAAGCTCGCCAATAAAATTGGCATCAAGAACGTCATCGACTACGCCGGCCGTTTCGGCATCACCTCCAGGCTGCCTCCCTATTTACCGGTTGCGTTGGGCGCGGCCGAGATCACACTAATGGAGCAAACTTCTGCCTACAGCGTCTTTCCCAACGACGGCGTGCGCGTGCTGCCGCGTTACATCACGCGTGTGACCGATTATGAAGGCCGCGTACTGGAGGAGGATTTTCCCGACGTGAAGGACGTAGTTAGCGAGCGTACCGCCCGCATCATGACCTCAATGCTGCGGGAGGTCGTTCTGCACGGCACCGGCATCGCCGCCTCAAAGCTGCCGTTTCCAGTTGCGGGCAAGACCGGCACAACAAATGATTTCACCGATGCGTGGTTCATGGGATTCTCTCCCACCATGACCTGCGGAGTCTGGGTTGGCTACGACGAGAAGAAATCTCTGGGCGCAAAAGAAACCGGAGCCCACGCCGCCCTGCCCATATGGATGAACTTCATGACCGTCGCTATGGCCGGAAAAGATCCCGGCGGGTTTCAACCGTCGCCGCTCGCCCCGCATGCTGTCGCGCAAAAAGTAGATACCCCCGACACGGCCCCGGCAACGGAAGAAGCCCACTGAAGAAATCGTAGAGCCCGTGGCTTGCGAGTCCTCTTGCGGTCACCGTTGAGAAGGCGTCGTCTCTGCGAAGGAGAGGCAATGAGAAAGAAGCTCTACAACTTCACTGCGCTGGCCTTGCTCGCCACTCTCGCTGCGGTAGGACGCGCGGCCGGCGATGAACGCTCCCCCGTCGAGCAGGTCCTGCGCGGCCAGCAGGAAGCATGGAACCATCACGATCTCGACCGCTTCATGGCGGGCTACTGGAACTCGCCTGAACTGACCTTCTTTTCTGGCGCGAAGCAAACCGCTGGCTGGCAAGCGACGCTCGACCGCTACCGCGCCACTTACAACAGTCCCGGCCATGAAATGGGCAGGCTGGAATTTTCCAACCTTCGCATCGAAATGCTGGGAGCAGACGCTGCTTTCGTGCGCGGAGAATGGCGCCTGACCATGCCCGACGGTAAAACCCCTCACGGCCTGTTCACGTTGGTCTTCCGCAAATTTCCCGACGGCTGGAAAATAATCCACGACCACACTTCCGCCGCGGAATAAGTCAGAGGGTGGGGATTTGACTATCGAATTTGTGGAACGGCACGACTGCGAAGACCACCCCGTGTGGGGAGTTTGCTGGTGCTGATGTGGTAAGCGTTTGCGGAAGGGCACGACTTCAGTCGTGCCACCACAGCCCCGATAAAATGGGGCTTTAGCCCCTGTGGGCGCTGCTCACTTCTTCACTCGCACCTGGACGCGCGTTCCATCCGGAAGGCTTCCATTCAAAAGCTCCACCTTGCCGTTCCGAACGACGCCCTCGAACTCCTGCTGCACCTGAATCGAAGGCCGCTCGGGAGTCGCCGCCCGCGCCCCGCCACGTCCCATGCCCGTGTCCATCGCCTCATTCGCCAGGCGATCCGCCTCCTGATTCTGCTCGCGCAGCGCATGCCCGATCGAAAACCAGTCAAGTTGCGCAATTAACTCCTTCGCCCGCCCGTGCAATTCCTGCAGCGTGGAATTCTTCACCTTATAAATTCCCTTGATCTGCCGCACCAGCAACTCCGAATCGCTGATCAGCTTGAGCGCCTTGGGGCCGTGCTGCACTGCATATTCGAGGGCAGCGATCAGCCCCTGATACTCCGCAAAGTTGTTGGTCTGGTGACCCAGATATTCGCTGAGCGCGGCCACCTTGCGCCCCGATTCGTCTTGCAGCACCACGCCATAACCCGCTGGCCCCGGATTACCGCGCGCTCCGCCGTCACTATGGGCAACCAGGTAGTGCTCGGGAGGATTCTCGCGCGCCTCAAAAAGATGTTTGTTTCCGCTAGTGGAAGAGGAAGAGCGGGAAGAAAAAGTAGGCATGTCCTGAGTCTACAACGGCCGCAACGCGCTCAACTCACCGCCCCGCCGCCAGCCTCGTGGCCAGTCGCGGCGGCAGCTTCGCTGCGAAGATCCGATCCTGCGCATCTTTCAGGTTATAGGGAGTGCGATGGAAGTGAACGACCTGCTCGTCGCTATCGAACAGCGCGAACGCAGACCGCCAATCGCCGTCGCGCGGCTGCCCCACGGAACCAGGATTGATCAGGTATCGCGTGTGCGGCTTCAACTGCAGCGCCACCGACTCCGCCTGTCCCGCAGTTTGGTACTCCGGCCGGAAGCCATCGGCCGAGGTGTCGTTCACGAAAAATCCTCCTTGCAGATGCGTATGCCCGAAGAAAGTCAGAGGGCTAGCCAGCGTGATCAGCGGCGCCAGCGCGTCTCCCAGCGAAACCACATATTCATCTTCATCGTTGGGAGAACCATGCACCAACTGCACCTCCGGAAAATCCGGCAAGGGCACCGGTCCGTGCGGCAATTCTCTCAGCCAGGCGAGATTCTGCTGGGTCAACGCGTTGCGCGTCCAAATCGCCGCAGACGCCGCCATCGGGTTGAAATCATCGAGATCCAGCAGTCCAGTGACTGCCTTGTCGTGATTCCCGCGTACGAAAGTCTTTCCCAGTTCGCGCGACCGCGCCGTCACCTCATTCGGGCTCGCTCCGTACCCCACGATGTCCCCCAGGTTCACCGCCACGTCGAACGACGGAGCGGCAGCGAGGCTGGCTTCCAGAGCTTCGAGATTGGCGTGGATGTCGCTGAGAAGAAGTATGCGCAAACGGGTCACCAAACAAATTGCCGATTATAGACTGGGCCGCAGAAAATATGGAGTCGGGAATTCCCTGCATTCTGCCGTTGATTTTCAAGGTACACCGCCGGGTTCTAGCCGGGGGCATTCACCACCGGGCAGCGAGCCCAATGTCCCGCCGAAACCTGCACCAGTGGCGGATAGTCACGGGCGCACTCCGGAATGCGGAACTCGCAGCGCGGCTCGAACCCGCAACCCGGTGGCATCGAGTGCAGCGCCGGAACCGTCCCTTCAATCGTCTGCAGCGGGCGCCCGCGGTCGGTCTTCAGATCGGGCACGGCGCGGAGCAAACCCCGCGTGTACGGATGCGCGGCCGCTTGAAAAATGTCTCGTTTCGCCCCCAGTTCCACCAGGCTTCCCGCATACATGACGGCGACGCGATCGGCGATCTGCGAAACTACCGCCAGATCGTGAGAGATAAACAGCATCGCCAGCCCAAACTTGATTCGCAACTGCGCCAGCAACTCCAGGATCTGCGCCTGGATCGTGACGTCAAGCGCGGTGGTCGGTTCGTCGGCAATCAGCAACTGTGGGCGATTGACGATGGCCATCGCGATCATAATGCGCTGCCGCATGCCGCCTGAAAGTTGGTGCGGATAGTCTCGCGC
>DASSRO010000053.1:0-15361 GCA_035701745.1 Candidatus Sulfotelmatobacter sp. | reverse complement strand
ATCGCGCATAGCCTTGCGGCGGGCGGCGTTGGCTTCTGCGGCGGAGCGACGCTCGTCGGCATCCATGCGGCGCTTCGAGGTAGACGAAGTTGTTTCCTCTGCGCTGCAGGATGGACAACGATCCGCGAAGCCGGGCTTATCGGGCTTGAGTTCGAATTCTTCCTGGCAGACGCTGCAGATTTTGATGGGAAAGGGCATTTCTCATTCATGATACTGCCCTGACGACGCGGGATTCAACGTGCGGAAGGCGGAAGCGTCGCACTCCAGGAGGTCGAGATTCGGTCGACGGGACAGCCGAGGCGTGTGCAGTTCCATGACATCCCTTACATTTGTGCAAAGGATGTCATGGGAACTGCACATGAGGCGGCTGTCCCTACACGGCAGCCCGGGCCGCTGTTTCCACCCAGATGTCCTCACAGGAAGCTTCGTTCTACGAAACGGCCCCGGACGAATGCGTCCGGGGCTACGTGTTTCACGGTAGAGTTAAACCTCTGCGCAGTTCGCGGCATCCACTCAATCTTCCTAGAGCGGGGATTCGCTCTTCTTAGAAATTTTTCCCATGCTGATTGCGGAGGCGCGGCTGCTGCAGGACGTGATGGCGGAATGCGTGCGGCGGAATTTTCTGATGATCGATTTAAGCAACCTGATGCCCGACATGATCAAGATAACCGACACCATATCGATGGAGTTGGAGCAGTCGGTACGGGCTTTCGCGACCAAACAGGGATTAAAGGCAGGGATGAGAGGCGGGAACCAGGCGGATTAGCGGGGCTGATCGCGGCGACGGAGATAGTCGATAAACATTTGCTCGACGGGCTTGTTGTAGGCGATGGACACGTGTCGGACGGTGCGTCCGCTGACGAAGTGACAAACTTCTTCCGCAAGATTCTTGGCATGATCGCCCGCGCGCTCCAGAGATTGCGTCATGAAGATGACTTGCAGGCTGGCCTGCCGGTGAACATCTTCCGGGTTCTCAATGTGCCGCAGAAAGATGAGATTGCGCAGGCGATCCATTTCGGCATCGGCGCGAAGAACGTCGAGCGCCTTCGGAACATCGCGGCCGGAGAAGGCGGCGCCGCAGTCGGTTAACATTTTCTCGAGCAGGGTCGCCATCTGAGTGAGGTCACGGATGTCGTCAGGGTCGATGCGCCCGCTGACGGAGAGCGCGCTGTTGGCAAAGCTGAGCAGCAGGTCGCCAATGCGCTCGAGGGCGATCATCACTTTCATGCAGGCAAGAAGTTCGCGAGCCTCGGCGGGGCCGACTTCGGTGATGGCGGTAGTAACGCCGGTGTCGATTTCCATATCGAGGGTATCGAGTTCGCGCTCGCGCTGGCGGAGAGAATTGAGTAGCGCGCTGGAGCCAGTGGCGATGCCCTCGGCTGCGGCGCCCGCGGCCTCCTGGCCCATCCGACAGGCTTCGACAGTCCGGCGCACGATGTAATGGTGGGCCGGTTCAGCATCGGAGATTTTGGTTGCGGTGCTCATAGGTGTGTCCGCCCGGCGGGAATTCGAGCAACGAGAAGGGTTCGAGGACTCGTCGTCGAGATTCTGCGCATTGAGTGGCATTGGCAACGGCCAAGCATAGAATCGGGCGCCGGGCGTGTGGTTAACAGGCTGTGAATTTTTTGTCATTTCTTGGAGATGAGGGCATTGGCAGGGATTGTCAGCCGGTCGGAATCCAGGAGGCGCCCCAGTGGCGTTTAGCGCGAACCAGCATCAAGACCAAGGTCCGGGCGGAAACATAGAGCGCAGTCTCGGTTCGCATCGGCGGACAAGCCACGGGGCAGTCGCCACTTGGTTATGCGGCGGGGAGGATAAAAAGGAAAGTGCTGCCGTGGTTGAGTTCGCTTTCGGCGCGGATGGAGCCACGATGGGCAAGCATGATGTGTTTGGCGATGGCGAGGCCGAGGCCGGTGCCGCCGGATTCGCGGGAGCGGGCTTTGTCGACGCGGTAAAAGCGTTCGAACAGGCGCGGCAGGTGCTCAGAGGCGATACCGGCGCCGAAATCCTGCACAAAAAATTCCACGCCGTGACGGGAGGGCCGCGCGCCGAGAACGATGCGACCGCCAGCGCGCCCGTACTTCATGGCATTGTCGATGAGATTGGAGAATACCTGGTGAATGGCTTCGCGGTCGGCGCGCACCGATGGAAGAGATTCAACCGATGACTTGTCGCTGTTGGTTTCCACGATGGTGAGATCCACTTCCTGGGTGCGGGCAATTTCACGAAAGCTTTCTTCCGCGTCGCGCAGCAGTTCGATGGGCGGGACGGCCTCGGTATCGAAGCGGGTCTCGCCAGACTCGACGCGCGCGAGGGTCAGCAAATCTTCCGTAAGGCGCGACATGCGGGCGGCGTTCTTGCGGATGATCTCGAGGAACTCGCGGTTGGGTCCGGAATTATCGGAACTGAGGTCGAGGAGAGTTTCGGAGTATCCCTGAATCGAAGTCAGGGGAGTCCGCAGTTCGTGGGAAACGTTGGCGATGAAGTCGCGGCGGGTTTTTTCGACGCGCTCGGTTTCGGTGAGGTCGCGGAGCACGGCGACGGCGCCGCCATCGGGCAGGGGCGCGGCGGTGACATCGAAAGCGCGTCCGGGGACGATTGAGGTCGCGCGGGTGGTTTTGACCTGTTTGGTGGTGGTGGCGGCTTTGACAGCGGCGAGGAAATCGGGGTCGCGAATGGTTTCCACGACTGGGGAGTTGAGGCGGGCATGCTGCGGAACGAGGCGATCCATGGGCTGGTTGGCCCACTGGACGAGGCCGTCGCGGCTGATGGCGATGACCGCGTCCTGCATGCTGTTGAGCAGGGTTTCGAGCTGGCGCTGGCTGGACTGAACGGCGGCAAAACTGCGTTCGACCTGGCCGGCGGTTTTGTCGATGGCGGCCGCGACGCGGCCAATTTCGTCGAGGGGCTTGTCTTCGACCCGGGCGTGGAGGTCGCCCTGCTCGATGCGGACAGCGACATCGACGATGTGCTCGAGGCGGCGCGAGGTCCAAATAGAAGCAGAGGCGGCGATGAGCAAGGCGATGAGGAAGGCGATGGAGGATCCCCATAAAAGGCGGCGGCGGACTTGTGCCTGCACCGCTTCGACATCGGAGAGCGGATAAGCGAGGCGAACCGCACCCCCGGATACTGGGGCAGCGATGTATAGAAACGGGATGCCGACAGTGGCACTGCGACGCTCACTCTCGCCGATTTTGCCGGTGAGGGCGTCAGCGAATTCCTTGCGAGTAGAGTGATTCTCCATGATGGCGGAATTAGCTTCAGAATCGGCGAGAACTTTCCCGGAAGCGTCGATGACGGTGGCGCGAGCGCCTGCGGCTAATCCTTCCTGCGCGGCGATTTCAGTGAGCGTATGAGCGTGGTCGGTTTCGACGCGATGCGCGAAGAGAAGAGTCTTCTGAGTGAGGTTGCGCTCAATCTCGGAACGAAGAGAAGCTTCCCAGGCGCCGCCAATCATGACGTCGAGGATGCCGGCGGTGGCGGCGATAACGATCAGGAAAACGGCGAGGAGTTTGAAGAAGATGCGGTTCTTCACGTGCTCCTCATTTAGGGGACTCGAAGCGATATCCGGCGCCGCGCACGGTTTTCAGGTAGCGCGGGTTCTCGGGGTCGGGCTCGATCTTTTCGCGGATGCGGCGCACGTAGACATCGACCGAGCGCGGGGTGACGTAAGCGGTGTCGCGCCAGACGGAGTCGAGCAGGTGGTCGCGGCTGAAGACGCGTCCTTTGTGGCGGGCGAAATAATCGAGCAGACGGAACTCGGTGGCGGTAGTGGGGACGAGATTTCCGTTGACCATCAAAGTCATGGCGGAAGGATCGATTTCGATGTCGCCAACTTTCATGGGGCTGGGCGGCAGGGGGCGCTCGAAGCGGCGGAGAACGGCTTTCACGCGAGCCACGAGTTCGCGCGGGCTGAAGGGCTTGGCGATGTAGTCGTCGGCGCCGAGTTCGAGGCCGAGAACGCGATCAGCTTCGCTGCTTTTTGCCGTTAGAAAAATCACCGGGACCGAGGACAGGCCGATCGTCTGGCGGATCGTGCGGCAGATTTCCAGGCCGTCTTTGCCCGGGACCATGATGTCGAGAATGAAGAGAGCCGGACGCTGGCGCTCGGCGTCGGCGAGAACGTTGGCGCCAGTGGGATAGACGCGAACGGTGAAGCCTTCGTTTTCGAGATGATGGCGGACGAGGCGGGAGATGTCGGGATCGTCTTCGACTACGAAAAGACTGGGTTTCACGGGATTATTGTAACGAAGGCAGTGGCGAGTACCTAGCGCGGAGTGCCGAGATTTGCGAAGCGGACGGGGCAAAACAGTGAATATTTACCGAATATTCATAATCAGGTTGCCGGAGAGGTCGAGGTAGAAATTTTTTCGGCTTTGTTGCCATCGAACGATTGGCTGGAAAAGCTTGCCGAGCTTTGCTCGGCCTGGGCGGGCGAGAGCGCCAGTCCCCACACGATCCATCTTTACCGAATATTCACAATCAGGTTCGAGGCACGATCGAGGTAGAAAGTTTTTCCCGGCGGGATGACCGTGGTGGCGCTGTATTCGGTGATGATGGCTGGGCCCGAGTATTTTTTATTCGGTTGAAGATTCTCTCTGGAATAGAGCTTCGTAGATAGTTCGTTGCCATCGAATTGGACCGGGGTGCTTGGCTGGGAGAACTTGCCGAGCTTTGCTCGGCCTGGACGGGCGAGAGCGCCCGTCTCCACATGGTCCAGCTTTCCCGACTTTACTGTCGCGCGGAGGCGGAGGGTTACTAGCTCTACTTCGCGAGTGCGATGGGTGTAGCCGTAGCGGCGGTCGTGTTCTTGCTGGAAATCGCGGAGGAGATTTTTTGTAAGTGGGATATTGAGTTCGTATCCCTGGCCGCGGTAACGGATGTCGACGCTGCGGTTGAAGTGCGGGATTCCCTGCCAGGACTCGCGGCGAAAATCCTTTGCGGCGTTCTTTTCCAGCGCGGAGAATTCGCGGTTCAGTTGCGGCGTGGGAATTTTGCCAGAGACACGCCACAAGATGGTGCGGGAATAATCTTTGACAACGTCGCTGGCGAGAATGCCGAGAGCGGAGAGCGCGCCGGGAAGCGCGGGGACGATGACGCGCGGGATGCTGAGGGCTTCGGCCAGAGCACAGGCGTGCAAGCCTCCGGCGCCGCCGAAGGCGACGAGTGCAAAGTGGCGCGGGTCCCGGCCGCGCTCGATGGATACGACGCGAATCGCCTTCTCCATAGTGGAATTGACGACGCGAATGACACCGGCGGCAAATTTCTCCAGAGTCAAATTTGAACTTTGTTTTTTCAGCCACTCCTGGGTGAGGCGGCGGGTGCGGGTGAGATCGAGAGTGAAGTCGCCGCCGAGAAAACGCGTGGGCTGGAGACGGCCCAGGAGAAGATTGGCGTCGGTGACGGTGGGCTGAATGCCGCTACCGTAGCAGATGGGGCCGGGATCGGCTCCGGCGGATTCGGGTCCGACGCGGAGAACTCCGGCGGCGTCGAAGCGGGCGAGGGAGCCTCCTCCGGCGCCGACGGTGTGGATGTCGAGCATAGGGACGCTAATGGGGAGGCCGGTAATTTGGGCGTCGGTGGCGGTCTTGATTTCACCTTCAACGAGAGAGACGTCGGTGGAGGTGCCGCCCATGTCGAAGGCGATGATGCGGTCAAAGCCGCTGGCGCGGGCCGTCGCGGCGGCGCCGACAACGCCGCCAGCGGGGCCGGAGAGCACGGTGCGGACGGGCTCGCGGGCGGCGGTTGAGAGCGCAGTGATGCCGCCGCTGGATTGCATGACGAAGATGCGTGGAGCGGAGCGCTCCTCTGGGGCTGAAGCCCCAATCTTGTGCACGCCTTTCGCGGCCCTGAAGGGCCGCTCTTCCACCGCTTGAACTCCGTTCGCAGCGCGGAATTGACGCTCTTCCACTTCTTGCATGCTTTTCGCGGCGCTGAAGCGTCGCTCTTCCACCGATTCGCTCGCGCGGTGCCCGAGATTTTCCAGATAGCTTTGCATGATTGGCTGCAGGTAGGCGTTGATGACTACCGTGGAGGTGCGTTCGTATTCGCGGAATTCGGGGAGGATTTCGTGCGAGATGGAGAGTGGAACGGCGAGGGATTTCAAGGCATCTGCGACTGCGCGTTCGTTCGTTGGGTTTGCGAACGAGAATAGAAACGAGATTGCAATCGATTGCGGATTGGCTTGCGCGATCTGTTGGGCGAGGGAGCGGAGGCTTTCGGAATCGGGCACGGTGAGGATTTCTCCGTCGCTGGCGGTGCGCTCGTCGACGCCGAAGCGGAGATCTTTGGGAACCAGCGGCTCGATGCGATCGAAGAAAAAGTCGTAGAGCTTGGGACGGGCCTGGCGTCCGATTTCGATGGCGTCTTCAAAACCTGCGGTGGTGACAAGCGCGGTACGCGCGCCTTTTCGCTGAAGCAGCGTATTGGTGCCGACGGTAGTGCCGTGGAGGAGGATGAGTTCGCCGTCGTGGGCAGTATCTTTTGCGATGCGGCGTAGGGCTTCGACGATGGCCTGGGAAGGATCGGCTGGCGTGGAAAAAACTTTCAGCATGCGCACGCGGCCTGCGTCGAGCCAGACGCAGTCGGTGAAGGTGCCGCCGGTGTCGATGGCGATGCGGAGAGGGTGAGGGCGGGGCGGCATGGGACAGGAAAGAGTACCACTGTGGATCAAACTAGCGTGCGAGAGCGTCCGCGCCACACTGGCAGGCGTAACATTTTGTTATGAGATACACATTTCTGGCGGAGACGTACGCGACTGAGCGGGTGAAGGTGGTTAGCGTGTGGAGTGAATTTCGGGATGAGGACTTGCCGGTGCGAATTCGGGCCGACGATCCGCGGGGACGCAGCGTGCGGGAGCAGATGGTGCATCAGTGCATGAGCGAGGAATTGTGGTTTCGGAACATGTTGGGGATTGATGTGGGAGCGCCGCCGCTGCCTGCTTCGGAAACGCGGTTGGAGTTTATGAGGCGTTATGCGGAGGACAGCGGGAAGCGGCTGGCGGCGCTGCAGGCGAAGGATGACGCGTGGTGGGAGGGTGATACGAAGTTCTTCGATGTGCAGCGATCGCGGGCCTGGGTCATGGTGCGGCGGATTGCGCATACGTCGCATCATCGCGGACAGTTGATGGCCATGCTGCGTATGTTGGGACGGGAGCTGCACAGCAACTATGGACCGACGGCGGATACCGGGGGGTTGATGCAGAATCACGCGCCCACAATTTATGCGTATGGAAGTTTGGAGGAGTTGTTGGCTGGTGGAGCGAAGGCTAAGTTGCCGGGGGCGGGTGGGAAGGCCGTCACGGAAAGGCCGGGGTAGCGGCAGGGTTCGATTTGAAGACGCGGGCGAGAGCGCCCGCGCCACACGGGCCGCTCGCGGGACGGACGAATGCGTCCGTCTCTACATGAGCCGTGGCCAACTCCGCCTATTACTTGGTGGTAAAGGCCAGGGTCAATAAGGTTTTTTGTTCAACCTCGTGGGCTTTGCTGCTGCCGGTGGCGGGGCTGGCGCCGGAGGAACGTTTCACGGAGAGCACTGGGCGGTCGCCGGCGATTCGTTTCAGGCGGGGCAGCATGTTGAAGAGCGCGCCCATGTTGGCCGGTTCTTCCTGCACCCAGACGATGTCGGCGTTTTTGCCGTGACGGTCGAGTTCGGCGAGCAACTCCTGCTCGGGGAACGGGTATAGTTGCTCGAGGAAGACGATGGCTGTGGTCGTGTCTTTTCGCTTTTTTCTTTCGGCCTGAAGTTCGTGGCCAATTTTCCCGGTGCAGATGAGGATGCGGTCGGCCTCTCCGACTTCGGTGTCGGGGATGACGTTCAGGAAATTCTTGTGCGTGAAATCTTCAATCGGCGAACTGGCGTCGGCGTGGCGCAGCATGCTCTTCGGAGTAAAGACGACTAGCGGCTTGCGCCAATGTCGCAGGGCCTGGCGGCGCAGAAGGTGGAAATATTGCGCAGCGTTGGAAGGCTGCGCGATCTGGATGTTGTGCTTGGCCGCGAGCTGAATGAAGCGCTCGATGCGGGCGCTGGAGTGCTCGGGACCCTGGCCTTCGTAGCCGTGAGGAAGCAACATCACGACGCCGGAGAGCAGGTTCCATTTAGCTTCGCCAGCGCTGATGAACTGGTCGATGATGGCTTGCGCGACATTGACGAAGTCGCCGAACTGAGCTTCCCAGAGGACGAGCGACTCGGGATAGTCGCGGCTGTAGCCGTATTCAAAGCCGAGGACGCCAGCCTCGGAGAGCGTGGAGTTGTAGATCTCGCAGCGGGCCTGGCCGGGGGCGATGTTTTCCAGCGGGACGAATTCGTCTTCGTTCTCAATATCGATGAGGACGGAGTGGCGCTGGTTGAAGGTTCCGCGGCGGGTGTCCTGGCCGGACATGCGGACGTGGATGCCGTTTTTGACGAGGCTCGCGAACGCCAAGGCCTCGGCCATGCCGTAATCGACGAGACGTTTGCCGGCGCCCATTTCGGCGCGCTGCTCGAGCAGCTTTTTTACCTTGGGATGAATGTGGAAGCCGTCGGGATAAGTGGTCAAGCGCGCGGTGAATTCAGATAGTTCTTCGGGCGAGAGTCCGGTCTCGACTTCATACTCCGGGCGATAGAGTCCACCGAAATATTTGTTCCAATATTTTGGAAGCTCGCGCATCAAGGGCTTGTGCTTGACGCTGCCAGCCTGCTTTTGCGCGGCTTCGAACTCGGCTTTGATAGTGGCGGCCTGAGTTTGCGCGTCGGTGGCGCCAATGTCGTCGGCATAGATTTCCCAGAGCGGCGGATGCTCCTTGATCTTCTTGTAAAGCAGCGGCTGCGTGATCGTGGGATCATCGACCTCGCTGTGTCCATGCCGGCGGTAGCCGATGAGATCGATGACGACATCGGTGCCGAATTTGTAGCGGTACTCGGTGGCGAGGCGGGCGACGCGCACGACGGCGTCAACGTCTTCGCCGTTGACGTGGAAGATGGGAATGGACTGGCGGCGCGCGATGCAGGCGGCAAAGCGCGTGGAGTGTTCCTCGGTATAGCTGGTGGTGAAGCCGAGAAGATTGTTGACCACGACGTGAATGGTGCCGCCGACGGTGTATCCGGGCAGATCGGCGTAGTTCATGGTCTCGGCGAGGACGCCTTGTCCGGCGAACGCGGCGTCGCCGTGAACGAGCAGGGGGAGAAATTTTTCGCGTCCGCCTTCGCCGGCTCGATCCTGCTTGGCGCGGGTGCGGCCGACGGTGACGGGATCGACGGCTTCGAGATGGCTGGGATTCGAGACCAGATGGATGTGAACTTTGCCGCCGCTGCGCGTCTGGTATTCGCCGGTGGCGCCCATGTGATATTTCACGTCACCGGAGCCGAGAACGCTGCGGGGATCGACGTCTTCAAATCCGGCAAAAATTTCCTGCGGCGGACGCTTGGCCACGTGAGCGATAACATTCAGACGTCCGCGATGGCTCATGCCCATAACTAACTCGACTGCGCCGCGCTGGGCGGCGGTGTCGAGAACTTCGTCAACGAGCGGGATGAGGGCGGTGACGCCTTCGAGCGAGAAGCGCTTGCTGCCGAGATAGCGCTGCTGCATGACCTGTTCGAAGACGTCGGCGCGAATGAGCAGGTCGAGGATGCGCTGCTGGAGGTCAGCGGTAACTTCGAAATCGCCGGACTCCATGCGATCGAAAATCCAACGGCGGCGCTCCGGAGAGTAGATGTGGTTGACTTCGACACCGATGGTGCTGGAGTAGATGGCGCGGGCTTCGCGGGCGTAGTCGCCGTCGTGTTCGAGTTCGGGCGTGTCGCGCGGACGAAGAAAGCCGAGGGGATCGAGATCGCCCTCAAGATAGCCCCACTGGCGATAGGCGTTGAAGACGCGCTCGCGCTCAGGATTGGAACCGTTGGTGGATTCGACGACGGCGGCGCGGGAGCCGCCATTAGAAGCTTTGGATTTCGGGGTCATAAGAATGCAGGTACTAGGATAAAGGATGCGGGGATGACCTTGCTGGATTCTGGAAGCTAAAAACCGGTTTACCACAGGTGGCGCTGAGGTACACAGGGTAAAACTTAAAATCAAAAGCCCCACCCTGTCGCACAGAACGCGACAAGGGTGGGGCACCCGCGCTACTTGTTACTTATCGTCGTGATGGAAGTTGAACAGGTCCATCAGATCGCCGATGGCTGGCGTGTTTAGCGGGACGTAGGGGTTGTGCCTGGTGACGACTGGGTTGGGCAGATTGTCGCGGCTGCGATCGCTCACCGGAGCCAGGTGCCAGTTGGCTTCGATGAATTTCAGGATCGAGACGTGATCGGCGTAGGTGTGCGAGACGTGCCCGGCCTTGGTGTGCTTGGAGACGATCAGGGCAGGAATTCTGGTTCCGTCGCCGAAATAGTCGAGAGGCTGGATGTAGCCAGAGTCGTAGTAGCCGCCGCCTTCGTCGAAGGTAACGATGATGGCGGTGCTCTCCCAGAGTTCTTTGTTGGATTGAACCCCGTCGACGATTTTCTTCACGAAGCCCTCGAACAAGTCGAGCTTGGAAGAGGCTGGATGGCCGTCGAGCCAGCCGTCGGGCTTCACGAAGGAAACGGCGGGCAGCGTGCCGTCGGTGATCGCTTCATAGAGTTCGGTCGTGTCGCGCAGGTGCGAACGGCCGGAGGGGCTCGTCATGATCGACGTGGTGTACTGGAACGGGTTGCAGATGTTGCAGTAGGTGTTATCGGCGGTGACGTAGTTGCCGTCGGGATTCGCGAGATAAGTGTTCCACTGGTCACCGTAGTAGGCCCAGGAGATGTTCTTCTTGATCAACTCGTCTCCGATCGTGCGGAGAGGAGACGGAGGAATGGTGAAGACGGTCTCATTGGGATTGCCGATGTCGGCGTAGGCGTTGGAACCGTTGCCGTAGTATCCGGGATTGTAGTTGTTGAGCAGATAGTAGTGCCCCGCTTCGCAGTGCGGATCGATGGGGCGGTCGAGCGAGTTCAGATACGACGTGATCGGGGCTACGCCAGGCTGAGTGGTATCGAAACAGTTGGTGTAGGTGCCGCCGCCGAAGGAGGCAGACCCGTAGGAACCACCGCCGTAACCGTCTTCGGTGTACCAGTTGTTAGTGTTAGTTTGCGGGTTAGGATTTTCGATTTCGTCGACGACGCCGGCGTTGGGGCTGCCAGCAGCGACGAGCTGGTTGTGCGGCGGACGAGCGGGCTGGCCGGCGGCATTGGCGAACCAGATCGCGTCGCCACTTCCGAGCATGACGTGATTGGCGCCAGTTCCACCCATCACGGCCTGATGATAGTTGTCGCTGATTGCGAAGTGGTCGGCAAGATATTTCAGGTACGGAGCATCGCCCTGCAACATGTTGTAGAAGCCCATGGAAGTCGAGCCTTCCTTGGTGCTGGTGTCATTGAAGCCGGAGGGCTGAGCGAGTCCGTTGGAGCCTGCGCCGATGGTGGTTTCAACCCAGGGGAAAAGGTCGGCCTGGCATCCGCTGGGATTCAATGCGGTGGCGTTGACCGCGTTGCAATCTTCCTGCTGCCACATCTGATAGAAGCGATGCACCGGGCTGTTGTCGTAGGCGTCGTAGGGATGCGTCGCGGAAGTGATCTGGAATGGGCCGGAGGGCAGAGTGGTGGCGTTGGGGATGCGGGTGTCGACCGCGCCGTGAGCCAGGCCGGTGCCGCCGGTGGTGAGATACACGTAATAGCTGTCGGGCAGGCCGTTCTCAACGGCCTTTGCGGCGGCAACACTGGGGAAGGGCGGCGTGGTGTAGCCGCCGGCCAGAACCGGGGGCAGTACCGGGTAGGTCACGTTGCTGGACGGGTTCAGGAGGTAAGTGTCGGGCTTGGAGTCGACCGCGGAGGATTGAGCGGCGACAGGGAAATTCGGTCCTGGAGTTCCGTCTTCGTTGACGATGCCCCTGGAGAGGAGGTTGGAAACGGTCTCGCCGGACTTTGGTTTGTAGGTGGCGAAGACGTGGTCGAAGGTGCGGTTTTCACCGATGATGACGATGACGTGCTTGATGGGAGTCGCTGTGGAATGCTTGTCGTGATCTTCGGCGGCGGCGGTGAACGGCGCTCCGAGATTGGCGATGAGCGCGACGAGGCTGGTGGTAACTGCGAGGTGCTGCCTGGCTTTCGCCAGCAAACCTGGTGCGGACATGAATTTTCCTCCTGAATGACTTGCAGTGAAGAAGGTAGTGGGGCGGCGGTTACGGGAAGGTTGCGCGGAGATGAAATGCAGATGAAAAATAATCCACAGAGTATTGGGCTTTCGGATGCTCGAGTGAAGTGGGCTTAAAACCCCGTGCGGCGCGTTGGCTATGCTAGTCTGCGTGATATGGCACGACGAACTTTGATCAAGACCAAGAAAACGGCGGCACGATCTTCTCGAAAATCTTCCGGCCGCACGCGTCCCAAATCCCAACGTTCGGCAAAAGGCGCGAACAACGGAGCCTCCGCTGCTTCCGGTCGCGCGGCGGGCAAACATTTTCTCAGCGACAAGGTGGGCTACTTTACCGAGTCGGTAATTAGGGAGATGACGCGGCAGGCGATGCTGCACAAGGCGGTGAATCTGGCGCAGGGGTTTCCGGACTTTTCCGCGCCGGCGGAGATCAAACAGGCGGCGCAGCAGGCGGTTGCGGCTGACGTGAATCAGTATGCGATCACCTGGGGCGCGAAGAATCTGCGGAATGCGATAGCGCGGCAGATGGGCGTGTGGCAGGGGATCACGGTCGATCCCGAGAAAGAAATCACGGTGTGCTGCGGCTCAACCGAGGCGATGATTTCGACTTTGCTCGCGGTTTGCAACGCCGGCGATGAAGTCGTGATCTTCGAGCCGTTCTATGAAAACTATGGGCCGGATTCGGTGCTGAGCGGGGCGAAGCCGAAGTTTGTGAAGCTGCGGCCTCCGGCGAGCGAGGGCGGCGAATGGACGTTCGACGAAAAGGAATTGCGACGGGCCTTCGATAAACATACGAAGGCGATCATCGTGAATACGCCGAATAACCCGACGGGCAAGGTCTTTACGCGGCGCGAACTGGAGTTGATTCGCGACCTGTGCGTTGAGTTCGACGTGCTGGCGATTACGGATGAGATTTACGAGCACATACTTTATGAGGGAACCAGGCACGTGGCGATGGTGTCGCTCGACGGGATGCGCGAGCGCACGGTGACCATCAATGGCATGTCGAAGACTTACAGCGTGACCGGATGGCGCGTCGGGTGGGCAGTTGCGCCGGAGAAGATCACGAATGCGATCCGCAAGGTGCACGATTTTCTGACGGTGGGAGCGCCGGCGCCGCTGCAGGAGGCGGGCGCGGCGGCGTTAAGTTTGCCGCCGGAATATTACGCGAAGCTGGCCGAGGGATACCGGGTGCGGCGCGATCATCTGATGCCCGCGCTGACGGCGGCTGGGTTCAAGTGCTTTCGTCCGCGTGGAGCGTATTACGTGATGACCGATATTTCCGCGTTTGGTTTTAAGGACGACGTTTCGTTCGCGAAGTATCTGGTGCAGGAAATTGGGGTGGCGTGTGTGCCGGGATCGAGTTTTTATCGGGATCCCAAGGATGGGGCGCGGCAGGTGCGGTTTGCGTTCTGCAAGAAGCCGGAGACGTTGGATGAAGCGGCGCGGCGGTTGCTGAAGCTGAGCGCGATGTAGGGCCGGAGAGAAAAATCAAGACCCTGACAGCCGAGGCGGCTGTCGCTACGTGAAACTATTTGCCGGGGGCGTACCAGCCGCGGCGGGAGCGGACCTTCAGGTTTTTTCTGTCGTTGGCGACGATTTCGATGGTGCGGTAATGGCCGTCGGATTTGAGGTCTGCTGGCTTGTAGGCAACGGCGTACTGGCTGCGGAGTTCGTCCTGAATTTCCGCAAAGGCATTGGCTACATCGCGAATCTGAAACGGGAAAAAAGCGCGGCCGCCGGTGGCGTCGGCGATGCGCTCGAGCACCTTGTCCCCAGCCCCTTTGGTGCCGCTCACGTTGGTGCTGATGGTGTAAACAATGGCTTCGGCGCGTTGCGCCATTTCAATGGCTTCCTCGCGGGTGACGTGGCTCTGGTTATCGTCGCCATCGCTCAGCAAAATAATCGCGCGCCGCACAGTAACCGATTTGGGAGCCTTCATCAGCTTGTCACGGCAGGCAAAATACAACGCATCGTAAAGGGCCGTGCCGCCGCCGGGCCGCAGTTCGTGCACGCCTTTCGCCAGCAACACGGTGTTGTCGGTGAAATCCTGCGTGACTTCGGGAGTTACGTCGAAACCTACGACAAAGGCCTGATCGTAGCGGGGATGAATCGTCTGATTGAGAAACTCGACGGCGGATTGCTGTTCAAATTTGAAGCGGTCGCGCACAGAGTTGCTGGCATCGATGAGCAGGCCGACCTGGAGAGGCAAGTTGGTTTCGGCGTGGAAGCTGCGAATTTCCTGCGGCGGCTTGCTGTCGTCGAGGATGTGGAAATCGTCCTGCTTAAGATCGGTAATACGTCGGCCGTGCTTGTCAGTGACGGTGAAGACGACGTTCACCTCGTTAGTGGTGGCGCGGATGGTGGTGAGAGCGTCATCGCCGGACGGAGCATTTGGATCGGGAGGCTTCTGAGCGGGATCCACTGGAGGCGGAGCGGTCGCAGCCTGATCAGCGGGCGCGGGCGACGAGGGCGACTGAGAAAATGCGCTCCCCGCCAAGAAAGCCAGAGAGAGCAGTCCGAGGGCGGTAGTGATCTTCGTCCCCAAGGTTTTCATCGATACAACATTATATCCGCAATGCGGCGCGGCACGCCTTGCGGAGGGTCATCCTCTCTTCGCAGGAGAGCCGCCAGGAGCTTCCTTGTCAATCGTTCCAACGAAGGCCTGCAACTCGGGCGGGAGGGGGCTTTCGAGAGCGATCGGTTTTCCGGTGCGCGGGTGGAGCAACTCCAGGCGCGCGGCGTGCAAAAAATTTCGCGGCAGCGAGATGGCGGTGCCTTCGTCGGTGGCCCGGCCGCGCCGGGCGCGCATTTCGCGCGGGGCTCCGTAGAGCGCATCTCCGACTACGGGATGGCCGAGCGACGCCATGTGAACGCGGATCTGATGAGTGCGGCCGGTATCGATCTTGATTTCGATCAGGGCGAACTTGCCGAAGGCGGAGTCGAGGCGGCGAACGACGGAGTAGTGCGAGACGGCGTCGCGGCCGCCGGTGCCGCGCGTGGTCATGCGGGTGCGGCGCACGCGGTCGCGGCTGATGCTGGAGGAAATTGTTCCGCGATCCTTCTTCGGCCATCCGTGCACCAGGGCGACGTAGGTTTTTTTCACTTCGCGGCGGGCGAATTGCGCCGCGAGCTTGCGATGCGCTTCGTCGTTTTTCGCGACCGCGATCAGGCCGCTGGTTTCTTTGTCGAGACGATGGACGATAC
>DASSRO010000052.1:0-19830 GCA_035701745.1 Candidatus Sulfotelmatobacter sp. | reverse complement strand
TTGTCGCGATCGAGTCTCCCAGCGACAATAAACTGGCTGCAGACCGCATGGGCGCCTTGCTGGCTGCGAAGTTTGAGACTCTGGGCGGACACGCCCGCGTGCATCGTGCCGAAGACTACGCCGACAACATCCAGATTAATTTTGCGGGACGCGAAAAACTAAAGCCAGTTCTGCTGCTCGGCCACTTCGATACGGTTTATCCGTTGGGAACGCTGGCGACAATGCCATGCCGCATCGAAGATGGACGGCTGCACGGACCCGGCGTGCTCGATATGAAGTCGGGCATCGCGCTCATGCTGCATGCGATCGAGGCGCTGCAAGCGTGGCACACGGGCCTGCCACGTCCCGTTACCGTTCTTCTGGTTTCGGACGAGGAAGTCGGCAGCTATTCTTCGCGACAAATAACCATGACGTTGGCCAGAGAATCGGCTGCAGTGCTGGTGCTCGAACCCGCAGGACCGCGTGGCGCTGTGAAAACTGCGCGCAAAGGGGTGGGCGAATACGTTTTGAAGGTGAGCGGCGTAGCAGCGCACGCCGGGCTGGATCCCGGCAAGGGACACAGCGCCATAGTCGAACTCGCCCGCCAGATCTCGGCGGTTTCGAAAATGAACGATCTGCGCCGCGGCATTTCGGTGAATCCCGGTGTGATTCGCGGTGGAACGCGCACCAACGTAATTGCGGCCGAAGCCACTATAGAGATCGATGCGCGAATCAAGAGTGCGAAACAGGCGAAGATTCTCGACCGAAAATTCCACGCGCTGAAGCCCTTCGACAAACACTGTACGCTTACGATTGAGGGGGGCATCAACCGCATGCCGATGGAGCGAAACGCCGGGGTAGTCTCGCTCTACAAAAAAGCACGGGCCCTCGCCAAGCAGATTAACTGGAAGCTCGAGGAAGCAGCCGTGGGCGGCGGCTCAGACGGAAATTTCACCGCCGGCATCGGCATTCCGACGCTCGATGGTATGGGAGGCGTCGGCGACGGGGCTCACGCACTTCATGAACACATCGTCATTTCCGAGTTGCCGCGCCGAGCGCTGCTTCTAGCCGGAATGATCGAGAGCATTTGAAGTCGGGTAGCACCATGCTCAAATTCATCGTCATTCTCTACAAGCGGCCGGACCTGACGCAGCAACAGTTCCGGCGACACTTGCGGGAGACTCATGGTCCGCTGGCGATGCATTTACCCGGACTGCGAAAATACGTTCAGAACTTTGTCTGGGAAGACCCCAAGCGCAGGCCCGGGTGGGACGCGGTGGTCGAGCTTTACTTCGACGATTGGGCAAGTATGGAAGCGGCATGGAAAACTCCGCAAGGCGCCGCATCCGATGCCGATCTCGCCGCTTTTGCCGATTTGGCTCGGACTACCTGGGCCGCAGTCGATGAGGTCAGTGTTCTTGGGTGAAGACCAGGAAGTAATCCATCTTGTCTCCCTTAACGAAATCGTATTGATCGAGTAATTTGTACCCTGCCTCTCTGGCTTCGCGAATCACGATCTCGCGACCCACTCCGTGATCCTCTCCGTTGCCGTTGCGGTCAATAATTCCGACTTTCGCGCCCGGTCGCAGGCCGGCACGCAAGGTCTGCAGCAAACGCACGGGTTGCGCGACCTCGTGATACGTCTTGAGCAACAACACGGCATCGACTGAATTTGGGGGCAGAAGCGCATTGTCGGGTTGGCTGAGGATGGTCTTCACATTCTGAAACCCCTCTTTACGGGCGCGCCCGTCAATGTAACGAACAGCTTCAGGATTAATGTCAACCGCATAGACCGCTCCGGTCGAACCCACGCGTTTAGCCGCGCGCATCGTGAACCATCCCGAACCCGCTCCAATGTCGGCCACCGCCTTTCCGGGCGCGATCCCGAGAATGTCCATCACGCGGTTGATCTGCAGTCGATCTTCTCGGCCCGGCGAATCGAAGATAGAGAGATCTCCCGTGTACGGCTCGCTGGTCTTGCGTTGTTGGCTGGATGATGCAACCGGCGGGCTTTGATCCGAAACGGCCGCCACATTTTGGAACAGCAGGAGTGCAAGCACAACAGTCCTAGCAGTAGACATGCGATCCTCCCGAAACCCGTGTATCTATCAGAATAGACTTATGGCCAGACGGCTGGTAAGCGCTCATCCCAGGTGGGCGGGCGCTCTTGCCCGCCAGCCTTTGACTCCGCACTCGGGGTGGCCTAAACTTTTCTCAGTGGTCCAAGTGGAGGAGTTATGGGTGAGGGTCTCTTTCAGCCTTTGCACTTGCTGCTGATTGTTGCGATCGCACTTCTGGTGTTTGGCACCAGCAAGTTCGCCGCCGTGGGTAAGGGTCTGGGCGAAGGCATCCGTAACTTCAAATCCGCCATGAAAGATCCTGAAGCCGATAAGGACGACGCGAAGAAGAAGGAAGAAGAAAAGAAAGTCTAGCTTTCACGCTGCTGCTACATGAACTGCTGATCTCGAAGTTCCGCCGATCATACCTCCGCTGAATCCTGTAGCATTCGGTAAACTAACGCCACCGGCAGCCCCACCACGTTGCTGTAGTCGCCTTCGATGCGCGGAATCCATCGTGACGCCATCCCCTGGATGGCGTATGCTCCGGCTTTGTCCATCGGTTCGCCCGTCGAAACATACTCCCGAATTTCCTCGTCGGAAAGCTCGCTCATGGTTACCAGCGTAATCTCGGAGGCAGTTCTCTGTTCTCGGTTTTCAGTTCTCAAAATTTCGTACCGGCGTTGAGGGGAAGCGGTGCCACGCTGCCGAGTCTCACTGGAGACTGACCACTGTCCACTATCCGCTGCTCGCACTATGCATAGTCCCGTGATCACTTGATGCACGCGCCCCGAGAGAAGCTGCAACATGCGAACGGCATCTTCGGCATTGGCCGGCTTTCCAAGGAGCGCTTCATCTACAACCACAATCGTATCGGCGCCTAGCACCGTGTCTTGCGGTCGGTCGCCCCAGACAGCGATAGCCTTTTCGCGCGCCAGCCGCTCCGCACAATCGCGCGGCGCCTCACCAGTGAGCGGCGTCTCGTCGATATCCGCCGGGTGCACCTGGAAGGGAATCCCGGCGTTGCGCAATAGTTCCTGGCGTCGCGGCGAGGCAGAGGCGAGGACGATCATCAATAAGATTTTAGCGGAAGGAATGAGAAGCCGGTCCGCAGCTCCAGGTCCGGAAAGTCGAATCTCGGTTCCACCTTATGCGTTCGACTCGTTCAACTCTGCCCCGCGATGTGTAGAATAGTCTAAATGTCACAAGCCGCGCCCGCTATTACGCGCAGTCCCGCCGAAGTCGTAAGGCTTACTCCGGTTTCGCAAGCGCAAAACGGAATCTGCTATGCCGTCGCCGGCGAGGTCGCAGTCAACTCGTTCGACCTGGAGCGTATGGTTGCGGCCGTTCCCACAAAGATTGCAGCCGCGCTGGAACGCAAGGCCTACTACTTCGTTCCTCTTACTGTGAGCCAGGGCGAAGAAACAGTCATAGCTGACCGCTACGACGTAGCGCTCAGCGATAACGCCGTTTGCCATCGCAACCTGAACCTCGGCGACTCGCAGTGCGTTTTCATTTCGACCCGGTTGATGGATGATAAGTTTTCGGTGGCTTTCGAGTTCTACATCAATGTCGGTCATGCCCTCGTTGAGCGAGCGGGAGTCTCTCGCGAATTCAGCGAGTTGGCGTGGAGCCAGGTGGAGGCCGGCGTTCGCGGCGAAACTTCCCTTGACGCATGGGAGGCCCGTAAACTTGCCACCGCCGGCGGTCCTGACGGCGAGCGTTACAAGAATGAATATCTAGAAGCCACCTTCTCCGACACGATTTCCATTTATCTACTGTCGCTCTATCTCGATGTCGACTACTACGATCTGCGGGAGCGCGACTACCCCTTGCTGGCGCCGCCCGCCTTGGCGGAGAGGCTGCGCAAAGTGGCGGAGTGGTTTCCGCCCAACCCCGGGTTTGAGTTCGCCGTTCTCTATAAACGTCGCGGGTAATCCGCAAACTCTGGAAGTCCGCCGCAATAAGGGCTGAAAGATTCTGGGTACGACCCACAATGATTGTAGGCACAGGTATCGACATCGCCGAAGTCCCTCGCATTCGCCAGTCCATTGAGCGCTTTGGCGACCGTTTCCTGCAACGCGTGTTTACGGCCGGCGAGATTCGCTATTGCGATTCCAAAGCCAATCGCTTCGAACGTTATGCCGCGCGCTTTGCCGCCAAGGAAGCCGCGATGAAGGCCCTGGGAACCGGGTGGAATCATGGCGTGCGCTGGCGCGATTGCGAGGTCGTTCGCATGCCTGGAGGGCGACCGACCATTGCGTTCCACGGAAGGGCAGGGGAGTTCGCTGCCAAACTGGGCATGAAAAATGCGGCGCTCTCGATCACGCACACCGCGGAACAGGCCCTCGCGCAAGTGATTCTCGAAAACTGAAACAGCCCGTGCCGCGTCACCGAACAGCTCGCGGCCATCTGCTAGACTGTCGCCTTCAACACCTATGTCCGTGATTGCGGAAACTCCCCCCCTGGCGTTCAGACCGGTTGAAGTTCCGGAGAGGACTGTACTGACCGGCCTGGCGCTGACAAGTTTTGCCGCGCTGCTGCTGGAACTCTCGCTCACACGGCTGTTTTCTGTTGTCCTCTTCTACCACTTCGCGTTTCTGGCAATTTCGATTGCCTTGCTGGGACTTGGCGCAGGGGGCGTGTGTGCTTACCTTCTGAAAAGCAAACTCGCAGCCACCGGCACACGCCTGCTGGCGGCGCGATTATGCGCGATCAATTCAGTGGTCGTCGTCGTCGTGTTGGAAATTGTGCTGCACGTTCCGGTCGCCTTGCAGGTTTCCTGGGGAACGTTTGAAAGGCTGACGGCGATCTACCTGGCCGCTGCCGCGCCCTTCTTCCTCACTGGGCTTCTCTTCGCAATCGTTTTCGCGCGCGAAAACCGGCGCATTCCCCGTCTCTACGGCGCCGACTTGTGCGGTGGAGCGCTGGCCTGCCTGGCAGTGGTCCCTTTGCTGAATTGGATTGGCGGGCCTAATGTGGTGCTGGCCGCCGCCGCCGCAATGGCCGCTGCGGGAGCCATCTGGGCTGAGCCTCGTTCCCGGCGAACCGCGACCGTCCTGACGCTAACATTGCTGGCCCTGATCGGCGCAAATTACTCCGGGCGCCTGATCGATGTGGTTTATGCGAAAGGTATGTTCCGCGACCCTTCGCAAGTGGAATTTTCCCGTTGGAACGCTCTCTCGCGGGTCGAGGTCGACCGCAAGGATCAGGGCAAGGTCGTGGTCATCGATGCCGACGCCAACACTTACATCATGAATGCAGATGTTTCGCGCTGGCACCAGACCGAGTGGGAACGCGACCTGATGTCGGCGCCGCCGGCCCTGGCCAATGTGCTGCGCCCGCACGGGGAGTTCGCCATTATCGGGCCGGGCGGAGGCGTTGACGTATTGCGTGCGGTGGCCAATGGCAGTCCCAGTGTGACGGGGATCGAAATCAATCCGATTATCGCGACCACCATCATGCGCCAGCGTTACGCCGACTACTCTCAACATCTTTACCAGCGCTCGGATGTCCATATTCAGGTCACTGACGGCCGGTCGTTTTTGCGCTCGACTTCGCAACAGTTCGACGTAGTGCAGATGACGCTGGTCGACACCTGGGCATCGACCGCGGCCGGGGCGTTTGCGCTCAGCGAAAATAATCTCTACACCGTCGACGCCTTTCGCGAATATTTCGAACACCTTAGACCCGACGGAATGATCGCCATCACGCGCTGGGAATTCCAGCATCCGCGCGAAGCCTTGCGCGTGGTCGCAGTCGCGATGGAAGCGCTCCATCGCCTGGGGGTTGAGAATCCGGCAGGCAATTTTATCGTGGCTTCGCAAGGCTCGCTTAACGAGGACGGCATTCCTGTCGTGGTGTTGGCCAAGAAGACGGCGTTTACCCGGACGGAAGAGGACGCGATTAATGCCCATCTCGATAACTATCCTCAGCTTGAGCCGCTCTATCTGCCGTCGGATCCGGGCCAGAACGCGTTTTCCGATCTCATCGCCAGCAACGATCCTTACGCTTTCGCACGTGGTTATGCCTACAACACCGCGCCCGTTACCGACAATGCGCCGTTTTTCTTTTTTACGCTAAAGGCGGGGCAGGTTCTTGGCGAAAGAGGACTGCGCGGCGGCATCGATTGGAAGGTAAATCTGGGAGTGCTGGTGCTTTTGCTGGTATTGCTTATTTCCCTGTTCGCAGTCCTTGCATTTTTGGTTATACCACTCGCACTCCGAGGCCGCAATAGTCGCCGGGCGCCCATTTCTCTGCTCTATTTCGTGGCTATCGGCCTCGGCTACATCCTGGTCGAGATCGCCTTTATCCAGCGGTTCGTACTATTTCTTGGGCATCCCACCTATGCCTTAACTGTGGTGATTTTCCTGCTGATGCTCGCGAGCGGCATGGGAAGCCTGGCGTCGCGGCGCTGGCTGCCCCATACAAACTTGGGGTGGGTACCCCTGGCGCTAGTTATCGTCGGCATCCTCGCCGATTTATTTTTTCTCCCCCAGTGGCTGCCCGCCCTGGTGGGATTGGGCTTCCGATACCGCCTGCTAATCAGTGGCTTACTTCTGATACCGCTGGGATTCGTCATGGGAATGCCCTTTCCCACGGGCCTGCGCGCTCTCGCGGGCATTCGACCTTCGAACTTTCCGGCCGGACTAGAGGATCGTGAAAACTTCATCGAATGGGCATGGGCGATGAATGCCGCGGCCAGCGTCCTCGGTTCGGTGCTGGGCATGGTCCTCGCCATACAGTTTGGATTGACCATCACATTGGCTGGCGGAGCGGCGGCCTACCTGCTTGCCCTCTTGCTCATGCCGGCACTGCGCGCAAAAGCCGCCTAGACTCCGGCAAGTTTTTGTTATCATTCGAACGAGGAACCGGTTGCGATCCCTGAACTCTCGCGTAACTGGCGCAATCCCCTACAGACTGGCACCAATGAGGAATTTATTTGCCTAGCCAGAAGCAGCTCAAGTGGTCGCAACTACGCGTTGGGATCACGGTGATTGTTGCCACTCTGATCTTGGCTTTCTTGCTGTTTCTGATGTCCGGGACCAACGGTCTTTTTACCTCCCGCATAACTCTGACTTCTTATTTTGATAACGCTCAAGGCCTGCGTCCGGGCGCCCCGGTGCGTTTGAGCGGTGTCGATATCGGCAATGTGACAAAAATCATCATCGTGCCCGATAAAGACAAGCAGTTGACTCCAGTCAAAGTGTTGATGAAGGTCAGCACAAAGTACAGTTATGCCATCCATCGCGATTCCGTCACCTCTCTGGAAACCGCGGGCGTATTGGGAGAAACGTTCCTTGATATCGATAGCCTTCAGGCTCTTGGCCCTCCGGCCCACGATGGAGATACGCTGCCCACCCAGGTGCACCCGGACTTTAATCAGGTCGTGCGCGCCAGCCAGGGCACCCTGGAGAACATGGATGCCCTCCTGAAGCGAGCCGATCGTATTCTGGCCTTCGCCGAAAGCGGCAAAGGATCGATCGGAAAATTGATCTACGATCCGACTCTCTACAACCGTCTGTCCTCTACCATTGCCGAGTTCCAGCAGATTGTGCAACAGGTAGGAAGCGGCGAAGGCAGCTTAGGACGCCTGATCAGCCGCAACGACGCTTACGAAAAATTCATCGCCACTCTCGACAAGATGAATGTCGTCATCGACGACTTGCAGCAGGGGAAAGGAACTGCGGGAAAGTTCCTGAAAGATCCGACACTCTACAACAATGCCAACGACACCATCGCCAACTTGAAGAAGGTTACCGACGATATCAATGCCGGCAAGGGCACTTTAGGCAAGCTGAGCAAGGATGAAGAGCTGGCAAAAAAGCTCAATACGACCATCAGCAAACTTTCAGAACTCACCACTGAACTAGAAGCCGGCCAGGGGACCGCCGGCAGGCTCTTTAAAGACGACACCCTCTACAACAACTCCAACCAGATGCTGGTTGAGACCCGCAACCTGGTAAAGGCCATCCGGGAGAATCCCAAGAAATACCTGAGCATTAAGCTGCACGTTTTCTAAATGTGCTCTAGCGAATCTTTGCGCTTAAGTCTAGGAGACGGCGCGCGGCAGGGCAGCGGCATCGGCATGCTCGTGCGCATGATAACTCGACCGCACCAGCGGTCCCGACTCGACGTGGCGGAATCCGAAGCGCAGAGCCTGTTCGCGCAGGTAGGTGAACTCTTCCGGCTCATAGAAGCGCGCGATGGGAAGGTGATCTTTTGACGGGCGCAGATACTGCCCAACCGTGAGAATATCAACGCCGCGCGTTCCCAGGTCACGGAATACCTCGATCAGCTCTTCGGACGACTCGCCCAGGCCGACCATCACGCCACTCTTCGTGACCATGCTGGGAGATAGTTTCTTGGCATGCTCCAGTAGAGCTAAGGTGCGTTCGTAGCGCGCGCCAGACCGGACCGCGCGATAAAGGCGTGGGACTGTCTCGGTATTGTGATTGAGCACGTCAGGCTTAGCATCCAGCACGATGCGAAGAGATTCTTCCAAGCCCTGAAAATCGGGGATCAGCACTTCAACGCGGCAGTCGGGCGTCAATTCGCGAATCTCGCGGATAGTCTCGGCGAAGATTCTGGCGCTGCCGATGTTGTCATCGTCGCGATTCACGCTGGTTACAACTGCGTGCTTTAGTCCGAGTGTCGCCACAGCCTCTGCCACGCGCCGCGGTTCATCCAGATCAATCGGCTGAGGACGGCCTTTGGGCACGGCGCAGAATCCGCAACGCCGCGTGCAAATATCCCCCAGCAGCATGAAGGTCGCGGTTTTGTGGTTCCAGCATTCGCCGATGTTAGGACACTGCGCCGACTCGCACACCGTGTGCAGCCCCAGGCCCCGAGCGAGCTTTTTCAGATTGTGGAAGTTGTCGCCAACTGGAGCTTTGGCGCGCAGCCACGACGGCTTGGGCATCCGTGGAGGAATGCCGAGCTCAATCTGAACCAGTTGGGGCGAGTCTGCCATTAGGTTTGATTTTATCAGTTCTGGCCTTGAAGGCGGCCAGACCGACATTTGTTCACCGGTGTCTATCCGACTTCGACCAGTCCGTAAGTGTGCTGCCAGCGCGCGCGCATGTGGACCAGGGCGCGGCTGATTTCTTCGGCAGAAATTTCGGCGTTGGGACCCGCGACGACGGCGGCGGCTTCACGCTTCGCGGCCTCGAGCAGCTTGGCATCGCGAATCAAGTTGGCGACGCGAAAACTGGGTATTCCCGCCTGTCGAGTGCCGAAGAATTCGCCCGGACCGCGCAGCTCCAAGTCGAGCTCGGCAATCTTGAAACCGTCATTGGTCTTCACCATGGCGTCGAGCCGCCGCTGGCCTTCCTCGCTCACCTTTCCTCCCGTCATCAGAACGCAGTAGGATTTCGCGCCACCCCGGCCGATGCGGCCCCGGAGCTGGTGAAGTTGCGCCAATCCAAAGCGCTCGGCGTGCTCGATCACCATTACCGTCGCATTGGGGACGTCCACTCCCACTTCGATCACGGTGGTTGCGACTAGAATCTGCAACTCGCCGCGTTGAAACATACGCATGACTTGCTCTTTCAAGTTGGCGTCCAAGCGGCCGTGCAAGAGTCCAACTTTGAGGTCCGCGAAAATTTTGCCACTGAGCTCGCGGTACATTTTGATCGCGGCCTTCAGTTCAGACTCCTCATTTTCTGCAATCACCGGATAGACCACGTAGGCTTGGTGTCCGTCTGCGACCTGCTTTCGCACGAAATCCCAAACTCGCGGTGATTGGTCATCCGCCACGCAGTGAGTGGCAATCGGAGTGCGCCCCGGCGGAAGTTCGTCGAGCACGCTGAGATCGAGATCGCCATAAAGCGTAAGCGCCAGCGTTCGCGGAATAGGCGTCGCTGTCATCACCAGAACGTCCGGCTCGGCGGCCGGCGAATTTGTGTGGGGACGGGCGCTCCCCCCCGTCCGGTCGAGCGAAGCGCGGCCTTCCTCTCCTTCACCCGACTTCTTCATCAGTTTCAACCGCTGCAGCACTCCAAAGCGGTGCTGCTCGTCGACAATGACCAGTCCCAGGTTGGCGAACTCCACTTTCTCTTCCAGCAACGCATGGGTACCGATCACTAGTTGCGCATTCCCTTGAGAAATGTGGCGGCGAACCTCGCGCTTGCGGTCGGATTCGAGTGAGCCGGTCAGCAACACGATGCGGTAGCCGGCATTTTCCAGAATTCGCCTGGCGGAAAAATAATGCTGCTGCGCCAGAATCTCCGTGGGCGCCATCAGCGCAACCTGACATCCGTTCTCGATCGCGATGATGGCGGCTTCGAACCCCACGATAGTTTTGCCCGACCCGACGTCGCCCTGCAGCAAACGCCGCATGGGATAAGGCTTCTCCATGTCGACCGCAATTTCCTTCAGCACCCGTTTTTGAGCGGGTGTGGGATGAAAGGGCAGAATCTTCTTGATCGCAGCCCTTACCCGATCATCCAGCCGAAATGCGATCCCCGTCTGCGCTTTCTGCTGGCGGCGCTTCAATTCCAGCCCGAGTTCCACAAAAAACAGCTCGTCAAAAATCATCCGAATGTGAGCGGGCGTGCGCGAAGACTGCAAATCTTCGAAACTCTCGCCGGGCTCGGGCCAGTGCACGTTCCAGAGGGCGGCCCGCGGGGAAACCAGGCCGAGATGGGCCCGCACTGCAGCGGGAATCGGGTCCGCCAAGTCGGGCGTTAAGTTGTCAAGGGCGGTACGAATGGCACGCCGAAACCAGCGCGGGGTCAGCCTTCCGATAGCTTCATAGATGGGGACGATGCGTCCGATCTCCAAAGATTCGGCCGCTTTTTTCCCGGCGGCATTATCGGCGTCGCTGGAATCTCCCAGAAGCTCGAATTGCGGCTGAATGATTTGCAGTTCGCGGCTGCGTTGGTCTTCCTCCACCTTCCCATACAGGGCGATCATCTGACCGGGCTTGAACTTGTCTTGCAAATAGGTGGCATTGAAAAAAAGGCAGCGCAGGCGTGCTCGTCCTTGCCCGACAGTCAGTTGGAAAATTGGCATTCTGCGCGTGCGGAACAACCCGGAGTTGCGCACCTCGCCAATAACCGTTGCCATCTCGCCGGGCCGGAGTTCGGAAATCCCGCGCGGATTGAGCCGGTCCTCATACCGAAAAGGCAGATAATGGAGCAGGTCGCCGACCGTGTGAATTCCTTTGCCGGCGAGAACCTCCCCGATGCGCGGACCAACGCCTTTTACGTATTGAACCGGAGTGGAAAGTTCGAGCATGCTAGAGGTTTTGGGACGAAAAAGAATGGTAGCAGGAGCGGGCGACTGGGTGCTGATTGGCACTCCGGGGCCTCAGGAAACAAGGAATCCGTGAATATCCTCGTTCGAAACCTGTGGGAGGGTTTCGGTGTCTAAGCCAACGGTGCTTGTCAATTTCCTCCAGGCCTTGCTGGCGATACTTCTGGGAAATGTGGCGTACTTTGCCTTGCTTCCGTCGATGCCGCCCGCCGCGCGGCATCGTCCCTTCCGATTCGACCTCGGCACGTTGGTAGATTTCTTCTTTTGCGTCGTGGCGTACGGATTGATCCGCACGGCGCGAAAGTGGCGATGACTGAAAGCAGCCCGCTGTTCTTCCAGTTACTTTGGGAACCTTGGTAACCGGTACTCGCGTCCGTACACTCATTGCACCATGCCGAAACTCGCGGTTTTATTTGATGCGGGCCAGGCGGTCCTCTCCACCTTTGACTTGGACGAGGTGTTACAGAGAATCCTGGCGATCGCACGCGATTTTTTTCATCTGCCGAATGTGGCTATCCTGCTGCTCGACCGGGAGGCCGGGCAGCTGTGCGTTCGCTCGCAGATCGGCTGGGATATCGGTAAAGATAAAATCTGCCTGGGAGAGCATGAGGGCATCACGGGAGCTTCGGTCCTGAAGAAGCAGCCGGTCTACGCGCCCGACGTGGCCGAGGATCCACGCTACATCTGCTCCGCGCAATCGACCCGATCGGAACTGGCGATCCCTCTCATGGTGCGCGATGAGGTGGTGGGCGTGCTCGACTGCCAGAGCGATCGCCTCGACCACTTTGACCAGGAAACCATTGAGCTGTTGACGCTTTTTTCCACGCAAGCTTCGATTGCGCTCCAGAACGCACGGCTGTACTCGCTGGAACGGCAGCGGGCGCGCCAGCTAGAGGCGATCAATACCATCGCCCAGCAAAGCACCGCCGTTATGGAACTGGAAGACCTTCTGGTCCGCGTCTGCGTCGTGATTCAGAAAGCCTTTCAAGTCGCGCACGTATCGCTTCTGCTTCGCGACGACGGCGATCTCGTGATGCGTGCGCATCAGGGCACGCTCACACCCTGCGTGCCTTCTAACGGGCGCTTTCCCGCGAGCCAGGAGCCTTGGTCGCGCGTGATAGCGGCCAGCGGGACCATAGTCGAAAAAGATCTGAGTAATCTTCCGGAGTCTCTACGGCTCTTTAGGGAGTGCGCTTCCCGCATGAGCATTCCTCTGATTTCGTTCGGGCAGACGTTGGGAGTGCTCACGCTGCACAGTACACAACCGAACGCCTTTCGAGAAAGCGACCTGCAGTCTCTTGAATCCGTCGCCGACATCTGCGCCAATTCCATTCAGAACGCGCACTACGTGGAACGCGTTAAACAGCTGGCATATCTCGACGGCCTGACTGGCATCTTTAACCGTCGCTTCTTCGAGCTGCGAATCATAGAAGAGATCGAGCGTGCCCGCCGTTACGCAAGCGGCATGGCGGTGATTATGGCGGATATCGACCAGTTCAAGCGGTTGAATGATGAGTTCGGACATCTTCTGGGCGATGAGGTGCTGCGCCAGGTTTCTTCACTCTTTCACCAACAGGTACGCAAGGTTGATGTGGTGTGTCGTTACGGAGGAGAAGAGTTCGCGATCTTGCTCACACAAATCAGCACCCAGCAGGCAATCGCCATCGCGGAGAAGCTTCGCCGGCTAGTGGCGAAATTTCAGTTTCCGGGAGTGCCGCGGACCATCACGATCAGCGCTGGCGTGGCATCATTTCCCCTTCACGGCAAAACCCGCGATGAAATGGTGCGCGCCGCCGACAGCGGACTCTATGCCGCCAAGCAAGCCGGACGCAATCGAGTTTGCGTCGCGAGTTCAGTGTTCACCGTCGCCAGCGGCCAATAACCTCGTCCTACAAGTCGAACGCCCGAAACCGCAATTCCTGACGAAGTTCGTCCATCTCTATCTTTAGCTTTTCCTGGTTCCGCCTCAACTGGTCGCGCTGGATGTGCGATTGGTTCCTGAGCTTTTCCGCTTGCTGGCGCAATTTCTGCTGCTGCGAGCACAGATCTTTCCGGAGCTCTCTCAGCGACGTCCGCGCATCTTCTGTCGCAAGCGCCAGTTGCGGCTGCAGTTGCGCGACATACTGTTGCAATTGGCTCAGTTCGACGGCGGACTCCGCGTCGATTACGGATTGGCCGGAAGATTCTTCCTGCAAAAGATCGCCCGATTCTTTCCGATCCGGCAGCGTCAAGTTTAGATTTTGTTCTTTCTTATCGCGAACCACGCCCACATTGATCGCGGCCCCATTGCGCGAACGCACCGCGTGGGTGAAATCGCCTGTGTCGTGGACGGGCTGATCGTTGACTTTAATAATTACGTCCCCAGCGCGAAAGCCTGCTTTTTCCGCGCGGCTGCCTTTCTCCACCGCACGCACCAGAACGCCGTTACCGTTCTTCACTCCGAAAAACTCGCCTAGTTGCGGCGTGATGTTCTCCACCGACAGGCCACTTCGCGCCGACGAAGTCACCATCACCATGTTGATCGACGGAATGTCGATGTCCGGAATATGAATCTCTGGAACGTTGACGTGAAAGTTTTTCATGTCGGGGCCCGTCATCCCAAATTCTTTGTGCTTGTCGGCGAGTTGCACCTTCACGGTCATCGGCTGCCCGTCGCGGCTGATGCCCAAGGTGACGATCCGCCCCGCCGGAGTCTCATGAATCATCCGGCGCAACTGGGCTCCGCTTTCGATTGCGGTGTTGTTCATGGTCAAAATGACGTCGTGCTCCTTGATACCGGCCTTGCCCGCCGGGGCATCCTGATCGACCATGGTGACTTCAACGCCCTTCTCTTCTTTGAGCTTGAGGGCGCTCATGCGGTCGGTGGTCACATCCGATATGTCGACCCCCAGGTAGGAACTGGTGCCGCTGTCTTCGCTGGAGAACACCCAAGGCTGCTCGGGCGGATCCACCATTCGGCTTTGAGCGGCATCCGACAAGCCGATGAGAAACGGCATCAACACGATGCTGGCTGCAACGTATTTGCGCATGACGGTCCCCTCACCGTGAATCTTTGGGATTAGCTTCTTAATTGCCATGCATCACAATTGGTGATTCGTGATGAATGATGCTGATTGAAAACTCTGATCAGAAAGAACCCGCTTTCAATCAACAATCAGCAATAGTTTTTTCAATGGCTGGCGCGTCGAAAACAGATGTCGCCAGTCGTGGTGTGTACCTTCAGAGTCGGACCACCGCCATTCAGCTTGCCTTCGGCGGTGAGGGACTTCGGTCCCCACTTGTCGCCTTCGCTGGTAACGTGGATATCGGGAAAGTCAGAAGTGATACGGTGACCGTTTCCCATGTCCACGCTGGCGCGCACGTCGACCGCAACGTCGGCGGCAATATATACCGTAATGTCGCCCGCGCCCGTTTCCAGGTCAGAGTTATTGCGCTCCCCGCCCGTGCTAACCAGTTTCACGGTAATTCCGCCCGCTCCGGTTTCCGCTCGAGCCGAGGGTACGCCGTAAAGTTCGATGCCGCCGCCGCCTGTCTCGGCATGAACGTGACCTTTGGCCGAGTTCAGACGGATGCTCCCGCCGCCGGTTTCAATGTCCGCTGGACCGCCGACATCGCTCAGGTCCACGCTCCCGCCGCCGGTCGATACCTTCACCTTGCCATTGCACTCGCGCACTTCCACACTGCCGCCGCCAGTTTCAATGCTGGCGCCCTGCGCACCGGACTGCAATTCGACACTGCCGCCGCCCGTTTCGGCGACGACTTTGCCATTGGCATGGTGAATCTTGATGGAGCCTCCGCCGGTGTGCAAGCCGAGGTCGCCGCCCACGGTGCCCACATCGATTGATCCTCCGCCGGTTTCGGCGCTTGCCCCGCCGCCAATATCATCGAGCTTCATGCTTCCGCCGCCGCTACCTGCCTCCACGCGGCCCGCAACCCCCGAGGCTTCCACATTGCCTCCTTCGGTTTCGAGTTTCACCAGAGCCATCTCGCGCGGAACCATCACGGCAAACTCCGATGAAGAATGGCGCGGCTGTCTTCCACCCTGCCAGTCTCCGACGATCCAGGCGGTATCGCCTTTCACATAAGCGGTGATCTTGTACTGCTCGAACTGGCGGCGCGCTTCTTGCTCGGAAGAAGTGCCAAAACGCGTATGAACCACATAATTGATGCCTTGCTGCTGCCCGCCGCGTACAACCACCGAGCCCATGTCCACTTTCACTCTCAAGTTCTTGACCGCTGCCAGCGAACCTGTGATCTCCTGACCCCAGGCTCCGCCTTCGCGCGTAATGTGTGATTCCTGCGTCACGGCCAGTGGCGCAAGCAGGGCCAGAGTGCTTACTAGCCCGACGATCTGTAGCGCTCGTTTCAAATGAACCACCTCGTTTCTTGCTTCAAATGCAGATTTCCTAATCGATCTCCGGCAACTGCGCCAGCATGGTCCGCGCCTGCGACTTGATGTAAGTGCTCTGATCCTTTGCCGCCAGCGCCATCAGGACGCCCCGCACGCTGCCATCGGCCTTCACCGGCTCGATAAGCCGCAGCGCCTCGATGCGTAAACCGGAATTGGAATCATTGACCAGCGCCCGCAACACGGCATCGCGAACGTTAGTATCGGTCTTCACGTAGTTACCCAGCGCGTCCAGCGATTTCAGCCGCACGCCGGGATTGGTATCGTTCTGCAACGCATACATCAGCGCGTCCCGCACTTGCTGGTCGCTGCTCTTCTGCGCCAGCAGTCCAACCGAATCCACTCGCACGCCCGTGTTGTAGTTGTTGCGCGCTGCGTAGAGGAGCAACTGCTGAATCTTCTCGTCGTTCAGCGAACCCTGCGCTTCCTGAGTCTCCACGGTGTTGTACTTGATGCTGATTTGATTGGTGCCCGGCTGCTGGACGATTGAGCTGATGCCGGTAATTGATGCTTCGGTAGGAACAGCGCCGTTGGGAGTTGCCTGATTGGTGAATGCGCCAGTGGCGGGTCGCGGTCCGTAGAGCTTATAGGTGGCTGTGACTCCACCAGCAAAACCAAGAATGAGAATGGCCGAAGCCAGAGCGGGTGAGAATCGCATTTGCCGCAGCCAGATCGCGGGATCGAAGGCCATCCGGCTCCACATGCTGCCCTGCTTGGCCGTTTCCAACGCCTCCTGCAACTGCATGCGGGAAGCTGCCAGCAGGTTGGGCGAGGGATCGGCCGCCCGATCCTGCGCCAGCAAAGCGTGAAATTCCTGCTCCGCCTTCAGTTCGGCTGCGCAGTCGGCGCAGCGGGCCACGTGTTGCTCCATTTCATGGCGGGCGTCATCGGCCAGCTCGCCATACACTTGAAGCACGATATTTTCTCGAACCCATTCGCATTTCATAGCAAACCCGTTTCAAGGTTTCGAAGGTTTCCAAGTCTCGAGGTTGTTGAAACCTTGAAACTCTGAAACATTGAAACCTGTCTTCATCTCATATCCGCCAGCGCCCCACGCAATTTCTGCGTGGCGCGGAAGAGCGTATTCTTGGCGGTCTCTTCCGTAGTATGCAAAATCTCGCCAACTGTCCTCAGCTTCAACCCGTGGTAATGCTTCAACTCAAATACCATCCTCTCGCGAGGCGTCAGCTTCTCCAGCGCTCCGGCAATGCGCGCCCCCAGTTGGCGGCGCAACAAATCGCGCTCCGGATTCGCTCCCGCCCGTCCGTCCGGCACCTGGTCGAGCAGGTCATACTCTCCGCCGTCCGAGTCCTTGGCCACCGGCGCATCCTCTTTGCGCACGTTCTTCTTGCGCAGATGGTCGAGGCACAAGTTGGTCACAATCCGGTAAATCCACGTGTAGAAGGAACACTCGAACCGGAAACTTCCAATATTCTTGTATGCCTTCAGGAAGGCGTCCTGGTAGACGTCCTGAGCATCCTGCTCAGTTCCGGTGAGATGGAGTGCGAGTCGCAATACCGACTGATCGTAGTGACGGACGAGTTCCTCGAAGGCGGCGCGGTTTCCGCGCTGGGCCTCTCGGATCAACATCGTGTCGTCTATGCGGCGTTCCTGGCCAGCCATGCGTCCCCGCGCGGGGTCATGGTTATCGTCGACTCTCTCTACTCTCTCACTCTTTGCTTTCGAGTGGGCCCGTCCGCCAACGGCAATTGGTATTGCCCAAACACCGGCCGGCATTTTTGTTGTCCTCTACCCGCCCGGTATTCATGCCATATCCGGGCTTGCACAGGAATAGACGAGTCGCTGACGAAACCGTGAGCAGAAATTATAGGGCAGGCGGGGATTATTTGGCGGCCCTAGGTGGTTCAGGGGGAAAGATTTAGGGGGAAACAGAACAACGGCGCACAACCCTGGTCGTCGATTTGGCACCGAAAGTGCCCTGAATATTATGCAACCAGTACGGATTCCTTTGCGACGGATTACGCCGCGCCCGCTTCCTTCTCCAGCCCTTGTAAGTCAGAGGTTCGATTCGGTAGCAAATCGAGCTCCTGTACGAAAAAATAAGCCCATGACTGGAGTACAGTTCGTCACGGACAGCAAAGGGCGGAAAGTTGCGGTTCTCATCGGCCTGAAAAAGCACGGAGCCCGGCTTCAGGACTTTTGGGACGGCCTGGTCTCCGAGTCCCGTCGCGCAGAAGTCGGAATTCCCCTCCATCAAGTGAAGGCCGACCTCATTAAGCACGGGCGGCTTCGTGGATAGCTATGCTGTCGAGCTAAAACCTTCAGCGCGAAAGGAGCTGGAATTTCTGCCGAATACAGCGCTGACGGCGTGTCATCCGCAAGTTAGAATCCCTCACGCTTGAGCCCAGACCCGCAGGATGCAAGAAGCTAAAGGGCTACAACGATTTGTGGCGCGTCCGAATCGGCGACTGGCGCATCGTGTACATCATCAACGATGCAACCAAATCAGTGAGTGTGACCCGAGTAGCTCACCGCAGCAAGGTGTATGACTAGGCTTCAAGCGTAAGAATATAGACCTACTCCGCGACCGCTTCCTTCTCAATGACCACCTTCAAATGCGCGGTCACGTCCTTATGCAGTTTCACCGGGACCGTGAACTCGCCTACGGTCTTGAGCGGCTCGTGCAGCTGGATCTTGCGGCGATCGATGTTGAAACCCTTCTTGGTCAGCGCATCGGCCAAGTCGCCCGAAGTGACCGAGCCAAAGAGCTGATCGTTCTCGCCTGAACGGCGCTGGAACGACACCGAAACGCCCTCAAACTGCTTGGCCAGTTCCTCGGCCTGCGTCTTCTCCTTTGCGGACCGACGCACCGATGCGGCCTTCATCTGCGTGATGACGGCCTTATTGCCCTCGTTGGCCTGAATGGCCAGCTTGCGCGGCAACAGATAATTCCTTCCATACCCCTCCGCGACTTTCACCACATCGCCGCGGGATCCCAGCTTCGCTACGTCTTCTTTGAGAATGACTTCCATGATAGCTCCTAGCTTTTAGCTGCTGGCCTCTAGCCAATTCAAAGCTTCGCCCCGGTTCGCCAGAGGCTAGAAGCTAGGAGCTAGAAGCTGATTTATTAGCTCGCCCGTCCGGCAAACGGCAGCAGCGCAATGTTGCGCGCCTTCTTGATGGCCGCCGACAGCCGGTGCTGGTGCGGCGCGCATACGCCCGTAAGCCGACGCGGGACGATCTTGCCGCTCTCGGCCACGAACTGCCCCAGCATGCGGTAGTCCTTGTAGTTGATGTCTTCGATTTTCTCGACGCAGAACTTGCACACTTTCTTGCGCCGGAAAAATTTGCGTCCACCACCGCCCTCGCGCGGAGGGCCGCCCGGCCCGCGTCCGCCACCACCGCCGCCAAACCGGGGACGGTCTCCGCCCGGGCGATCTCCGCTGGAACGCGGCCTCTCGCTCGGCGTCGATTGCTCTGCTGTTTTCGTCTCTTCAGCCATATTTCTCCTTAAAATCAGTGGCCAGTGATTAGTGATCAGTGGCCAGAAAACCGTTCATAGCTTCGCGACAGCTGGTCACTGGCAACTAGCCACTGACCACTGCCTTTACGCCGTCGCCGGGGCTTCCGCCGGTGGCGCAGGCTCGGCCGCTGCCGGAGCGGCGGGCTGCGCGCTTACTTTCTTTTTCGCGTCGCGCAGTTGCTTGATCTTGTCGAGCCGTTTCTGCTCTTCGTCAATGCGTACCGTGAGGAACTTGATGACCGGCTCCGACACGCGCAGCCGGCGCTCCAGTTCGTGAATCACGGGTCCTCCGCCTTCCACGACCATCAGGATATAAATCCCTTCGTGGAAGCGGCGCACCGTGTAGGCCAAGCGGCGCTTGCCCATTTTGTCCACGCGCTGCACCGTGCCGCCGGAAGTTGGCACCACCGCCTGCAGCGTGGAAATCAGTTTGTCCAGATCCTCATCCGTCATATCTGGCCGGACAATAAACATCAACTCATAGATGCGATTCATTCGTTAGCTCCAAATTCCTGGCCACTGATTCTCACGGATTTTCACGGATAAACTGAAAGGAAGCTTCTTGATCCGTAAAAATCCGTGCCGATCCGTGGCTAATCTTTTCCTTCTTCCGGTTCTTTCCGGTTAAAGCGGTTCATCGCCGC
>DASSRO010000051.1:0-19175 GCA_035701745.1 Candidatus Sulfotelmatobacter sp. | reverse complement strand
CCCGGAATCTTCCACGTCGATCTTCACTCCGGTCTGCTCCACGATGCTGCGAATCATCTTGCCGCCCGGCCCGATCAGGTCGCGAATCTTGTCAACCGGGATCTGCACCGTGTAGAACCGCGGCGCGTAATCGGAAATCTTTTCGCGTCCGCTGGTGATGACCTCTTCCATCTTGTCGAGGATGTGCAGGCGTCCGCGTTGTGCCTGCGCTAACGCTTCGCGCATGATCTGCGACGTGATCCCCGCGACTTTGATATCCATCTGCAGCGCGGTAATGCCCTCTCGCGTGCCCGCGACCTTGAAGTCCATGTCGCCATAGTGATCTTCCGCGCCCGCAATGTCGGTGAGGATCGCGTACTGCTCGCCTTCCTTCACCAATCCCATCGCCACGCCCGCCACCGGAGCCTTCAAGGGAACGCCCGCATCCATCAGCGCTATCGAGGCGCCGCACACCGTCGCCATCGACGATGAGCCGTTTGACTCCAGAATGTCTGAAACCACGCGCATCGCATATGGCCACTTCTCTTCGGTTGGCAGCACGGCCGAAACCGCCCGCTCGGCCAGCGCTCCGTGCCCAATCTCGCGCCGTCCCGCCCCGCGCAAAAACGCCACTTCCCCAACCGAAAACGGCGGGAAATTATAGTGCAGTAAGAAGCGTTTTTTGGATTCGCCTTCGAAACCTTCCAGGCGCTGCATGTCGTCGCTGGTGCCCAGGGTTGCGGTTACCAGCGCTTGGGTTTCACCGCGCGTGAAAATGGCGCTCCCGTGAGTTCGCGGCAACATGCCGGCTTCGATCCAGATTTCGCGCACTTCGTCGAAGGCGCGCGCATCCGGACGCCGCCTCTGATTGATCACTTGCTCGCGGAAAATGCGCTCGCGCAGCGCTTCATAATAATGGTCGAGCTTCTTCTTGGCTTCGTCGTCGCCTTCGGGAAGCGCCGCCGCCAGCTTCTTCTTGATGTCCTTAACCAGCGTGTAGCTCTCTGCTTTGGGATGCTTCTTCGTATCGAGGGCGTCGGCCAAATCGCTGCCGATGCGTCCGCGCAGGTCGTTGTAATAGGCGTCATCGAATTGCGGAGGCTCGACTTTGCGCTTGGGCTTGCCCGCCTTCTCGCGTAATTCGTTGATGGCTTTGCAAATCTTCTTGATCTCGGTGTGCCCGAACTCGATCGCATCGAGCACGGTATCCTCTTTCACTTCCTTGGCGCCCGACTCGATCATCACGATGCCGTCTGCCGTGCCGACGACCATGATGTTGACCAGGCTCTCGCGCATCTCGTTATAGGTGGGATTCACAGTGAACTGCCCGTTCACCAGCCCAACGCGCACCGCGCCAATGGGACCGAGAAACGGAATGTCGGAAAGGGTGAGCGCGCAGGACGCGCCATTGATGCCGAGTACGTCCGGATCGTTATCGGTGTCGGCGGAGAGGACGAAGGCGATGACCTGGGTCTCGCACTTGAATCCCTCGGCAAACATGGGACGCACGGGCCGGTCGATCTGGCGACTGGTGAGCACTTCGCGCTCGCTCATGCGGCCTTCGCGCTTGATGAAGCCGCCGGGGAAACGACCGCCGGCGTAGGTGTACTCGCGGTAATCGACGGTGAGCGGGAAAAAATCGATGCCTTCGCGCGGCTCCGGATTGGCGACCGCAGTGGCCAGCACAACGTTTTCTCCGAGTCGCACGACGGCAGCGCCGTGCGCCTGCTTGGCGAGTTTTCCGGTTTCAAATGAGATCTGTTTACCGCCGGCGAGATTGACCGTAACGCTAGTTGCTTCTGGTTTCATAATTTCATTCCTTTGAGATGAGACAGGCAGGCGAACCTTCCCGCATTCGCGCGGAAAGGCCGGGGCACCGGACGGGTGCCGGGTAGTGACGTGGGATCAGCGCTCAAAAAACGCACGTGTGGAGATTTCCTCGATGCTGGAGCGTCTCTCCGGAGACGGCTCATCAGAAATGGCCAGGAACGAAAGTTTCAAAGTTTCGGAAGGTTTCCGGTCTCAAGGTTTTGAAACCCTGAAACTTTGCCACCTTGAAACCTTGCTTTTCCGGCCTACTTACGGATGCCGAGTTTGGTGATGACGGTCTTGTAACGCTCGGTATCGTATTTCTTAAGGTAGTCGAGCAAGCTACGGCGCTTGCTGACCAGCATGAGAAGGCCGCGGCGCGAGCCGTGGTCTTTCTGGTGCGTCTTGAAGTGCTCCGTCAACTGGCCAATGCGTTCGCTGAGCAACGCGATCTGGACTTCAGGGCTGCCGGTATCGCTCGCATGCGTGCCGTACTGGTCAATGAGGGATTTCTTGTGCTCTCTGGCTAACACTTGCCTGGTGCACTCCTGTCTTTAATCAATTGTCTATGTGACAAATTGAGGATATCACGGGGGCTTGCAGGCGGTAAAGCATCGCAACCGATTGGCCGTAGTGAGTCGCGGAAGATGTGCGGTCCTGTCCCCGTGTATCGGATTTCCCCCGAATCAAGTTCCGCACCCATGGTTGGACCGTGCGCTGTGCAATCATGGAACGGAGCATGCCTCCCAGTTACAGTGTCGCCCAATACATCGAAGATCTCCGCGCCATTCGCTTGACCGGTTCCGCGACTGCGGAGACGTCCTTCTATCCTCCACTCGATCGACTCCTCAACATGGCCGGCCAGAAGCTGAAATCCCCGGTTCTGTTTTCGACCCAGCTGCGCAATTAAGGCGCTGCCATCACTCCGGGCTGCTTTCTGGCGTCCCTGCGGGACTTGTTCCTGCTTTGCTGAGGCTACCCAGGACTTTCGTCCTGGGGGCTGCGGTATGGCGCCCCCTTCGGGGCTGGGCGCGAGGCGCGAACCATTCTGGGGGCTGCCGAATACGTCCGTCCCTGCGTGGGTGTGGTGAGCTGCCGGGAAACCCAAGGTTCCTCCACTCCGCCGTCGCGTTCGCGCCGGCTCCGGTTGATTGGATAACGACGTTGGCTCGGTGCAGCGAGTAGATTGGTTTGCGAGAAAACAGACCAAGGCTCGAGAAGGAGCCAACGTCATCCTGATTATAGGGTGTGATTTTCATCCAGGGTTTCAGCAGCTTCTTGGCTTCTTGCTTCTTGCATCTTGCATCTTGCGCCTTGCATCTTGGCTTCTTGCATCTTGCATCTTGGCTTCTTGCTTCTTGCATCTTGGCTTCTTGCTTCTTGCATCTTGGCTTCTTGCATCTTGCATCTTGCTTCTTGCTTGTTGCTTCTTGCTTGTTGCATCTTGCATCTTGCATCTTGGCTTCTTGCTTCTTGGCTTCTTGCTTCTTGCTTCTTGACTTCTTGCAGCTTCCATTTTTGCGCAGAATTTCGCTTATTGATCGCCTTGACAAGATTTGGTGAGGTGGTAGCACTTTCGCGGAAACGGGGACAGCCGGGATACCCCCGCCGCTTAGAGAATTTTACTTGCCCGCTCGCCTCGCCCGCGCTAACGTGTGGTGCCCGAATTCGTTCAACAGGAGTAAACACCAATGTCAGCCGACGACAATGTTCAACTGATGCGACGCTGGTTTCAGGAAGTATGGAATGAGGGCCGAATCCAGACGGTGTATGAATTGCTTTCTCCCGCCGCCGTAGCCACCGGTCAGCGCGGCGCGGAGGCGAAAATTCGCGGGCCCGAGGAGTTCGAAAAATTCGTGCGCGAAATTCGCGGCGCCTTTCCCGACATCAAGGTCAACGTCGAGGACGTTTTTGGCGCCGGGGACAAGGTCGTCCTCCGCTGGTCGGCCGCTATGACCCACACCGGGGAGGGCCTCGGGATTCCGGCCAGCAACCGCACCGTGCGCAGTCGAGGCATCACGATCGCCCGCATCGAGGGCGGCAAGATCGTCGAAGGCTGGGACAACTGGGACCAGCTCGGCATGCTCGAACAAATCGGCGTCTACAACCAGCCCGCCATAGCGGCATAAAACGGAACAAACCACCGGCAGGTAAGGCTCGGGCGGACGGACGAATGCGTCCGTCCTTACGGGAGTGGAGCGTCCTTTGGAAAGGTTTGCATGCGTCGCGGTGACGCCGACGATCAGCTGACCTGCATTTTTTCAATTTCATCCACGCGCTGCTTGGCCTCGGTGAGATTCATGCCCATCGAGGTCAGCAGCTTGATGGCATCGATCTTGCGTCCTTGCGCCACCATTGTTCGTACGGAAGAATCCATGCTCGCGGCAATAGATGTTGCCGGCGGTGCCGCGGCGGCTGGCTGTCCCGGCCTCAGCAGTTGCAGGATTTGGGATTGCGTCGCCAGGCATCGCTCGTAGGTGTCGCCATAGCCGCTTGACAGGGGCATCGATCCTTCCGCCGTGAGCAACGCCAAGCGATAGGTGGGGCGTCCGGATTTGCCGGGTTCGCTTTGCAGCACTACATCCTTGACCGCATCGAACGGCATGCTGCCCGTTCGACTCCACCCGAATCGCATTCTCTGCCAGCGAACTGTTCTTTGGGTCGCGTCGAAGACAAAGGTGTAGTTATTCAGGAAAACCACGGCGAAGCCGACCATTACGATCGCGGGACGAAACAACCGATTGTCGCCCGAAGAGAACGCGGCGTAAGTCAGAATCCCAACCAGCAGGCCGCACACCGCCGAAAGCCACACCGTGCTGTTGGTGATCACCACGACGCCGTCTGTATTGCGTTCAGCCGTCATGAGGAATACCTGCTTGCGTGGAAACGGCACCATACCACACTTGTCTTCCTGGTGTGCCATGTTCGCGAGATTTTCTATCAATCTGGAGAGTCGTACTTAGGACTTCCGCCCGGGGCCAACAGATGCCGCCACTTCGGGGCTTCAATATCGAGGCGGAAGGGCGTTGATTTCCTGCATGAGGTCGACGTGGCAGCGGCATGCTGTGCCTGCGGCGAGGGTTTCAGGACCAGTAACTGCGCTTACACGATCCGAGTTGGGCCCAAGCGGATAGAAAACCTGAGTCTTCTGCGAACAACCGAAAAAACACCTATCACTCCCGTCGAAATCAACCCGAAAGTGCCTGGTTCAGGAGCGGGAGCGGGGGTGAATTCCCCGTAGGCGTAATAAAGGCCGGTATAGCCCATTTCAAACGTTATGGTTCCTTTTTGATCTCCGCCCACATTGACAAACTGGCCGGTATCAGGGACGAGGGCATAAACTCCGAAACTGAGATCCACTAGCTCAGTAACATAAGGTGCGCCGGTCGTCGGCAACGTGAAGCTGCTCATAAACAGTGAGCCGGTTGTAACGTCAAGGTCGTGATCAACACCGTTGATTCTGACGTTCCCGAAATCCAAGGATACGGTGGTGTATCCCCCAAGCGTGGAACCCGGGGTGTAACCGTCGGGGAAACCGTCGAAGAATCCGATCTCAGTGCCACCACCGACATCTACAATCATTCCGCCGCTGCGATCTTCAAAGCCGAAGTTGTCTCCAAAATAATTCGGCATGAGGAAGAAAGAGGCGCTGTCTGCCCATGCAGCGGATGAGATCAGAACAAACAAGAGAGGAGTTGCCCAGAGAAACCGCCTCATGCCGCCTCCGTTTACTCCACGGCTTAAACAAATCCGATACGAGATGATATTTCTCTCCTAAGGGTTGCGACGTTTTTGGGAGGATGGAGGTTTTGGGCTGTGATTGCGACCGAGTCTGGGCATAGAATAGTGCGGCTCCCATGGTGAGTTACGAATACATCAGCAAGAACTGGATTGTGTCGCCCGCAGCGAGTCGCGTCTATCGAGTTTCAGCGGCGCTGTCGGTCGGACTGTTTTTCGGCTGTTGGGCGCTCTTGTCTGGCAACGGGATTCCGTTGACGATAGCGCCAATTGTGAGAGTTCTCCTATTGGTTGGGGCTTTGGGAGCCGGGATTACATTTGTAGGCATGGAGTTCTTTTTGTTTCGCTTCGATGATTCTCATCCACTTAAACAGGTTGTCTGGTTCCTGGTGATGCTTTTTCCGTTCCTGGGAGCGGCCCTGTACTACTTTATTGTGTACTCGCGCTCCACTGTGCTGAGAAACGCCTATGCGAAGCTTCCGGAGAACAGGTCGGTTTTAGAAGGAAGAAGGCTGGAGTAGAGGGGGCGTTCCTCGGTTTTTAGCTTTGGAAATCAAGTGAGCGTCGCGTCTGTTCCTTCCCCGCGCATCCGGGGGAGCAGAAAGCCGGTGCGCTGCGTGTGCTTCTTGAAGGCTTCCCCGAATTGCGCGGCCAGCAGCGTCTCTTCCCTTTTCGCTTTGATCACAAAACCGATCATGATGGTGCAGACTCCGAACACGCATCTCCACCGGTCAATGACAAGGGCTGAGCCGATGGCTGCCAGATCGAGGCCTGTATAGATCGGATGGCGCAGCCGCGCATAGGGACCGGTGCGAATAAGTTCGTGCCCCTCTTTGAGGGTGATGCGGCCGCTCCAGTACTGGCCAAGGTGATATCGCGCCCACACAGCAAGCCCGATTCCGGCCCAGGTGAAGGCAAGTCCAAGGGCTTCCATCGTCATTGTCCGGGGCGCAAAATGTCGGCTGAGAACCCCGATATCCGCATCGTGGCTGAAGAGCAAAGTAAACCCGACCACCTCGATGAACATGACGCCGTACCGGGCGAGAAACGGTTCACGGCGCACTGTGGCGCGCGTCTTCAGCGCTCCGATGGCCCAGTACAATCCGAAAACAATCCAGGGAAATTCGAATAAGTATTGGGAGATCATTCTTGCGTCGATTATTAGTGTTTCGCGGCGCCAAGTCCAGAGATCGCGAAGGGACTTGAGAAACCAGGAACAGACCGGATAGGTCGCAAGTGAAATGCTGACAGTTGCCGTTCTTAAACCGGCAACTGATCTTGCATCCAGCCGGGGGTTTCGGGCTTGGGATCGGTGGTTAAATCCATGATGAGGCGTTCGAGGACCATGCGTTTGCTGACGGGGTTGGAGCGCAGGGCGAGGTCGGCCTTGGCGACGAGGCGGATGGCGCGGGTGAGTTCGCGGCGCGATTTGTAGCGGCGAGCCTGGCGGATGATGTCGTCGGCGGCGAACGGGGGGACGCGGAATCCCTGCCAGAGCGCGGCCCACAGCATGCGCTGGTCGCGGACGTTGCGCTCGAGAATCACCAGCATCTGGCGGAAAGTTTTTGCCAGCATGTAGATGTGTCCTATGGCGGCCTCTTCGCCTTCGCCGGAGAGCAGAATGGCATCGAGAATTTCGAGAGCGCGCACGCGTTCTTTGGCGGAGATGGCGTCGGTCAATTCGTAAAGCGAGCGCTGCTTGGCGGCGAGGACCATGGTTTCGACGTCGCCGAGGGTGATGCGCTTTTTTTCGTTGACGTAGAGGATGAGCTTTTCCAGTTCGTTGGAGATCATCATCATATCTCCGCCGAGAGCGTCGACGAGTTCGCGGGCGCCGTCGGCGTCGATCTTCACCCCGCGGCTGGCGCAGTAATCGGAGATCCAGCGAACCGCTTCGCCTTCTTCCACGCGCGCCAGTTCGACGATGCCGCAGTACTGGCCCATGGTGTCGCGAATGCGCTGATAGCGTTCCTTGTCCTGCATCTCCATACGGCGGACGTCGGCGGGAATGCTGATGTGGTCCGCTACGAAAATGAGGAGCGCGTCCGGATTGGGATTCTTGCAGTAGTCCTCGATGGCGGCGAGCTTCTCTTCGTTGGAGCCACGACCAAAAAGATTCTTGACGCCGCGCACGAAGAAGACCTGGAAAGGCGACATCAGCGAAGGGGTGCGGGCGCGGTCGAGAACTTCGGCGAGATCGGTGTCGGCGAGATCGAATTCGAAGAAGCTGAAGTCGCGAAGATCGGCTGGAACGAGGTGCTCGAGGATGGCGTCGCGAAAGCGCTTGCGGAAGAAAGCCTCATCGCCGACGAAGACATAAGCCGCGCGGAGCTTGCGCGATTCCAGTTCGCTGACGAAACGCTCGGCTTGCGCGAAGGCGCGCATCAGGATTCTCCCGCGGTGACGAAGGGCATTGGCTTCGAATGTAGCATCGGGAAAGCGATCCGAAAAGTGGGGCAGGAGGGACGCCGGAAAAAAGCGGATTGGGGCACGACTAGAAGCCCTCCAGGATATTCGATACCAGGGTGCGGGCGAAGTCGCGGGAGAGGCGGCGGAAGGCGGGAGAATCTTCTTCGAAAAAACTGGTCAAGTCTTGCGAAACTTCGTACTGCTCGCGAAACAGGTAGGCGGGATTCTGAAAGAGGACTTTGCCGCGGCGATCGGTGAGCGTGACCCGCATGCTGACCACGACCATGATGCTGGCTGCCTGTCCAGTGGAGGTGTTGTAGGTTAGGGGCGTCGCGGCGGTGGACAGCACAGTGCCGCGCAAGGTGGCATCCGCGTTGTCGTCGTGGACGATGCGGTAATGGGTGCGGGTGGTGAATTCGCGGACCACTTCGGCGGTGAGCATTTGCTCGATGCGGTAGGTGAGCGTCTCGTTCTTGAAGGCCGGCACGGCGATGGTCTTGACGTCGGCGGGAAGCTGCACAACATGACCGGCAGTGTGGTAGCCGCATCCGGCGAGGACAAATGTGAGGAAGAGTGCCAGGGGGCGCACCGCCCGCGACTTCATTGGATCTTCCCGGTGGGGCGGGTGGCAGTCATAGTCTCGGCGCACTCGACGGCAGTGAGGGCAGAGATGCGGAGATTATCGGCAGCGGCCCACAACCACACGCTGTTCGGCTGTGCGGGATCGGGTTTCAGGGAAAGTTGGATATCGCCTTGGCCGGCGGAATTTACGTTGCTCGGCGATTCGTCCTCGGGGCGAGGGATAGCGATGTGATCGCCGGCAAGTGCCTGCGAGAGAGCGGCGAGATCAACGGAGTGGTCCATTTCCAGGTAAAGGGCAAGCGCATGGCCATGGAAGATAGGGGCCTGCAACAAAAGGATCGAGGGCTGGGGAGAATCGGCGGAGGCAATCTTGAGATAGTGGCGAAGGATGCGAGCCTCGACGGAATCGATCGTCGGGTGGGTCTTCTGGCCGTAGCGGGCCACCATATTGAAAGCGATCTGGACATCGAAAACATCTTTGGGGAGCGGCTGGAAAGAGAGCAAGTTGACGGTCTGCTGGTGCAACTCGTCCATGGCGCGCTGGCCGCGTTCGGAAGCGGGCTCGAAAACCGTGGCAACGGCGTGCCGGATTGCGCCCGCCTTGCGGGCGCGCAGCAGGAGCAAGGCCAACATGACGGCAACGGGATGGGCGGTAATGCACGGGCCAGGTTGCAACTCGGGAGCGGCGACGTGGCCGCGCTCGCGCTCGACCCACAGCGAGCGTACGCTGGCTCCGTGTTCGTTTTCTAACGCAGCGGAAAGATCGATGATGGCGCTACCGGCGTCGCGCGCGTCTTTCCAGTTCTTGCGCGTGGTCTCTTCATCGGATGCGAAGAAAGTAAAGTCCATGTTGTCGAACTGCTCGGCGCGCACTCGCTGAATGAAGCTGATCTCGTCGCCCATGGCCTCAAGCTGGCCCATGGATTCGTCGTCGTCGAGCAGGCGAATGTCGGCGGCGGGAAAATTGCGCTCATTGAGCATCTCGGCAACTTCTTTGCCCTTGAGTGATGCAGCACCCACGATGGCGGCGCGGTAAAGATTACCGCGGGCGGGGAGGGGATGCGAAGCGGAAGGAGACTTGGCGGAGTCGGTCATGATGGCGAGCCGCTCCTGCGGCGGAAAATCCACTGCATGCGCCAGAAGACACCTGAAACCATATAGACAAGAGCGATCACGAAAAGCATGATGCGGGAAAAAAACCAGACGGAGGCGAAGAGAGCGGCGAGAAAAAGAATTAGACGAAAAGGATGGCGCGAGCGGAAGTCGATGTCCTTAAAGCTGTAAAAGCGCCAGGTACTGACCATGAGGTAGCCGACCAGGGTCACCATAGCGAGCCAGGTGAGCGCGGTGTACCAGGACACGAGGGGATCGCCAGCATTGAAGTGAACTACGGCAGCGATCACGCCGGCGCCGGCGGGGATGGGCATGCCCACAAAATATTTTTTTCCGGGACGGCCGGGATTGGACGGCTGAGGGTTGCTGGTGATGTTGAAGCGGGCGAGGCGGCTGGCTCCGGCGATGAGAAAAAGGAAGCTGGCGATGGCGCCGAGTTGAGTGAGCTTGATGTGCACGTTATGGTGCCAGTCGGAGAGCAGGACCGGGGGCATAAGAAAAAATCCCCACGTCCAAGCGAGCATGGCAGGAGCCACGCCGAAGGTGATGGCGTCGGCGAGGGAATCGAGTTCCTTGCCGAAATCGCTGCTGGTGCCGGTCATGCGGGCAATGCGGCCATCGAGTCCGTCGAAGAGGACTGCGAACCCGATGGCTTTTGCGGCATTGTCGAGGTGCCAGTAGTCGGCGAGCGAGGCGTGCATGACCTCGAGGATGGCGAAGTAACCGAGCGCCATGTTCGCGGTGGTAAACAGCGATGGGAGAATGTACATCCCCTTGCTTTGGCGGCGCCGCTGTTTGGGGACGATAGCATCGATCATCGGCGGATTCCCTCGGAAGCAGGAGGGCTTCCAGCGCCAGCCATCGCGACTGGTGCAGGGACGTGGGCGAGAATGGTGGCACCGCCCTTAACACGATCGCCGATTTTCACGTTGACGCGGGCGGAGGGATCGAGGAGGACATCGACGCGGGAGCCGAATTTGATGAGGCCGACTCGTTGGCCGCGCTCGATGCGGTCTCCGACTTTCGGGTAGAACACGATGCGGCGCGCGAGCAGACCGGCGATCTGCTTGAAAACGACTTTGTGGCCCTCGCCTTCAACGGTGACGATGTTCTGCTCGTTCTTGTCGGCGGAGACGGTGTTCATGGCGTTCAGGAACTGGCCGGGCTGGTAGCGCACGTCGCGAATCACGCCACCGATGGGAGAGCGGTTCACGTGGACATCGAACACGCTGAGGAAGATGCTGAGGCGCGTCTGAGGCTGGGTTCCGACGGTTATAGTGGATACGTCGGTGACCTTGCCATCACCGGGCGAAACCACTGCGCCGGGATCTTGCGGGATAGCGCGCTCGGGATCGCGAAAAAACCAGAGGAAGAAAAACGCGAGCAGGCATGGGAGGATCGCCCAAGCGGGGCTGGTCAGCCGGCCGAGCAGAGCGGCGACCGCGAAGAGGGCAACAGCGTAGAAATATCCGTCACGAACCATGGAGAAAGTTCAATTATAGCCGCGGGCGGGGTCAGGCGGCTGCGCCGCATGCCATATCGCTGTAAGTATAAATAAAAAAAGGCGCTGCCAAGCGCCGTTGTGAAGATACGTTTCTCCCCTGACGCGAAGCCGCGTGGAGGTTGGCCGAAATTAGGCTACGTTGACGCCGTAGTGCTGCCGATACTCGCGCTCGATGGATTCCATCTGATCCTTGAGACGGAGTTTCAGCTTTTTGAGCCGGACTTCTTCCAGCTTTTCGTCTTCGCTGAGATAGCGTTTTTGGGTGAGTGAATCAAGGCGTTTTGCGTACTGCGTGTGCTCATGAGCCAATCTGCGGAACTCCTCGTGATTGGTCAGGAGTTGGTCTCTCGAAGTCAGCATCCAGCAGACCTCCAACCGGGATATGAATTCAGGCTAGCACAGGGCAAAATTGGGTTCAATGCCAAAAAAGTGGTGCAATCCTGGGGGTAAATGTCAGGATGAGAACTGGGGTTAGCGCAGGGTTTGACGATACAAAATGGCGTCTTCAGAGGGGTTGGTGTAGTAGAAGGCGCGACGTCCGGACTGCTCGAACCCGGCTTGTTCGTAAAGGGCGCGAGCGGGAGCGTTCGATTCGCGGGCTTCTAGAAACACCGAACTGCTGTTGGTTTTGCGGGCCGCGACGAGCAGGGCTTGCAGAAGGCGCTTGCCGATGCCGTGGCGGCGAGCGCTGGGGGCCACGACGAGATTTTCCAACTCCCATTCGGGGGCGAGGTGCTGGGCGATGAGGAATCCCTGGATGGTTGCGGATTCCACGGGGGGTTGAGTGGAGGATGGTGACTCGGCTTCGACAACCAGGGCGAGCCTCGGCGGGCTGCCGGGCTGAAAGGCTCGGCGATATTGGGCTTCCGTCCAGTGACCGGCGGTGGCGCACTGCCGTTCCAGGTTCAGGATTTCGGGAATGTCGGCGGGAACTGCGGGGCGGATTTTCACGGTCGTTTCGGCGTTTCTTTGAAGTGTAGCTAAGAACTTTTCTTCACAAATATCTCGGCGTCGGAACGGCGCATGTAGTTTGCTTCCAACTGCTCGGAGGAGACGGTTTCGCCGGACTGCAACTTCTTCCATCCCAAGCGGGCGATTGCTTGGGCATCGGCGGGCTCGACCACGATTACGGAGAGATTGGCTTCGCGCGCTGCGGCGGCCAAGGTTGCGTCGGGAGTGGCGATGGTTGATTCGCGGGCCGCGGTCAGGAATTCCGATTTGGAGAGCAGTTGCTCTTGCAGAACGCGAGTCGAGGCGGGGGCGATTTCGTAAGACGCGAAATAAACGTCGCCGCGGCCGGCGTCGAGTGCAGCCGCAACTCTTCCCTGCTGACCACTTGCGAGCGCTATCACTTCGAGCAGCGATACGGGCACGATGGGCTTTTTTAAAACTTCCGCGAGCGCCTTAATCGCTGCCAGGCCGACGCGCAGGCCAGTAAACGATCCTGGGCCGGAGACGACGATGAAGGCCTGGAGAGCGGCTTTAGTGAGATTGTGCTTGGCCAGCAGAGCCGCGATCTGCGGGACTAATTGCGCGGAGAAGGTGCCGCCTGCGAGAGGCACGGTTTCGATGATGGTCACTTCTCCGTGGCTGGCTGGTTCGTCCGCACGCGCGAGTGCGACGAAGCCATTCTTGCCCGAAGTGTCGGTGACTAGAAAAAACATTTTGCAATTCAGGTTGATCGGTGTGAATCCGTGAAAATCCGCGGCCGAGTTTTCTTAGCCTTGCACCAATTCCAGCAGCACTCCACCCGTGCTTGACGGGTGCACGAAGACATATTTGTGGCCGCCGGCGCCAGTTTTTATCTCTTCTGATACCAGGCGCACGCCGTCGTTCTTGAGGCGGGCGACTGCGGACTGCAAGTCTGGCACTTTCAGGCAGACGTGGTGCAAGCCTTCTCCGCGCTTGGCGATAAATTTGGCGATGGTCGAATTTTCCGAGGTTGCTTCAAGCAACTCCAGACGGCTGTCGCCGACGGGCACCATGACGAGGCGCACTTGTTCCTGGTCGACTGTTTCTTCGGGCGAGACGCTGAGGCCTAATTTCTCGTAGATCGCCTTGGCAGCCGCGAGCGACTTTACCGCGATTCCGAGATGATCGATTTGGAATGTGGAATCCATGGTTGCTCACGTTGCGGCGGACGCATTCGTCCGCCGGCGAAAACTCCTTCAAAAACTTCTTGCTGGCCTATGCGGCCGTTGATGCATTTTGCGAAACCTAGTAAACCTTCCCCGGACGAATGCGTCCGGGGCTACGTGTTTCGTGCTAGCTCCTCGATCAGCGTGTACGGATCGCGCTTGTGTTCGGCAATGTCTTTGGCTAAGCGCGCGACGTTTCCGTCGCCGAGTTGCGCGCGGGCTTTCTCGAGCAGCGCGTCGCGCAGCATCTCGACCAGGCGCTCCTGCCAGTTTTCGACGCTCTTCTTCAGAGCACGATTCTCTTTTTGTAAATAACGTTCGTATTCGGCGATCGCCTCGGCCATTTCCGGCACGCCGGTTCCTTCGCTGGCAACGGTTTTCACGATTGGAGGCGTCCACCCATCGTTGCGGGTGGCCAGCGACTGCAGGGCGCGAATCTCACGCTCGACGCGCTCGGCGCCTTCGCGATCGCTCTTGTTGATGACGAAAATGTCGGCGATCTCCATGATGCCGGCCTTGATGGTTTGGACGTCATCACCCATGCCGGGAACGAGAATCACGACGGTGATGTCGGCGAGGCGGACGATATCGATTTCATCCTGGCCGACGCCGACGGTTTCAACGAGGATGATGTCGCGGCCGGAGGCATCGAGCACGGTGGTGACGTCGGCCGTGGTGCGCGCCAGACCGCCGAGCGAACCGCGAGTGGCCATGCTGCGAATGTAGATTCCAGGGTCGGCGAAGTGCTCCTGCATGCGGATGCGATCGCCGAGAATGGCGCCGCCGGTGTAGGGACTGGTGGGGTCGACGGCAACGATGCCGACGCTGTGATTCTGTTTGCGATAGTAACGCGCGAGGTGATCGACCAGCGTGCTCTTTCCCGCCCCCGGCGAACCGGTCAGGCCAATCACGCGAGCGCGGCCGCTATGCGGGAACAGGGCCTTGAGCAGATCGGACCATCCGGGGGCGCGATTTTCGACTGCGGAGATGGCGCGCGCGAGCGTGCGAACGTCGCCGGAGCGCAGCGGCTCGATCCATGCCTGCATGTCGCGATTCGAAGCAGTGCCCAAGCGAACAGTGTAAAGCAGGAATGGCGCACGGGAACAGACGCAGCGCATGTCACGCCAGCAAGGAGCGAAGATCTACACCACATTTAGACCCTGACGGCACCACACTGTGGGCATGAGCAGCGCGCGCCGGAGACCGCGAGCAGAGGTGTTGCACAAAATGGGCAGATGGTATCGGTGGCGGGAGGAATCATCGCCAATTTCTGACGAAGAGATGGCTCTTTCGGAGAGCGCAGCAGATCAAAGAGAAGCAGAATGCCTCCGGCCGGGGCGGCGACTCGAAAGATCCAACCGAGCATTCCAATCTCCGCACTGCCCGGGGCAGTCCACACCAGCAGCGAGAGGGCGATGGAAAAGACGAGACCTACCCATTTGAAGATGCGGCGAACTTTCGGATAAGCATGAGGAGCCTGACCACACACTTCGCATTGCCAGCGTCTCCAAAAGCCCACGGGCAAGATGGGGATCCAGAAGATGTGCCCTACATCGAAGGTCCGGATGGCAATGGATCGACGCGGCGATTGGCAGCGAAGACAGTAGTCATTGCGAAAGGCAACGCGCTTCGGCCAAAAGTGATAGGAACCGCGAATGAGGAGCATGGCGCTCGTCCGGACGGCAAAACGCTAGCACAACGAGCGGCGATTTGAAAATCTGGCTGGAGTTGGAGGTGACACCGAATGTGTGCCAATTCAACTGAAACCGTCATCGCGGACGCAATTTCCAGATGGGCTGAATAATCCAGGTCTGTTGCCCGGCGATTGCGTCCCTTGTAGAGTGAAGGCGAGTTCTGGGATCAATCAGAGTGCACGCTTGAAAACTGACTTGCAGATCGCGGCTCGTGTCTCGACGACGTCCTGGCATGGTTGGCTTGCGCTCTTGATTCTTCCGGTCATTTCAATTCTCTTCCGCAAGCGCATGCCCGCGTGGCTTTTTATGTGGACCTTGTCGTTTGCGATCTTTGCGGGACTGAAGTGGATTACCTTTTGGCGAGGGCGCACCCGCGTCGCAGCCAATCCCGGACGGTCAATCGCGTATCTTCTGGCTTGGCCTGGAATGGACGCGGAATCTTTTTTAAATCCCACCAGGCATCCGATAAAACCCGCGGCTCGCGAATGGCTCTGGGCGTTTCTGAAGACTGCCCTGGGAGTCGTGCTGTTGTGGATATTTGCCCGCCATATCCCGCCCCAGCACGACCTCATCCGAGGATGGATCGGATTGTTTGGAATAGTCTTTCTGCTGCATTTCGGTGGGTTTCATCTGATCGCTTTGTTTTGGCAGGCGGTGGGCATCGATGCGGAGCCGATCATGAAGAAGCCTATTCTGTCGAAGACGTTGAGCGAGTTTTGGGGGAAGCGCTGGAATCTCGGATTCCGGCAGTTGGCTCACGACCTGGTCTTTCGGCCGCTGCACAGGTCCTTGGGTGTAGCGGCAGCGGGGTTCCTAGTGTTTCTAGCCTCTGGGGCCATTCATGATCTGGTTATTTCGCTTCCTGCTCGCGGCGGTTATGGACTACCCACGGGATACTTTGTGATCCAAGGCCTCGGCGTGACGCTGGAGCGGTCAGCCTTCGGCAGGCGAAGCGGTCTTCAGCAGGGTCCAACCGCTTGGCTCTTCCTGCTGACTGTGACCGCTGTTCCGGCTTTCTGGCTGTTTCATCCTCCGTTCGTGCGGAATGTAATACTTCCATTCATGCGCGCGATAGGCGCCCTGTGATGCAGGCAGAACGGTTGTTTGATCACACGCTCTGGCTGGCGGGGCTCGGCCACTTCGTAATTCTGTTTGCGAGCTTTCAAGTACCATCGCGCTTGCGATGGAAGCAAGATTTATTGCAGCTCATGCCTTTCAATCGAAAGCTGTTATGGGTACAGAGTGGATTCACCGTTCTGACCATCATTGCGTTTGGCATCCTAACGCTCGCACTGCATACGGAAATGCTCCGCGGTGAGCGCTCCGCCCTGGGCCTGATGTTTTTCATTGCGAGTTATTGGACGGCACGCATTTGCGTAGACGCCTTCTATTTCTCCGGAGACGACTGGCCTAAAGGCAGGCAATTCGTGGTCGGGCACTTCCTGCTAACGAGTTTATTCGTTGCCCTAGCGCTCAACTATTGGGCACTTATTGCCTGGTTGATTTTTTCACCGTCCGGAAAATGAAGGGATTGAGAACTGGCCCGGCCGCCATATATCAGCCCGAACATTCGCCCGGTGAGCGTGGTGTGGAATGAACCGTAGCGACGAAACACTTCGTCGCGAGTATCGAGAAAGCCCTTATCAGCGAGAATAAATTTGGATAAATCGAACCGTGAAGGAGCACAATTTGGGCCGCAGGTCTTCGCCATAAAATCGACAGGCATGTGATCCACGGCATCGAAGATGGACTCGCCGTCGTTGGTAAACGCATTGACTGCTTTCTCGGCCAACTTCTTTGCGGGCAAGTAGAGCTCGTCAAAATCAAGCCATGCGTTCTCCAGGAAAAATTGAGGCCAAACGAGCACGATGCTCTTCGGAACGAACATTCGAAACAGGCGGAATCGCGGGTACCAGAATCGCCCACTGACCAAAAGGATCCTCGCTCTAGTTGGAATCCCGCAGGCACGAGACGCGGATTCGAGACACGCCATCCGCTGGCTGCAAGAACCTTTACCTTGGCGAAGAGTGCACGAGGTCGGCTGCAGCTCATCGAGGCTGTAGACCGGCGTGAGGATCTCTTTTAAACGACGATGTGCCTGCTGAAGAAACAACCGATCTGCCTTCTGCTGACTCCCGAAAGACGAAGTGAGATCGCGGATTGCAGATTTTTCGTGATCAAGGATCGGCGTCGGTTCTAGATTCGCGGCTTTGGGTTTCGATCCATCTGATTGAACTTTAGGGTTGTCGGAATTTGGCATGCCGCGAATCCTTCCCTTTAGGTGCGCCACTAGTCTTTCAGCAGCTGCCTGGCGATTACCAAGCGCTGGATTTCGCTGGTGCCTTCGCCGATGGTGCAGAGTTTTACGTCGCGGTAAAACTTTTCGGCGGGATAGTCTTTGATGAAGCCGTAGCCGCCATGGATCTGCACGCCTTCGTTGGCGCATTTCACGGCGACTTCACTGGCGTAGAGCTTGGCCATGGAAGATTCCTGCGTGGTCTTCATGCCTGCGTCTTTCATGGAGGCGGCGCGCATGGTGAGCAGCAGCGCGGCGTCGATCTCGGTGGCCATGTCCGCGAGCTTCCACTGGATGGCCTGGAAATCGCTGATGGCTTTGCCGAACTGGCGGCGCTGTTTGGAATATTTCAGGGCGGCCTCGTAGGCGCCTTCTGCCATGCCCAGCGACAAGGCGGCGATCGAGATGCGGCCGCCGTCTAGCACGCGCATGGCGTCGGGGAATCCTTGGCCCTCGCCGCCGAGCAGGTTCTCCGCGGGAATGACGCAGTCTTCGAAGATCAGTTCGGCGGTATCGCTGGCGCGCAGGCCGAGTTTATTTTCTTTTTTGCCGGGACGAAATCCCTTGGTGTCTTTCTCTACGACGAACGCCGAAATTCCGTGGGTGTGAGCGGCGCGATCGGTCACGGCGAGCACGACTACGACGTCGGCATAGTGGCCGTTGGTGCAGAAAGTCTTGTTGCCGTTGAGCACCCAACTGTTGCCCTTGCGGACGGCGGTCATGCGGGCGCTGCCGGCGTCGGATCCGGACGAAGGCTCGGTCAGGCCCCAAGCACCGATGAATTCTCCTGTGGCCAGTTTGCTGACGTATTTCTTTTTCTGCGCCTCGTTGCCGGCGAGAAAAATATGGTTGGAACACAGGGACGTGTGGGCCGCGACGATGATGCCGACCGAGCCGTCGACGCGGGAGAGTTCCTCGATAGCGGTGACATATTCGACGTAGCCCATGCCGGCGCCGCCGTATTCGGGTGGAAAAACGATTCCAAGCAAGCCCAGCTTGCCCAGTTCCTTGATGGTGGAAAGCGGGAACTCGCCGGCTTCGTCCCACTTCATGACGTTGGGCTTGATCTCGCGCTCGGCAAACTCGCGAACACTTTTCTTCAACTGCAACTGCTCGTCGTTCAGTTGGAAATCCAAGGTCCCTCCAAGACACTCGGGCGCCGCGACCAGGGCGGCCCCGCATCAAGGGGCGAACACGCCTCCCCGAATTGTGATTAGAACATAGCGCTGGGAGAGGAAGAAGTTACCGCCGGAAGGAAAGGGTGAAGGGTGGGAGGAAGCGCATGAACACTGGCGATTCGCTGCGTTTCATAGGGCCACCCAACCGACCGGATGGTTTGGAAATTTGCCTGCAAAGCTCTTCCGAAGCCAGTGCTGAGATTCGCTGAAATTATACGCCTGTGGTCAGGTGGGCCGAAACGGGGTCGTTTCCGAGGAAGGCCTGAAACACTTCGTTGGAGAGCAACCTGCCGCGGGGCGTGAGGCGAATGAAATTCCCGGTTTGCCGAAGGAGTTCGTCGGCGATGAGTCCGGCGATTGCGGGGCGCAGATTTTGCAGGGCTGCCTCCCCGAAGGCTGCAGAAATTTCCCGCAGATCGATGCCGCGGTTCAAGCGGAGACCGAGAAAAAAAGTTTCTTCAAGGGCGGCAGCTTGCGAGACTACGGTCTTGTGCAAGGGTGATCCGGAGACATATTTTTCCAGTACGTCAGAAGTGGAAAAGCGAAGTGCCTCGGCATTTGGCGATGCGGAAAGCAGCATGGAATGGGCGTCGATACCGAAGCCGAGATAAGGTTGGCGAGTCCAGTACTTGAGGTTGTGGCGGGACTCGGAACGGGCGCGGGCAAAATTGGAAATCTCGTATTGAGCGATCCCAACGGCTTCGAGTCGTTCGCAGGCCGCGAGATAGAAATCGG
>DASSRO010000050.1:0-29358 GCA_035701745.1 Candidatus Sulfotelmatobacter sp. | reverse complement strand
CCACAAAAACGTCCACTGCCCAATAGAAAGATTTAGTTGGCCGAACCACAAGCTGGCGACCCCGAACAAAGTAAATCCGAATGCGATCAAATAGCGGTTGTCGATCTTCGCCGTCAGGTAGCCGATCATTGGCATGGCGATAATCGCTCCAATGCCGCGCGGGCTCACGGCCCATCCGGCCTCCAGCGCGGTGTAGCCCATCAACTCCTGGTAGAACAGGGGCAGCAACGTCACCAGCCCGTAGATGGAGGCTCCAAACAGGCCAATCAGCGCGCATCCGATGGCAAAGTTGCGATGCCGGAAGACACGAAGATTGACCAGCGGCTGCTTGTGGCGAAACTCTCGAATCAGGAACGACACGAAGCTGGTGAGCAGGATGGCCATCGCCCAGCGAATCCAGGTCGCGCCAAACCAGTCATCTTCCTGCCCCTTGTCGAGAATGATCTGCAGAGCGCCCAGCCAGATCGCGAGCAGCCCCAGCCCGATCGCATCAAACTTGCCGGGATGCGCGTTTTTCACATACGGCGGGTCGACCACGTAGCGCGAGATCATGAACACGGCGAAGATGCCGACGGGAATATTGATGTAGAAAGCCCATCGCCAGGAGTAAGTGTCGGTGAGCCATCCCCCCAGTGTAGGCCCCAGGACCGGCGCGACCACCACTCCAAGGCCGAAGGCCGCCATGGCCAGCCCGCGCCTTTGCGGAGGAAAAGTTTCCAGCAGGATCGATTGCGAGAGCGGCTGCAGCGCGCCTCCACCAGCGCCCTGCACCGCGCGCGCAATCAGAATCCAGGCCAGGCTCGTGGCCGCGCCGCACGCGAACGACGAAACGGTGAAGATGACAATGCAGGTGATGAGAAATCTTTTGCGCCCGAAGCGCAGCGAAAGCCAGGAACTGGCGGGAAGAATAATCGCGTTGGCCACGAGGTAGCTGGTGAGCACCCAGGTGGCTTCGTCATTGGTCGCCGACAAACTGCCGGCGATGTAAGGCAGCGCGACGGCGGCGATGGAAGTGTCCAGCACCTCCATAAACGTCGCCAGGGTGACGGCAATCGCGACCAGCCAGGGATTGCCGCTCGCGGCGGGCGCGCCAGGTGCCGGTTGCGCTGTCATCTCTCTTTGCCCAAGCTTTTGTCCCCGAAAGCATGTAAAGATGCTGGCGCAGGGGCTGAGGTTTCAATGTTGTTTGAACGTTGCCCCCTGAAGATTTTCTACGGCCGAAGTTGGAACCGCGTGTATCGCTTGATATGGGTGAGATAATTGCGTGCGGCATCATAGTTTGGTCGCGTAATCATGGTTCTCGCGGATGCATTGCTGCCCATCGCTGAGGCGGATATCCGAAACACATATTTGTGTAGCCCGAGGCTGGGAATTGACGATACCAGGACAGGCTTCTCCCTTCAGCTTCTGGAGAGAACAAGTGATGGCGCTAAGGTTATCTGTCTAGTCTTTTTTCAAACCGACACAGGCGAGCCGATACTCGACCAACATTTAGAACGCTGGCTATGCAACAATAAGAAATTGTTTAGCCAACCGGGGCGTTCTAGGGTGGCATATCGCGTTAGGTTCTACATCAGGGGTAACTTTCAACGGAAAGGGTTTGCGCACTATATTTCGATACAGGAAGAACAACTTTTTAAACGCTGGGGAGCAACCGAGATCCAAACGACTGCGATGGATGACGGGCGCTGGGTTTGGACTCGCGAGAAGTTCGGCTACCGTATTCCGGTTGCAGACTTCCAGTTGCTTCAGCAGAGGTATGTTGAATGGCAGCGTGAGCTAGGGCGGTCCGAAGTAAGACGGGCTGATAGTTTGGCCGATTTCCCAAAGGAATTTCTGCTTTCGGCGGTCAATTCGTTTCCGTTGTTCAAAGGTTTGTGAAAAATGGCGAGCGAGCTAAAAGTGTACAACCGGTTTGGTGAACTTACGCTGCACGTGCGTCTTTCAGTTGAGAACGGTCCCGAGCTCACCACGATTGACGGAACACGTGAGATGCGAGCGGCGATTGCGGGTTTTAAAGGAAGCGATTTCGACCGGACGGTTATCAAGGAGAACGAACTCCATCGTCTAACGTCAAACTGGGGGAGCCCGGCATACTTGAACGTTTTAGGCAGGTATTTCGTGGCGAATTTCGGTTGGGACACTACGATAGTCGAGGCAGATGAATCTTCAACGGCAAGTACTTGGACGACCGCGAGTGGAAATGTGTTCTCCTATGGAGTCGTTTTGCAGCCTCGCTTGACCAACACCGTGGTGACAGTAAACATAAATGCGGACTCGCCCGAGTTTCGCGCCACAGCCACCGACTTGCCAACTGCGTCAAAAAAGGCCTCCTCCGCCAATGAAGTCGTCCTCGTTTAATCCCGTGGCGCCGCAGATTTTAACCTTCGCCGCCTGTGACGACGTCAGACCCGAGCAAGGCGGCAAAGTTACGCTGATTGGTTTTTACGGCAGGTCAATCGTTGTCCACGCATTACCAACTACTCTCCCTAAGTTGTGTTTCTTTGCCCAATTTGATGCCCCATCCTGGCGACCTGGGACCATGCGCGTCCGCCTGACTAGTCCGTCAGGTAACTTAATGGTCGAAACGCCAAGCATCAACGTTACTCCTACCGAGGAACCCTCGGTGATCCCCACAGAGTTCCGCAATGCGATCGTAGTGATCCAGTTTGCGCCAATGGTACTCAGCGAGGAAGGCGTCCACGTGGTGGAGTATGAGTTTCCCGGCATGCCGCCCTACCGATTTCAGGTCTTTGTCGCGGCCAACCCCGCCCCGTCGTGACCAGCCCCCCAGTCGTAAAGAAGTTGGCTGATATCCGTACCAAGCGCACCGCGCGTTCTCGTCTCCTTGCTTCCCTGCCGCCTCGCCTCATATACTCGGAACGTTTGCCCTGACCGGGAATGGGCCCGGCGGCGGCCGGCACTTTGCCGCAATCCCGACCTGCAATCATTCCGGAGACGACCTTTATGACGACGATAGCTACGCCCCCGCACGTGGACAAGGAAAGCAATCCATGGGAATCGCAGCGGGCGCGTTTTGACCTGGCTGCGCAAAAACTCAACCTCGACGAGGGCCTGTGGCGCGTGCTGCGCTATCCCAACCGCGAACTGACGGTCTACATTCCCGTGCAGATGGACGACGGACGCCTCGAGGTTTTCACCGGATTCCGCGTGCAGCACTCCATTGCGCGCGGCCCGGCCAAGGGCGGCATCCGTTATGCGCCCGACGTCACGCTCGACGAAGTTCGCGCACTAGCCAGCTGGATGACCTGGAAGTGCGCCGTCGTCAACATTCCGTTTGGCGGGGCCAAGGGCGGAGTGATCTGCGATCCGCACAAAATGTCGATGGGCGAAGTCGAGCGCATGACCCGGCGCTACACTTCGGAACTGATTGAATTCATCGGCCCGGAAAAAGATGTTCCCGCTCCCGACGTCAACACCAACGAGCAAATCATGGCATGGATGATGGACACCTATTCCATGCACATGCGGCAGACGGTGACCGCCGTCGTCACCGGAAAGCCGATTAACATCGGCGGTTCTCGCGGGCGCCGCGAAGCCACCGGGCGCGGCGTGATGATCGTGTGCGATGAGGCTTGCGCGAAGCTCGGTCTCGATCGCGAGCGCACTCGCGTCATCGTGCAAGGCTTCGGCAACGTGGGCTCGAACGCCGCATTGCTGATGCATCAGGCAGGCTACAAGGTAATCGGCATCGCCGAAGTTGGCGGAGGCCTGCTCAACACGAACGGCATCGACCTGAAAGCTCTGGTTGATTTCCGCCAGAAAAATGGAACCGTCCACGGATTCCCGGGCGCGGAAAAAGCTGAGACCGCCGACCTGCTCGTAGCGGACTGCGAAATTCTTATTCCCGCAGCCACCGAGAACGTCATCACGAGCCGCAATGCCGACCGCGTGAAGTGCCGCATTCTGGCGGAGGGCGCGAACGGGCCGACAACTTCGGCCGCCGACGATATTCTCACCGACAAAGGCGTTTTCGTGATCCCCGACATTCTGGCCAACGCCGGCGGCGTGACCACTTCTTATTTCGAGTGGGTGCAGGACCGCCAGGGATATTTCTGGAAAGAGTCCGTGGTGAACGAACAGCTCGACGCCATCATGAAGTCTTCCTTCGAAGATGTGGTTCGCTACGCGGAGACGCACCACGTCAACAACCGCATCGCGGCTTATATGCTGGCCATTGACCGCGTGGCCTACACCATTCGCCAGCGCGGGATTTACGCGTAGGAGTCGAAGAACTCACTTCTGGCGCAAACCCACACGGGACTTCGGGCATCCGACACGTGAACCCGAGCCGGCGAGGCGTGATGGAAGTCCGGCGTTGCCGTGACAGGTTTAAAAGGGCACGGCCTCAGCGTGCGTGGTTGTGGAAGGGCACGGCTTCAGCCGTGCCGTAAAGAGCGCTAATAAAAATCGGGGCTTTAGCCCCTGAGGGCATAGGAGAATCAATGAAATCGATTGAAAGAAAATTAATGGCGCAAATCGCCGTGCTGGTCTTCGCGCTTTCGCTGGTCAGCGGCTTCGCGGCGGCAAAAGGCTCAACCACCGAAGCCCAGGCCGCGCAAATGGCCGCGTCGGCCACCGACAAGCTCGACATCAACAGCGCGACGAAAGATCAGTTAAAGGCGCTGCCCGGAATCGGCGACGCCTATTCCCAGAAAATCATCGACGGCCGTCCCTACCGCGCAAAGACCGATCTGGTGCGCAAGAAAATCGTTCCTCAGGCCACCTACGATAAAATCAAGGACGTCATCATCGCCAAGCAGCCCAAGGGCGACAAAATGGCGCCCACCGCGAAGTAGCCCATCCTGACAGAGGACACAGCGCATTCTCGGTGCGCCTCAGTGTCCTCTGTGGGCCTTTTTTTTCCCCTGTGACGTTAGTGCTCCCTTGCATTGCGTTCCCTGTTGCGCTGGAGGATAATCGGAATTGGATTCCGGCTGGCCCCGGCGACCCCTCAAAGTTGTGAATCTTCCGAACTCCATCACGTTGATCCGCATCTTCAGCATCCCTCTGCTGATGTGGATTCTTTCCAGCGGCCGCTTCAGCAGCGTGAACGGCGAGAAGGAATTGCTTGCCTCGGCGATTTTCATCGCGGCCTCGATGACAGATGGAATCGACGGCTATCTTGCCCGCAAGCGCGGGCAGGTAACCACCATGGGCATCCTGCTCGATCCGCTGGCCGACAAACTTCTCATCGCGGCGGCCTTCGTCACATTGGTGCAATTGAATCCCAGCCTGGTTCCCGCGTGGATCGCCGTGATCGTGATCGGACGCGAGTTTCTAGTGAGCGGCCTGCGCTCCATCGCCGCTTCCGAAGGGTTCACCATCGAAGCCAGCGAACTCGGCAAGTTTAAAATGGTGGTGCAGATTGTCTCGGTCGTTGCGGTTATCCTCGACCATCGCTGGAAAGAAGTTGCGGTCTATGGCCATTACATCTTCCCGATTCACTGGATCGCATCGACCGCCATCTGGTTTATGGTGTGCGTATCGCTGGTGTCGGCGATCGACTACTTTGTCGCCTTCTGGTCCAAGATTGACCGGCGCGTGGTCAAGCGCCGCCGCCGCGCCTTCATTCTGAGCCGGCGCCGAAAGCCCGTGCCGCCTCCGCAGGCGGACCGCGATGTCGCTACCTCAACCTAATCCGACTGCCGTGGAAGCTCGCGATTACGCTGCAGGGGAATTTGCACCCGACGAACGTGCCGTGCTGCTGCGGCTGGCCCACGAATCGATTCTTTCGGCGCTGGAAGGACGCGACATTCCGCTCGACCCTCCCACGGATCATCTCGCCGAACCGCGTGGGGCATTTACAACTCTCCATCTCGGCGGCCAGTTGCGCGGCTGCGTCGGTTATGTACTGCCGGTGAGCCCGGTCTATCGGGCGGTGGCCGACACGGCGCGAGCCGCGGCCTTTGAAGACACCCGCTTTCATCCCGTGACGCTGCCGGAAGCTTCGCAGCTGGAAATCGAACTGAGCATCCTCTCGCCACCGCTCCCAATTGCGGCGGAGTCCGTCGAGATTGGCCGCCATGGCCTGCTCATCGGCATGGCCGGAAAGCGTGGACTGCTCCTGCCACAAGTGCCCACCGAGCACCACTGGGATCGAATCACCTTCCTCGAGCAAACCTGCCGCAAGGCCGGCCTGCCCCTCGATGCCTGGAAGAATGGCGCGACGATTGAAGCGTTCACCGCCGAGATTTTTGGGGACAAGCGCAGTTCGAACTAATTGGGCTTGGGAAGTGGATACAGCCGAAAAACATTAAGGGCAGCGGAGACATCCGTGACTTTGCCACCCAAGGCAATGTGGGCGTATCGACCGGGACCCTCATGTTCGCTTTCGGCGACGCTCGGCCTTGTAATCGTAATCCGGATCGAAATCGACGCTGCCAAAGTCTTCCAGGATCTGATCCTGCCTGCGATGCTGAATGTATTCTTCGAGCGCGATTGGAACCGCTTGTTTCTTGGTCTTGTGCTGCCCCAGGCGGCGTGCCTCCTCGATCAATTTACCGTCAATTGCCAAGTTAGCGGGCATGTGTAAGCTATCACGCATTGAAGAGTGGAAGGCCACTCGAACTTTGCTGCAAAATAAAACCGGGAACGGTTTCCCGTCCCCGGTTCTTCACCTTAAGAAATTCAGGCTAGCGTTACTGCAGTTGATCCAATTCCACGCTATCTCCCGCATGCACATCTTCCAGAGAGAAAACGATCATGCCGGTCGCGGTTGTGTTGGTGACGCTGATGATTACGATCTCGCCCACAGCTCTGCGGGGCAAGTCCCGCACGTGGATCACAGGACCGTTGCTCTTCTCGAACATAACCGGATCGAAGGAAGGCACTTTTTTCTGCGTATCCTCGGCAAGGGCAGCCTTGAACGAAAGCGAGTCCACGGGATCCTTCAGGTCGGCTTCATAGCGGCGTACGGCGCGGAAGTAGTCACCGATTTTCACGCCCTGATTCGCTCCCAGGTTGATGTAAACCTTGCTTCCGGTGCCCAGTTCGGTGTCAAAATCTTTCCCCATCACGATGCGTCCTGACAGGCGGCCGGTGGAAGGCAGGAAGCGGTCGAAGCGCGCTGGGGTCGCGAGATTCACCGCCGGCTTTTCCGCAAACGGAATTGCCGTATCTCCGGGATCGGCCGCGTCACAGGAGTATTCGATCTGTCCAATCGCCACCTTGTTCCGTACGTCGATGATCTTGACCCGCCCGATTTCGGCATAGGGCTGGCCCGTCGTTTTCAATAATCTGCCTTGCCCCATGTAGGTCTCGTATTGGTTAATGTCGCGCAGCGCGCGCACAATCTCATATTCCGCCCCGGCGCTATAGCCGGTGCCTTTGAGATAGATCACGTCGCCCCGCGTGAACTTTGTGGTGCCCGGGGTCTGCAACCCTCCCGCTACGTAATTGGCGTCGGGCAGGATCTGTTTGCTGATGAATCCGGCGCAATACAAGTCCGCATACGTTGGCGTCTGGAACCGCATGTTGGGAAAGCTCATTTTCGTGGGCGATGTTCCCTGCGGCCCTTCAAAAGTATTCACGTCCGGGCCGCCTTGCGCCCATGCCGCCGCCGTAAGCAACAACACAAACAGTCCTGTTTTCTTCATGTTACCTCCGGGCGGGATCGCCGTGCGGTCCCCCCTAGTTAAATGCCGGAAAAGAAAAGGCTTCAGCCGGAAGGTAACAAGCAGGGGAGGGAGGGTCAAGGTTACGAGGGTGTTGGGAACCCTGGAGCAGAAGTTTTTTCGCGCTGACCACTAATCCGTTGTTGCATAACTAATTAGCGCCCTGTAATAATTCGCCGTCATTCTGGTACCCAGAAAACCGGGTGTCTCAACTCGAAAGATGAATTCAGCTCCCCCTTATTCGCCTCGATTCCTGCCCCTGCGATTGCCACGCGTGTGCGTGGCAGTAATCGGCGCCGATCCCAACCAAATGGCCGAAAAGGCCGAGTCCCTTGTTCGGGATAACTCATTTCTGGAGTTAAGGTTGGACTACCTTTCCAAGCCAGGGCTGGCAATTCCGCGAATTAAGCGCTTTCTGGATTCTCATCCCGGGACATTTGTAATAGCGACCTGCCGTCGCGTCGCCAGTGGAGGAAAGTTCCGCGGCTCAATCGCCTCTCAATTGGACATCTTGGGCAAAGCCGCGGCTGCAGGTTGCCAGTTGGTCGACCTGGAATTGCAAACCGCCAACCAGTGCAAGCCGCAGCAACTGCAAAAGCTTCGCAGCCGCGCCGCCTTAATACTTTCGTTTCACGACTTTCGGGCGACCAGGAAGCTCAATGAAACTCTGGAAAAGATGCGCGCCTATCCTGCCGACTTCTACAAAGTCGTGAGCACCGCGACCACCCTGACTGACAATGTCACCATGATTAAATTCCTCGCGGAGCAGGGAGATCGGCACTCCCTTGTGGGCATGTGCATGGGGGAGCAAGGAATTATCAGCCGCGTTCTCGGGGTTCGTGCCGGGAGCGTGTTCACCTTCGCCTCCGCCATAGCCGGGGAGGAAACCGCGCCCGGCCAGGTGACCGCGCAAGAATTGCGCAATGTCTATCGCATTGCGCAGGTTGACGTAGCCACGCGCGTCTATGGCGTGGTTGGCGATCCTATCGCGCACTCTTTATCACCCGCCATCATGAATGCGGCTTTCCGCCGCGAGAACGTAAATGCAGTTTACTTAGCGCTTCACGCCAAGACCTTGAAGGATCTGTTGACCTGCGTGCGCGAGATTCCGATCCATGGCATCAGCGTCACCATGCCGTACAAGGAAGCGATTCTCTCGCATCTCGACAACACCGACGCCCACACGACGAAGATCGGCGCATGTAACACAGTTGTGCGGGCGCAAGACGGGAAACTCTACGGGTTCAATACGGACACAGCCGGGATCGTTCGACCTTTGGAACGCCGACTCAACACCCTGGAAGGCGCTCGCATTCTGGTGATCGGCGCCGGAGGCGCCGCCCGCGCCGCCGTCTTCGGCCTGAAGGAACGAGGGTCCGAAGTTTACATCACGAATCGAAGCGCCGCGCCTGCGAAGAAGCTTGCTCATCAGGCGCGGGCGCGAATCGTAAAGCGTGCCGACCTGAAGAAGTTATCCTTCGACGTCATCATCAATGCCACTCCGGTGGGCATGGGCAATACTCGCGAATCGCCGCTGCAGGAGCAGGAGATCAATGCACGCTATGTCTTTGACATGATTTACGATCCGGCCGAAACGCGCTTCCTGAAAATGGCCAAGGAGCGAGGCGCGCAAGTCATCCCCGGCATTGAGATGTTCGTGCACCAGGCCGCCCGGCAGTTCGAAATCTGGACTGGAAAGCCCGCGCCCTGGGATGAAATGCTGCGCGTGGTTTTACTCGCCTTGCAGGACCGAAACAACCGCTCCGCCTCTGGAAAATGAGGCGTGACTGTCGTTCGGATTTCGTAACTAAGGAAGAGAATCTTTTTTTTTACGGTTTCTCCTCGAATAGAGTTCCCTCGCGCCAAACGCGGAGGATTCTCATGTTGAACCGCTTGGGGGCCTTGTTACTTCTCGTTCCTGCCGCTCTCACCTTTGCTGCGAACCCTGCTCCTCGAGCTCAGGAACTGTTTGTTCCCTATTGGACCTCGGAAACTGGATGGGAAACCGAATTGCGACTCAAGAACAATCTTGCGTCAGAGCCTCTGACAGTGACCCCGCTTCTGCGGAGTGCTTCTGGACAGGAGGTTTCGCTGACTCGAGTGATCATTCCTGCCAACGGATCCGTTTCGGTCTTGGTGAACCAAGATTTGATGGAACGCTCACCTGCAGTCTTCGGTCAGCCAGGCTCTTACGGCTCAGTGGCGTTGCGCTACACGTCGGTGAGTGCCATGAATCTTGACGCAACGGCGATCGTGTCGCTTCACGGTCGGCCTATCGCTTTCCCCGTTCGCGCCAACCCATCGCGACAGGTAGCCGAAAAAACTCCGAGGAGCGGTGGCAGTCTGGAGGGCGTCTGGCGGCGGGGGGACGCTGGTTTGAACGATTTTTTGGTGATCAGCAACAGCTCGGACCGGAACGTCAGCGGTAGCCTGTTACTGTTCGATGCAGACGGCGCGAAGTGGGCCGAGCCAATAGCGCTCGGCCCTCAACAGACGGAACGGTTGGCGATGAGCGGCCTTCTGCAAAAGGCCGCTCTCAGCGGAGCTTATGGCGGCATCAGCATACAGCTCCCGCCTGCCATAGTGAACGCCATCCATTTCACGTACGATGAATCCGGCAAGTTTTCCGAGTCGCTCGAAATGTTTAATCACGATACGAACGTCTCGCCACGTGGTTCTCCTGGAAATGACGCCGCCCAAATCACCCTCCGGGCGCCCATGCTCGCCTTGCGCAACCCCGATCCGGTGCTCGGGCTGCCGTCCGGAACCGTATTGCATCCAACCATTCTCGTACGCAACACCACCAGCAGAAGAACTTCGTTCAGCCTCGTTCTAGACTGGCGCGGACCCTCCGGCCAAGGTCGGGTGACGTTTCCGGTAATGAATCTGGCTCCGTTTGCGACCGAACAGTTGCCGATCGAAGCCCAGCAACAATCGGGCATACCCGGAGACGCACACTGGGCTCTTGTTTCGCTAACCGGTACTGCGGCGCCGGATGACCTGATCGCGATTGCTTCTAGCCGCGATTCAACGGGGCGCGCTGGCATCGAGGCAAAGTTCGTAGGCGATACGAGCGGCCACTCGGCGGGCGGGGAGTGGCCTGCCGATGCCAACCACAACACAATCGCGGCGATCACTAATATTGGCACCAAGCCCGCCGAGGCTCTTTTGACACTTCATTATGACAGCGGCAAGCAGAAGTTTGAGCTGCAGCGAACAATCGCACCCGGCGATCAAATGTGGGTGAACCTAGCGCAGCTGATCCGCCAGCGCATTCCGGATCGCAACGGCAGCACGCTGCCTGTCGATGTGTCTGCCGTGACTTACGACTTGCGCGATCTGACTCAGGGAGGACACGGATTAATCGCGAGTGCTCTGGTCGTCAACAGCACCTACGGATTCCTGGCCTCGCCTGAAATCGCGAAGTGCTGTTCAACCGAGAGTCCGGGGTGGAGTCCGAATTTCTTCGACCTGCTGATAGGGGCCAGCGATCCAGGAGCGATCTATGGTACGGACTCGTGCAATGGCGAACTGGTCGACATCTCGGGAGACTTCAGCAACTGGTGGAGCGGCAATACCGCCGTGGCAACCGTAGCCTCCAGGCAGGTACATGGAGTGGCGGCGGGATCCACTTACGCCTACGCCAGCGGTTATATATATATGTGGAACGGCGCCGGTTGCAGTCTCGAACCCGCGCAGTTTCAAGCCCCGGTCACGGTGAAGCCAACGGTTACGATATCGGGATCAACATATCTCGCTATGTTGAACTCGGGTGCCACGGGAGGTGGCAACACTACAACACTGACGGCTGCGGGAAATCCGTCAGGAGGCACATACTCATGGAGCGCCGTTAGCGGTCAAGGCAATATAACGATCTCTAGTGCTGGCTCTCAAACCGCCACAATTCAGGCGGCCGCAGTCGGTACTTACACAGTGCAGGTTACGTATAGCGTCAACAATCAACAGGGCACGGCGACCACCGTCGGGAGGGTACAACAGCCGGGGAGTCTGGCTGTGATCAGTGACGATACCACAACCTACAATTGCGCACTTGCGGGATACCCGTACTTCACACAGGAGAGGGACATACAATATCAGGTTCTTGACACATCTTCCCCCCCCGCGCCCGTTCAGGCGCAGCAAATGTCTGCGACTGAGACCCTAAACGCCTCAATCAATACATGCAACTCAAGCTGGGTCCCGACCGTAGGTGCCAAGACGGGGACCAACGGCTACTTCCCAGCGCCGGACCACATACGAGATTGTTCGGCAAAATGCTTACCCGCTGATACGAGCGGCAATCCTACTGGCAGTTGCCAACTTGTCGTCTCGCAGACCTGGGAGGTAAATGGATATTCCGTGAAAAGCGACACGATAAACTTTACGTGCGCAGGTCCTCCAACAGGAGTTCCCTAAATGCAATTGCGAAAGTTACTACTCGCAGCCACGATCCTTGCTATCCGTTCCATTGGCAATTGCCAAGTTGACCCGCTCAAAGATGTCATCACGGTTCAGTCGATTTCATCGAATCTCGCAGAAGCCCTCGCTGAGGTCGCGTGGAGGTCCCACCTTCCTCTGATTGCCGAATTGGCTCAGCCCCTACCAAGGATTGAGATCCCCGAGGGCACGTACGTAGTCAAAGATCTGGTACAGGGGATAATTCGGCAGTCGCCTGCATATAGATGGGAGTCCGATGGCAGGGCCATCCATGTCTACGACACGAAGCTGAGGGGGGCGAGGTTCAATTTTCTTAATTTGAAGTTTGAGCGCTTCATCATGCCGCCCAACGTGTCAGAGTTCGAGTTGACGTTTCCAACCCTGGAGAGCGGCCGTTTGCAGGGGATGTTGGGAGGGAGTGCCATTTCCGGTTTTGGCGACCCATCTCTTCAGGAGTATTCCCTCCCGCCCGCTACGCTGGAGAACTTAACGGGCCGGGAAATACTCGTTCGAGTGGCAAATGAGAGTCCGACGTTTCTTACTGTGATTGTCTTTCCGAGCGAGAATCCCACAAAGAGGCAGATGGAGCAGGACATCAACCAAAACTGGTTTTGGCAATCGCTTAGACAAAAAAATCTTCAACCCTTGTACGTCCGGCCTCCAGCAACCGATCACCCGTAATGGAAATCGCTTCCATGGTCAACCCTCGCGGGCGGGGGTTGGTTACGCGGCGCGGCCCCACTCCTTATGGTGGTTGCGTGAGAGACGAAGAAAAAGAAAGTGGGGGCTGGCTGGCCCAGATCCTCTGCAGGCAACCGTCGTGAGATCCTGGGTTCATGCAGAATGTCAGAAATACGGGGACATCCATGATAACTACGAGTCAAGGGAAAACGGAGATTTCCGGGGCTGGCCCGGCTTTGCGGGTATGAATCTACCACGGATCGGCTGCCCCAGCCTTCGCGGGGTTGAGCGGCTCCCCGAAAGTTAATACAGGTTGAGGGTTAGTTTCCGGCAAAATCCGACGAAGGAGGATTTTGCCAATGAAGCGCAAGCGGTTTTCGGTCGAGCAGATCGTGGCGGTGCTGAAGCAGGCCGAGATCGGGGTGCCGGTTGCGGAACTGATCCGGCAAGTGGGGATCACGGAACAGACTCTGTACCGCTGGAAGAAACAGTACAAGGGTCTGGAGACCGATCAGGTCCGGCAGTTCAAACAGCTTCAGGAAGAGAACGGGCGACTGAAGCGGCTGGTGGCGGAGCTGACGCTGGACAAGGTGATGCTGCAGGATGTGCTGACAAAAAAACTGTGACGCCCTCGCGGCGCCGCCCGGTTCCGGCTCCCGGACGAGCAGGTGCACATATTCCGGCATTACCACATAACCCAGCAGCACGAAATGGTAGCGTCGTCGGACTTGTTCGAGAACGTGCACCAACAGCTCTCGGTTTCGCACACTGCCCAACAAAGGCAGCCGCTGATAACAGCTGGTGGTGATGAAATGGCAGTATCCCGCGCCGTAGTAGCGGTGCAACCGGTTGGGCATGCCGTGGGTGTAGCATAGATGCCCAGGTCGTGGCTGTGACGAATGACCATGGGATCGGCGTCCGTGGTGCCCAGCTTTCGAACCCCACGAAAGCTGGGGCAGCCGCGTGCGTGGTGGATTCGCTGCAACAAAGCTCGGCCAGCCCCCAACAAACCTGGGCCAGCCCCCCTTTCACCCAATGTGCTCGTCTATCAATGTACGAATATCAAAATTAATGGTCAGTAGAATGAGAATAATCTTCCACACAATTGCGCGGTTGCTCCTCTTCGGCGTAATGGTTATTGGCCTACGGGCCTCTGCGCAGCGAGAGGGCTCGCCCGTGGACCCGCTGGTCTCCTCATTCAGCGTTACGGATGTACCAGCCAGCCAAGCCCTCTTGCAGCTTTCCAAAAACGAACACTTCCCGCTGGGCATTATTGTTCAGGGCGACGCCCTCTGTCGGACTAAGGTCAGTTACTCAGCGGAAAGCAGCCATGCCTCAGCAATTGCGAGCGCCATAGCTTCCCAGGTTGCAGGCTACGCGGTAACATCCAGAGCTGGCTCGTTAGTGATAGTTGGTCCGGCGTCGCCAAGCGCATCTACGTCTCAGTTTCTTAGTTTGATCGACCCTCGGTATACGGTGAAAGGAAACCTGCAGACGATTGCGACGATGCTGTGGGTCCACATCCTCGCACTGCTGCACCCGGAGCAGGGTAGCGCTGGCAGCATCCTGGGATCTCCAAGCGATCGACTATTTAGTGTTGAACTAAGGAACGTCTCGATTGAACAGATACTCGATCGAATTGCAACCGAGACAAGAGGGGTTTGGGTTTTGCGACCGCTTCCTGCGGAACTCAGGCAACTTGGGGCGGACGCCCCGTTTAACGTGTTTTCCGAGTTCGGTCAGTACGGACCTTCCTCGGACAACTTATGCGCGCCCTCCGGCGAGATCGGATACTAGAGGATTTATGCCGTACACGACCGCGCGAGAAGCGGCCCCCCCGGCAGTTCGAGATCTGCGGAAATACGGGGACGGACGGAAGTGACCCCATTGTTGCATCCCACTCCGGAAATTTGAACTGCGGAATCACCGCTTCTGTCTGCAGTTCCTTCCTATGGTCTGCTATTTTCGTCCTACGGCTCGGATCGCCCCGTGTCGTTGCGGCCAGTCCGCCCACGACCAGAATCAAGTTCAACTTCAGCGGGCAGGAGTGCCCGCTCCACACCTGCGGATTGAGAAACCGCCTATGTGGAACTTGGCGGTTAGCCTGTGGGATCGAATGCGGGGACTAACCTTTGAAGGGCTGAACGGTGGTTGCTGAGGGGCAGATTCTGTCTCCCAGCGGCGGAACTCGCGGTTCGACCGGGAATAAGGCGTCTCGATGCAGCTTGTTAAGAAAAAGTTGCATTTTCCTCGGTGCTCAAAGTATTATGAATTCAGGGGATGCACATTAGAGGCATCTCTTGTTAGGTTTAAACCCAGGTACCGCCCGTTCCAACCACTGCTTTTTAACTTTTTGGCGAAAACTCGACGAGAGGTGGCTTGGTCCGCCTCTAACCGGTTCGGAGAGTTCACTATGGCGTGGTACGCGTACTGTCTTACCGAGCACCAAACCCTTCCCAATGGAACCCGCACTCGCCGCCCATTTGTGCTAGAGGGCGTTCAAGGAGTGAACGGCGCTGCGGTTCTGAGCTATCCTAGTGGCGAATTCGCGGTAATTGTCAGCGAATATGACCACGCAGCAGGTGAACTGGACCAGAAATCCGCAATTGAGCACGCGCGGGTGGTCAGCAACTGCTTCCGCAATTCCACCGTCCTACCTTTCAAGTTCGGCACCATTTTCGACAGCGATGACGCATTGCGGCAGGCCGTCCGGGTCAACCGGCGCGCCTTTGGCTTGAGCGTCGCGAAATTGCGCGGAAAGTCCGAAATGCACATCAAGTTGGTGGTGCGCGACGGATCCTTGCGCGAAGCCATGATCGACATTGAATTGCCCGACACCGTCGGCGGCGACTACTTGTCGAAGCTGAAGGTGAAGGCCTCGCGGGAACGCGAACGCCAAACCAAAGCCCGGGCGCTCTCCGTCCAGGTTCATAAACTGTTCAATCCCCTGGAGGAAGAAGTCAGCTGCAAGAAAGTTGCTCCCGAGGGAATGTTGATCGATATCGCCCACTTGATCGATTCCAAAAGCGTGGAAAAATATCAGAACCGCTACACCGCCGCCGCCAAGCAGTTGAAGAACTGCGAAGTAGCGATCAGCGGTCCTTGGCCTCCCTATCATTTTCTACCCGGGAAGCTGCGCACGGTTGCCGGTAACAGCTAACCGCTAAGCAACTTCAGTCGACTCTTTTAAGCCCATGGCTGGCGCAAACCAGCCATGGGCTTGCTGTTTATGCGGTCAGGTAGCGGCGTGCAACGAATGTGCATTGTTCTGCACTTCCACTTTTGCAGAATTTCCAACGATCGCTGCCGCTTCACAATTTCTACTGAACTAACTCTTTGGTCGTTATGGATTTATGGGCTAGAGTGAGCGAAATCACGCTAGCCTGTGACTTTGGCGCGGCAAGTGCTCCCTTGCTTGGTAACAAAGAGGCCGCAAACTCAAGCACCATGACTTCCACACTTTCCTCGCGTCACTTTCCGAACCGTTCCGGCTGGCGGGACGGCGTCTCGCATCGCCTTTCCTGACATCACCCACCAAATTCGTAGCCTCTTGAAACGTGGCCCCAGTGATGGGGCCATTTTTTTTGTTGAAAAATCTAACACGTGATGTTTGTTTCGTTTTCGCGCAGCCGTCGGATACACTGACCAGCGAGCCATGACCCGACGACATCCCGCCACCGCATTGTCTTTTCCTCGACATTATCTCGCTGTTCTTCTGATTGCACTTTTCTACAACTCAGCCAGCGCCCAGACTCAGAAGCCAGCCCCTTCAAATTTGCCATTCGCTTCGCAGTCCCAGCCATCGCCACAGGAGCAGGCCAATTTTCCTCCCTCACTGCTGGAGGAACTTTCTGCGATCAAGACGGCCGCGCTCTCCGATGACTACGCTTACCATCAACTCGCCCATCTCACCGAGAACATCGGTCCGCGCCTGAGCGGATCGCCGCAGGCTGAGGCCGCGGTCGAGTACGTCGCTACCGAAATGCGACAGCTCGGTCTGGAAGTCCATCTGGAAGACGTGAAAGTCCCACACTGGGTTCGCGGAGCCGAAAGCGCGGAACTCGTTGAATATGCAGGGCAGGCCCCCGGCACCACGCAGAAAATCGTGCTGACGGCCCTGGGTGAAAGCGGATCGACTCCTGCGCAGGGGCTTACCGCCGATGTGGTTGTGGTCAACAATTTCGACGAACTGAAAGCGCTCGGCCGCGACAAGGTTTCGGGGAAGATCGTCCTCTTCAACGAAATTTTCGACAAGAAGAAAGCCGCGGGTGGAATGGCGTTCATGGCTTACGGAGAAGCGGTGCGCTATCGCGGTGCCGGTCCAAAGGCTGCGGCCGATCTCGGAGCGGTGGCGGCATTAGTCCGCTCGGTGGGCAGCGCCGACTTTCGGCTGCCGCATACCGGGTTCAGCGCGCCGGCTGGAATTCCTGCCGGCGCCGTTACGGCGGAGGATGCCGGCCTGATTGCTGACCTCGCCGCGCAAGGTGGCGTCCGCATGCACCTGACATTAACTCCACAGAGGTTGCCCGATGCAACCAGCCATAACGTTATTGCTGACTTGAAGGGCAGCGAACATCCGGAGCAAGTCGTAATTGTTTCGGGACATCTGGATTCGTGGGATCTCGGCACCGGAGCGATTGACGATGGCGCCGGCGTCGTCGTCGCCATGGAAGCGGCGGAAGTTTTGCAGAAGCTGCACTTCCATCCGAAACGCACGCTGCGGGTGATTGCGTGGATGGACGAAGAGAGCGGCGGAGCCGGCAGCCAGCAATATACGAAAGATCATTCCGCGGAATTTCCTAATTACGCAGCCGCTATTGAAAGCGATTCGGGAGCTGCGCATCCACTGGGCTTCAATATCAAGATGTCCCCGCGCGCCGCGGAACTTTTGAGGCCGGTTACGGCAATCTTGCAAGGCTTCGGAGCGAGTGCCTTAATGCCCAGCAGCTATCCGCCAGGCGCCGACATTGCGGCGATGTCAGAGGCAGGCGTGCCTGCCCTGGGCATCCTGCAGGACGGGCGCAAATACTTTGATTACCATCACAGCGCCGCCGACACGCTCGATAAAGTGGTTCCTGCGGAATTGCGCGAAAATGCCGCTGCCATGGCCGTCATGGGATACGCCCTGGCCAGCATGAAGGACCCGCTGCCGCGATAAGGTAGAATTCACGCGGCGGCGGATCCTTCGTGGCGCGACGTTTTCGGTCAACGTCAAAACTCGTACGGCTTGAGGACGGCAGTGAGCGTCTCAGCGGGGGAGGCTGAGCGCCACTTAGAAGCGGGCACCGGAAAAAAGGTTGGCGTTAGTGCGGGTCCGATCTGGGTGCAGCCTCCAGTGCGGTTGACGCATCTTAATTTCGGCGCTTATCATCTTCGTTTGGCCTTAAGACCAGGACGCCTCCGGGATGGGGCGTCCTCGGAGTTTGATGAGAGCGATTTTTTCAGAAGCGATTTTTTTGAGGATCGAAAACTAGAAGTGACCTATGGATAAGAAGAAGCTGGAAGCGTTCAAAAAACGTCTAGAAACGCGGCAGCAGGAGTTGCGCCGGACCGTGAATCGGACCCAGGCCGACGGACGCTCCGCTGACGAGGATACCGCCCAGGACATTGCCGACCGGGCCGCCAGTTCCTATACCAAGGAATTCCTGTTCAGCCAGAGCAACAACGATCGCCAGACTTTGCAGATGGTCGACAAGGCGCTGGCCCGCATCCGTGAAGGCAGCTTCGGCGAATGCATTCATTGCGGCAAGGAAATCAATGCCAAGCGCCTGGAAGCGGTTCCCTGGACGCGGCATTGCATCGAATGCCAGGAAAAATTGGAGCAAGGATTGTTGGAGGAAGCGCCGCGGTAACAGTCGCGCAAAAAATCTGAGACCGCGCCGCCGACATTCGGCGGCGTCTGTTTTTGTGGCTAACGATATATGGGGCTGAATTCCTGTTGGCTGGATTTATGTCGGCTAGATTTATGCGGCGACGGCCGCCTCGCCTGTCGGCCGGGCGCAGCCCTACTCTTCAAGGTGAGTCCAGAACGATCTCCTCCGCGAACTCCCATCTCCTCAGCGAACTCTGCGTTCAAAAGCTTTTAACCGCAGAGCACGGAGAACAGCGGGACGACCTCATACAGCCTTCAACTGAAACGGCATTTTCCGCAAGCGCTGGCCTGAGGCGGCAAAAATCGCATTCGCCACTGCGGGGGCAATCGGAGGAAGCCCCGGCTCACCCATCCCGCCTGGATCTTCCTTGTTGATTATGAAATGCACTTCGATCGGCGGAGCTTCGCTGATGCGGATGGGATCGTATCCGTCGAAATTCGTCTGCTCGACCGCGCCCTCTTTTATCGTGATCTCATTTTTCAGCGCCGCGCTCAATCCGTAGATGATGGCGCCCTCAGTCTGCGAACGCACCGATTCCGGATTCACGATCTGTCCGCAATCCACCGCCGCCACAATGCGATCGATCTTGAACGAACCGCCCTCCACGGTCACTTCCGCCACTTCGGCAAAATAACTACCGAAAGAATGAAAGGCGGCAATGCCTCGCCCTCGGCCTTTGGGCAAAGGTTTATCCCAGCCCGACTTTTCCGCGGCCAGGCTTAATACGCCCAACAGACGGGCGGGATCGGGATCGTCCTCCGACTTCGGCTTCCAGTTTGGTGATTTCACCAACAAGCTTTTGCGAAACTCTACTGGATCTTTGCTGGCCGCCGCAGCCAATTCGTCGATAAAACTTTCCACCACAAAACCGTTGAACGAATTTTCCACCGACCGCCACCAGGCGCGCGGCACCGCACTGGACACATCGTTATATTCGAGCCGCACATTCGGAATGGCATACGGCACCTGCGCCGCGCCGCCGGATTCATCTGCCGCGGGATCGGCCTTCGGGTCCCAATAGCCCTTGATGGAGGTCGACGCCAGCGTGTGAAACCAGGCCACCGGGCGGCCATTCGCGTCCACCGCGCCTTGCATGCGATGGCACGTTGCCGGGCGGTAGAAGTCGTGCGTCATGTCGTCTTCGCGCGTCCATACCAACTGGACGGGCTTGCCGACTACTTTCGCGATCTGCGCAACTTCCGCCGGAAAATCGGCCATGTAGCGCCGCCCGAATCCGCCGCCCATCAGCGTGGTATGCACGACGACTTTCTCCGGCTTGAGTCCGAGCACGTTCGCCACGGTTCCCTGCACCCAATCCGGCGATTGCGTTGGCGCCCACACTTCGGCCTCGCCAGCGCGCGCGTGAGCGGTAATGTTCATGGGTTCCATAGTGGCGTGCGCCAAAAGCGGCATCTCGTAGAGCGCCTCGACCTTTTTGCCGCCGTTCGAGAGCGCAGCGTCCACGTCGCCGTCGTTGCGCACGCGCTTGCCCGGCTTCGCTGCCGCGCCACGCAATGCTTCGCGCATGTGTTCGCTCGACTCCGAAACCGCCGCGCCGCGATCCCACGTGATCTGCAGGGCGTCGCGGCCTTTCATCGCCGCCCACGTAGAATCGGCCACCACCACGACCCCTCCGGCAGTGAATTTATCCGCGCCGAAAGCGGGTATTTCAAAAACATCGAGCACTCCCGGAACTGCTTTAGCCTTGGCGGCGTCGAAGTGCGCCGCTTTGCCGCCAAATGTTGCACAGCGCGCCACCACCGCATACACCATCCCCGGGACGCGCACATCGATTCCAAACTGCGCGCTGCCATTCACCTTCGACGGTATATCGACGCGGGGCGTGGCGTGGCCGATCAAGGTGAAGCCGGCTTCGTGCTTCAGTTCCACTTTTTCTGGATCGGGCAAAGGCAACTTGCGCGCAGCCTCAACCAGTTCGCCGTAACTGGCCTTGCGGCCGGATTTTCCGTGCACGACCGTCCCGTTTTTCGCTTTGCATTCGGACGGTGGCACGTTCCATTTCGCCGCGGCCGCCGTGATCATCAACACGCGCACAGTTGCGCCAGCCCGTCGCAACGGCATGAAACCTTCTCTCGTGCTGCCGCTTCCACCGGTTCCCATGTGGGCGTAAATATCCGGGCGGGTTTCGGCCTGCTGCACGCTCACCGAGTTGAAATCAACGTCCGCTTCCTCGGCCAGTAGCATCGCCAGTCCGGTCTTGATTCCCTGCCCCATTTCCGATTTGGCGACGATCAGCGTAATGTGCCCGTCGGGCTTCACGTGCACGTAGGCGTCAAACGGATTCGGCGCGGGCTTCTTCTTGCCTGCTTCGGATTCCTGCGCGTGCAATAACGATCCTGAAAGACGCACGCCAATCACCAAGGCTGCGGCCCCGGCAGTGCCTGTCACCACAAATTGTCGGCGGCTGATGTTCATGGTCATGCTCCCTTCTGTGCGCTGGCACGATGAATCGCGCGCCGGATTCGCTGATACATGCCGCACCGGCAAAGGTTCCCGCCCATCGCCGCGTCGATCTGCTCGTCGCTCGGCTTGGGAGTTTTCGCCAGCAGCGCCGACGCCGACATGATCTGTCCCGTCTGGCAATATCCGCATTGCGGTACTTGCTCGGCGATCCACGCCAGTTGCACCGGATGAGTATTATCGGCGGACAATCCCTCGATGGTCGTAACTTTCTTCGCGCCCACCGACGAAATTGGAGTCTGGCAGGCGCGCACCGCTTCGCCGTCGAGATGAACCGTGCACGCTCCGCACAGGCCCATTCCGCAGCCGTATTTCGTGCCGGTCAGGTTGAGTTTGTCGCGCAGGACCCACAGCAGAGGCGTGTCGGAAGCGACATCCACCTCATGTGGACGGTTGTTGATTACCAGATGAATCGCAGCCATGGGAAGCTCCAGGACCGGAGGTTATTGCGATAGACGAGGCTACTCCAACAAGGTTGGCAAGCGCAAGAATTGTCACAAGGGCTTTACGTGGCGGATTTGTTCATTTCGAACATCGCGTGGCCGAATTTCTCATGAGGAAATTCACGCTGAACTTTCCAGCCGCGATTCTGATAGAACTCGACGGCCCGAGTATTCGACTTGACCACTCGAAGCCGAAGTGTGCCATGTCCACGGCTGGTTATTTCACGTTCGGCATGTGCCAGCAACTGCCCACCGACTCCAATCCTGCGACTGTCGCCGCGAACCCACAAATCGCAGACCCATTCCTCCCGCGTCATCGTCACACCCACGATCTCTTCGCCCGAAAGCGCCAACCAAGCCGACAGCCACTCGGCTTTTCCGATCGGTACTTGAGAGGAGGCGAACAGGTAAGCAAAAGTCTCATCTGCAATGGCCTGCACAAGCGCGTGCACCGAGTCGTTCTCGCTAGCCTTCGCGCGGCGTATGACTATCCCGGCCGACATGCGGGTCACTATACAGCAACTCGGAGCACGCATCCTGGCTTGCGAAATCTTTGTGGCAGATCGCTAGTTCTCGGGCTTCTTCATCTCCTCTGCGGCAGCTTCGGCGCCGGGCATTACGTTCTTCAGCGGAGCTTTGCGCTGCTCTTCCAGTTCCGGACGTGGCAGCGGCTTTCGCGGCAGCATCTGATCCCGCATGGCGGTGTTGTAAACGAAGATGGCTTCCACTACCGCGGCCTGCGCCAGGTCATCGGGCTGGAGACGCTCGTAGGTATCCATGTTGGAGTGGTGCGTGCGTGAGCCATAGTCCAGCATGTCCTGGATGAATTGAAATCCCGGCACACCGACTGAGTCGAACGCCTCGTGATCGGTGCCGCCCGTGTTCCGCATCGTCAGCGTGGTGACGCCCAGATCCTGCAAAGGCGCAATCCACTGCTGAAAGATCGGCGCAACTGCGGAATTTTCCTGCAAGTAAATTCCGCGAATTTTTCCCGAGCCGTTGTCCACGTTGAAGTATCCCGAAATTTTCTGCTGCTCTGGCTTCAACTGCACTGCGCCGGAAGGTTTGCGGAGGAAGTCGGGAAGTTTTATCTGATCCGGCTCGGTCGAAAGCGGCACGTATCCAAAATGCTGCTTCACGTATCCATAGGAACCGAATTCTCCCTGCTCTTCCCCGGTCCAGAGGCCGACGCGGATAGTGCGCCGCGGCTGAACATGCAAAGCATTCAGGATGCGCATGACCTCCATCGCTACGACGGTGCCCGCTCCATTGTCCGTCGCGCCGGTCGCCGATGCCCACGAATCCAGGTGGCCTCCGACCATCACGACTTCATCTTTCAGCTTGGGATCGGTGCCGGGAATCTCGGCGATGGTGTCGAAGCCGTGTTCGTGATCGCCGGTGAATTCCGTTTCCACGTCCATTTCGATTGTGACCGGCACGTTGGCCTTGAGCAACCGATAGACCCGCCCGTAGTTTTCAATGGCCGTCACTACGACCGGCAGTTGCTCAGCGTGCTCGCGCTGATAGGTGAACCACCCCATTCCGCTGCCGCCGTCGTCAAAAATCGTTCCACCCGATCCGCCGTTGTTGCGGCCATCGCGGCTCGGAATCACGACCGCAGCCGCATGTTCCGCGGCAAGAAATTGACCCACCTTCTCGCGGAATTCCAGCCGCTTAATGAACTCCAACTCTGACGAGGGTTCTCCCAGGCGCACGGGAAATTCGGCGGTCTGCTTGAGGTTCGCGTCGTCTCTGCGCTCGAACAAAGGCTTGTCGACGGGCTTCACCTCGCGCATTTCGCCGAAGAAAACGATCTTTCCGGCCAGTTTTCCTTTGTACTTTTCCAGATCCTTCTCATCCTTGGCCGTCACCCAAATGGCGCGACCGCCGACGGGCCCTTTGCTCGCCGGAGACCAAGGCAGGGCCTGCGCGATGAAGACGGCAGTATCGGGCGCCGACATTCGCACCCAGGTGTTGAGCTGCCGCCAGCCCATGCCGAACTCGCCCCAATCTTCGAGGTGCGCGTTGCTGCAACCCATGGCGGCGAACTGATCGCGCGTCCACTCATTGGCGCGCTTCAAGTTTGGAGATCCCGTCAACCGCGGCCCAATTCCATCCGCCAGCGCCGAAGCGAACTCCATCACATGCGAGTGCGCCAAGCCCTCATCCCGAATGCGCTGGTACATGGTGTAGTCAAGATTCTCGGTCGCGGGCTGCGGCAGTTCGTAGGAAGGCTTATTCGTCTCTTCAGCTTTTGAGTCTTTGGACTTCTTGTCGGCCGCGGACACGGTCACACTCAGGCACAACAACACCGCGAATGCGGTCGACAGAAACTTGCTGGATGACATTTGTCTTGTTCTCCATGAATCGGGTTCTCACGAATTGGCGCGAGCTGTTTTGCACGTCGAGATACGGCCATGGGTTGCGGGGCGCTATCGGGCGACATTTGGAAATTGCAAATCAGTCGCGCTGGGTATCCTACAACATTTCGAATTTTCTACCGCGTCCTTATGCCGCCGGCATTAATCGCAGCCCTATCTTTATTCAATAAAAGGACTAACGCGGAGTAGATTTTGCGGTTCACCCGGTTTACCAATCCTGTTATGATGAAGGGAAACTGGGGTCGTTTTCTTCGGCAGTCTGCCCTTTCGCTATCTAGCGTGTTTTGCTGCCCGGCCATAAGGTGAAACCATGGGGACTAACACCTTTTCGTTGTCTGCGCGAATGCACCGAAGCGCTTTGCTGCGCTACATTCTCGCGGCCGCCGCAGTCTTGATTGCCCTCGTTGTTAGCGCGGCCCTGCGAAATTTAGGCGGGGACTCAGCAGTTTACGTTCTGCTTCTGCCGGCAGTCGCTTTTTCTGCCTGGTTCTGTGGGAAAGGGCCGTCGATCCTTGCGATAGGGATGGCCCTGGCGGGCGGGTCTTACGGGCCCCTGACTTCCCTGCATGCTTTTGCCGTTCCCACGCTCGCTCAGTTCGTTCTGTTGATTACTTTCTTCTGTTCTTCGCTCGTGCTCCTCGGCCTGGCGGAAAGCCGTCGGCGCCAGAATGAAATGCTGCTGCAGGAGCAGGGAGAACTCGAGAGCCGCGTGCAGAAACGCACAGCAGACCTGGATGCGGCCAATCAGAATCTGCGCAATCTGTCGGCGCGACTGCTGCAACTGCAGGATGACGAACGGCGCCGCATCGCGCGCGAACTGCACGACAGCGTGGGCCAGATGCTGGCGGCTTTGAACATGAATCTATCGACGGTGCGCGGCGACATCGAGCGCCTGACCAAAACCGCGAATGCCCTGGCTGACAGCGAAAACCTGGTCCATGAAATGACCTCCGAAGTGCGGACGATTTCTCACCTGCTGCATCCGCCCCTGCTCGACGAAGCGGGCCTGTCTTCCGCTCTTCGCTGGTATGTGGATGGTTTCGCGCTGCGCAGCAAGATCAGAGTCGACCTCGATCTTCCCGAGGACTTCCGGCGCCTGCCCAGAGAATCGGAGACCGCGATTTTCCGCGTGGTGCAGGAGTGCCTCACCAACATTCACCGCCATTCCGGTAGTCCCATCGCCAAGATCCGCTTGCGTCAGCGGGAACGCGAGGTCCTGGTTGAGATCGCGGACAAGGGTAAAGGCATTCCGTCGGACAAGCAGGAAGAAATGTCCTCGGAAGGCACGCCTGGAGTAGGAATTCGCGGAATGCGCGAAAGGCTTCGCCAGTTGGGCGGATCGCTCGACATCGACTCCAACAACACCGGCACGCTGGTCGTCGTTCGCCTGCCGGTCGGCGAAAATTTGTCCTCCCCGTCTTCCGTCGAGGTTACCGACCCTTCCCCGGCCGCGGCCTGAGCCGGAAGTTTGAAGACCTCGAGATAACGGCCAAACGAATGGGCCTCTATTCCGGATAAGTCCGGGAATTTCTCGCGCACCGTCGCGCTCAATCCGCTCGCCCATCCTCCTTGAACAACCCAGATGCTCCCATCCCCATTCATGTTGAATCCGTGCTTGGCTTGCTGCACCTGGGGGAGGAGATTTTCGGCATTCAAAGCGCCGTCGTTTGGACCGGTTGAAACGATCCGCAGTCCATCGCAGTGGAACGAGTCGAGTCCGCTAGCAGAGTGTTCGAAATTTACCGGCTGCTGCCGGCACAGGTAGTGAGCCAGTTGAAAACTGGTTGCCTTGTCCGTCAGCATCACGTCCGATGCCGAGACGTGAGTTCGAAGGAACTGCACCGCCTCGTCCATATGCCGATGCCGTTGCTCGGCCAGCGGGAGCATGTCGCGCCCCTGCAAAGTTCCGAAAGCGTGGCAGGCCGCAACCATCGCCACGGCGAGGGCAGCGGCGATGACAACTCGATTTCTTGCGACTCTTCCCAATGCCAGGCTCACGCCCGCCAGCGCGACCATTGCCAGAAAAATGCATTGGCGCGTGCGCCCGTAAGGATAAAGGCCGAAGACGACTGCGATCCAGTTCACGGCGAATGGGGCGATCAACAGAACCGCGGTCCATCGCTCCAGCGGCGCGGCCTTCCGTGCAGTTGTGCGAAAAGATGAACGGGTCGCAAGCAGAATTACTCCCGCGAGAAACAGTACCGTTGCAATCTGCCCAATCGCGGTTTGGCCGAAGATAAAGCGGAAGACGCCAAACGTTCCGCGATACAGAAAATGCAGCAGGTGGTCGCGCCCGGGGTGAAAATACCAATCCGAAAGATAGAAGTCTCCGAAGCGCTGCAGCGGCTGCGCCACGGGATAAACCGAACTTAATTTTGAGATATGGGTTGCATAGAGGAACCAGGCGAGTCCGACTCCTGCGGCTTGTCCCGTTCCCCAGCAGGCAACCACGGCGCGGGATGGACGTTGAGAAAGTATTCGACCAATTGCATAAATTCCCAGGGCCGCGGCAAACAGAAATGCCGAGTAATGCGAGAGCATTGCCAGCCACAGGCACAAAGACGATAGGACGGCCATGCGGGCTGAGTTTTCCGCCAGTGCCCGCTCCAGCCAGTAGGCCGCGCACACCGAAAACAGGAGCATCCAACTGTACTGGCGCAACTCCGCCGACAGCGCAATCATGGGCGGAAGAAACGTCGCAAAGATCAGCCCGGCCCATGCTGTCGTTGTTCCAAACAAAAGTCCCAGCCATTTAAAAAACATCCAGCAGAAAACGGTTCCCGCGAGAACGCCCGGCAATCGCAGCATGAGGTCGGAGGTGCCCAGGTGTCTCCAGAAGTAAAGAATGAACTCGAGCAGGGGCGGATGCGCCAGCGTGAGGCTCGCCTTGTAGGCGGCAACCAGAGTATCCTGATTGGCCACGGCGAAGTGCCAGGCTTCGTCGGTGTTGAAAAATGTGGCGTGCGCGAGCCATAGACGCCAGCCAAGGCCGAGTGCCACGATCCCGGCGGCCGCCAGCCGCGAACCGGAGCTCTGAAGGCCCGGATCATCCCATTCGTCCTTTGCACGATTCAAGATCATCGCTCGCGCGCGTCCATTCCGCTTTGACGCCCCGTTTTACGCCTGTTAAACTGCTAGTTTATCCAGCCTACCGCATAACACCAGAAGGGAAGTCCGTGCGCGCAGAAACCCGCCATCAACTGAAACAGGATGCCTTCAGCCGCGTCACCTTTGACGCCGCCGAAAAAACCGCCGATTGGACCGTCGCCCACCGCAGCACGCTCGTCATATCCGTTGTCGCCCTCGCCATCGTTCTCGCCGCCGTGGTTGGCGGATGGTATTACCTGAGCGCGCAGGACGAAAAAGCCAGCTTTGACCTGTCGCAGGCGGTTCGCACGCTGGACACGCAACTTCGTCCCGAGGGAACGCCCGCCCAGCCTGATGTTCCGAGCTTCACTTCGGCGAAAGAACGCGCTCAATCCGCGCAGAAACAGTTTCAGGCGATCGTCGACAAGTATCCCCACACCCGCACCGCCGATATGGCCCGCTACTTTCTCGGCGTGACCGCGGAAAGTTTGTCGGACAATGCCGCCGCCGAGCGTAACTTCAAGCAGGTCGCATCCGCCGGTAACCGGGAAGTCGCGGCCGTGGCCAAGTCCGCTCTCGCTTCGCTCTATGGGCAGACCAACCGCACCAAGGAAGCCGCCGCCCTCTATCAGGAGTTGATTAACAAGCCTACCGCGTCGGTTGGCAAAGTGACGGCCCAATTGCAGTTGGCCGAGCTTTACCAGAATTCCAACCAGCCGCTCGAAGCCAAGCGAATCTACGAGCAGATTAAGAAAGAGAATCCTGGCGCCGAAGCCGGACAGCTTGCCACCCAGAAATTGGCCGAACTGAAGTAAGTTTTGAAAGGCCGCAAGTTCAGCTGGCACCCAGTTCCCCTTTTTTCGCAGGTTGGATACCATGTTGTGCAGTCCCAGAATTCTGAACTGAACTTACATGGCAGACATCACCCTCCGCGTCAACGGCAGCGATAAAAAAGTCAGCGTCTCTCCGGAGACTCCACTCCTTTGGGTTCTTCGCGACACACTCGAACTCACCGGAACAAAATTCGGGTGCGGCGCGGGATTGTGTGGCGCCTGCACCGTTCACGTCGACGGCAACCCGATTCGTTCCTGCTCGACGCCGGTTTCGCAGGCCGCGGGCAAAAGCGTAGTCACCATTGAAGGCCTCGGGGCCAATGGCCTGCATGTGCTGCAGCAGGCCTGGATCGCCGAAGAAGTTCCGCAATGCGGCTACTGCCAGACCGGACAGATCATGTCGGCCGCGGCGCTGCTCGCGAAGACGCCCAATCCCACCGACGAGCAGATTACGCAAGCCATGAACGGCAACTTATGCCGTTGCGGAACCTATGAACGGATTCGCAAGGCGGTACATCGCGCCGCCGGCAGCGGAGGCGCGCGATGAGCCCGCTTTCCCGCCGCGAATTCGTCACCGCCGGAGTTGCGGCCGGCGCCGGCCTTGTCATCGGCTTCTACCTTCCGCACAAATCGGCTTCGCAGGCGGAATCCTTTTCGCCTAATGCTTATCTACGCATTACCCCGGACAACAAAATTACGATCGTGGTGGCGCGCTCCGAGATGGGGCAGGGCGTGCGCACGGCGTTGCCCATGATTCTCGCCGAGGAACTGGAAGCCGACTGGAAGCAGATCGCCATCGAACAAGCGGGCGCCAGCACTCTGTTCGGCGATCAGACTACCGGAGGGAGCGCCAGCATCCGCACCACGTGGGATCCCATGCGCAAAGCCGGCGCGGCCGCGCGCGAGATGCTGATTTCCGCCGCCGCTCTGACCTGGAGCGTTCCACGATCGACCTGCACTGCCGAGAACAGCCACATCAAGCACGCCGCCACCAACCGGATTCTGAGTTACGGCGAACTCGCAGGAAAAGCGGCGACTCTGCCGATCCCGACCGATGTTCCCTTGAAGCAAAGCAAAGACTACAAGATCGTTGGACAACGCCTGGCGCGGCTCGATAGCCCAGACAAAGTAAAAGGCGAGGCGATCTTCGGCCTCGACTACCGCATGCCAGGAATGAAATTTGCCGTGCTTTCCCGTTGTCCCACGATTGCTGGAAAAGTTTCGGCCTTCGACGACAAGGAATCGAAGAAGGTTTCCGGCGTGAGTTACGTTGGCAAAGTCGGAGACTCGGCAGTTGCTGTGGTCGCTGACAGTGTTTGGGGTGCGATGGAAGGCCGCCGCGTACTCAACGTCACCTGGGATGATGGCCCAAATAAAGATTTGAATAGCGCGGCCGTGACGGCGTCTCTGAAACAGGCCGCGTCCAAGAAAGGAGTGAACCTGTATGCCGCCGGAGAGGCCGCGAAGGCCGGCGGACGGCACGTCTCAGCCGAATACGAATTGCC
>DASSRO010000049.1:0-10038 GCA_035701745.1 Candidatus Sulfotelmatobacter sp. | reverse complement strand
GCGTCCGCGGCCGGAGAAGTAAGTGATGTAGCCGGCGACCTGGTCGGTCATCATGAGCGGCAGGTCGGAGTGCGTGTTCTTCAAGTCGGCCTGCGCCTTGGCTTTCACGCGAGCGTCAGGCGTGGGCGTAAGGCCATTAGTTTCGTCGATGGGCGCGGGTTCGGCTTTTTGCTGCTGCGCGTCGGCGTCGGTGGGCGTGCCGCCGGGATAGAGATCGTTCACGCCTTGAACGATGCGATCGAATTCTTTCTGCAGGCGCTCGTCGGAACGAACGTCGAGATTGCTGCTCAGCAGATCGTTGAGGGCGTTGTCGAAATCCTGCTTGGCTTCTTCGGTGCGACCGGCTTCGTGGTTGGCTAATCCTTCGCGGTATTCCTTTTCAACTCTTGCGATAAGGTCGGCGACGGGGTCAGAAGACTTGGTGGCGGCGGGATCTGGCGCTGGGAGCGACTCTACGCCTGAAGCCTTTTGAGGCTGAGGATCCTCCTGCGTTGCCGGTACTTGAGGAGCCGCGGCAGCCTTTTCTGGAACCTGAGCCGGAGTGGGAGCGGGCTTGAGTGCAGGCGCCTTGCCCGGAGGCAGAAGCGAAACCGGTTTCTGAGCGGTCTGGCAGGCGGAACCGGCCAAAGCAACGGAGGCCAGAACCGCGGTCCGGACATAGATTTTTACTAATCGCATGTTTCTCTAGGAGATAGGTGCGTCTGCCCGTTCAAAAGTCCGGTGTAAATTCTATCAAAATCGTACTCGGCTGCCTCACCGGGGTCAACGCCGAAAAGGCACCAGAGGCGGTTACTTTCGGCATCAGACCTGATGGTTACTGGAGAGCCAGGTTGGACCTAGGGCTCCGTACCCTGGAGCGTAGACGTCCGGAAATTGGATGATCGCTCTCAGGCGCGCGGTTGTCGGGAATGCAACCTGGTCGCCCCCTCGACCCAGCGGCGGAATGCTACGGACACGTCAGTTGAGCCGTACCTGCCGGTTGCCGTGAACTGGATTGGGCTGCCCTGGGCATCTGCGACCGCGGGGCTGAGGCTTACCGACTTCAAAATTCGCGGAGGAGAAGGAGGCGAACCGCACGCCAACATAGTCGCGATCGCCAGAACAGCAAGGAAGAAAACGGAAGGGCCGTACTTGCTCACTGCAACCTCCTGCCGCTTTGAATTCCGGGGAAGAACTCGGAGATGCCTGCGGAATATTATCTCAAAATGGTATTTTCGAAAGCTGAAGGCAACGCGACCCGCTCAGGAACTTACAGCGCGGAATTGGGTGATCTTTCCTGGAGCCTTGCGGCTGTCGGAACAGGCTCTTGGCCGTTGACTGATGGGAGATGAGTGCTATGGAGTGCGATAGCGCGCATCGTCCTTTTCGGGCATTTTGAGTGCTATCGGAATATTTGGACACGTGATCTCACTGGTAGAATCGCACGACGTTAGAGCTCAACCACCAGCGCTTCGAATCTCTAAAAAATATTTTGAGTTAGCAGCGCGCTGGCAGCCTATTCACCTATCGAAACGAGGACTCAATGAAGATGATTCGATTTGCAGTCCTGTTCTTTTCCGCCTTGGCCTGGGCCGGGGGAGACGCTCATTCGGCGGACTACAACATCAAGGTTCACGTCAGTGCATCGAGCACAGACCTTCGCGGGCATCAGGTGCTGGACGTCGTCATTGATGGAAAGAAGTATGAGCTGCGGTCCGAACTGGCCATTGGTCACCTACTGGCACTGGGCGACTACAAGGCAAAGCTCGTTACGAATGACCACCCGACTGCGTACGATTCGGTTCGAGTCTACGAGTTTCTGTTCTCTGACAAAACGAGGCCATACGTGGTGGTCGGTCAGACTGAGTGATCTCACTCTGGATTTCAAGTTTTGACCGCTGGCGCTGTGAGGATTTATCAACAACGAGAGTGGGGTAATGATATGCTCCTCGGCGTTCTCGTGAGAGGGCGAATCGGATTACGAAGGTAGTCTTGGCTTGCCTGCTCATTTCGGGTTGCGGTGTGGCTCCCTCCGCGATTTACGGCCTGATGTAATTCAGGGGATGCTAAAGCAAGTTGGGGTGACCCCAGCGCCCTTACTCCGAGGGGAGGGCATAAAAAATGCGTGCCAGGATCTTTGGTCTAGGAACTGTCTGCGGACTGTTGCTCGCCGTTGCTGCTTATGCCGTTCACATTCATCAGCCGTTGCCGATGGGTCCCGACACAGAGAGCGAGTTTTTCAAAGGCTACAATCCACAGCCGCTGATTGAGCGTTTCGCTTGCGGGAACATCGTAGCATCTTCCAGCGGAAGCAAAGGAAGCTCAGCCGGTGTAGGCTTTGCGAGCCACCAGCGCGGCATAACTGCCTACATTGAGATTGACGAACCTCACTGGGTACCGCTTATGCAAGCCTTGGCTGCGGATGTTAACAAACAACTCCTTCTGGGAGGCAGCGAAGGGTCTGGCGCAAACGGCAAAGGCCACGCATCTCGGTTCTACTATCAAGACGGAAGGAGCCTGGGCTCGGTGAGTATCCCACCACTCATACCTTACGATTGGTACCCGGCGGGTAACTATCCCAGACAGGCAGGCTGTTCGCCGGTGCTAGTGAGCGTTTACATAGACGAGGTTTTCGTCCCAAAACTGCCGCTCGACCCTGTCGATCAATCAGCGAGGATCAATAATAGGCTTTATCGCAATCAGCACCAACAGTGAGACGGCAATCGGGGCGCTAAGAGAAATCGAATTGCGTGGCTGGTTTATTTTTTCGGCGAGTACCCTTGCCATAGATACTCCAACGCCAGCGGGAGGGTCTGAGCCTTCACGGCGCGGTCGCAGTGTCCGGCGTTTTTGGCAAACACGAACTGGTAAGCGTAACCCTTGTCGGCTAGAGCCTTAGCCATGCGCTCATTGGCGAGGACCCAGTCGTGATAGTTGTCGCGGGGGATAAGAAGATCTCGATCGCCGACATCCATCCAGATGCGCAGCGGCTTCTTCGGGCTGTTGGGAATGAGGGTTTCGTGGAACTCCCAGGCTCCGTGCGGGGTCTCGGGATTGTACGGCCACTGCTGGTAAACGAAGGTGCCCGAGTAGCTCAGAACACGGTGGTAGAGATCGGTGTGATACCAGGCCATCGCCATCGCGGCGGCGCCACCGGAGCTGCAACCCGTGGTCGCGCGCCCGTCGGGATCCTTGGTTAGCTTTACGTTGTATTTCTTCTCGACCAGGGGTAGCACTTCTTTCTCCACGAACTCCGCATAAAGCCCGGACATCGTGTCGTACTCGAGTCCGCGCTCGCTGCCCTGGGCGTCGCCACTTCCGTTGCCGATGGAGATCGCAATCATCACCGGCACGCGATGCGCGGCGATCAGATTGTCGAGTGCGGCGAACAAAGTGGGATCCGGTCCATCCGCCCCGACGATGAATGCCACCTCCGTGCCGGGGACGTACTGTTTCGGAACGTAGACCGCGACCTGGCGCGTGTAAGCAGCAGGATGGCTGTTCACGATCAGCTTGTTCGGGTCGGCTGGGTCCGGCACGGCGGCTGTGTTGGGCTCGCGCGCGATGCCGGGATAAATCTTGCTGTCTTTGGATTCCATCGTGAATTCAAAAACGTCACCCTTCGGCACGCCTTCGTTCGCAGACATTTCCGGCGCCGCATTGTGAGTGGGGCCAAGGATGAAGTTGCCGTCTTCTTTCGGGGAAGGGATGGTTCCGTCCGGTAGTTCCTTGGCTTTTACGTAGCCTGGCGTGCTGGGTTCGCGGGTTGGCGGCGCGGGGTGTGCGGCGCCCGCCGCCGGAGTTTGGGCCGTGGCCAGATCAACGCCAGCCGCGAGGCTGAGCGAGAATGCAAAGCTCAAAAGAAGTCGTGACACTGGGGCTCCCCTGGTTCTTGCAATGTCAATTTACGCAGCAACTAAGATACCTCGCTGCGCCGGTCCGCGCCGGAAGCGATACTGCACCCGGCTGACCGTAGCGGGTTACCATGGGCCGGGACATTTCTACGACGAGGAGAACAACATGGGCCCCAAAGTACTCTCAGCAGTTCTGATTATCGCGGTCAGTCTTGCTCTCTGGGTGCCTGTGGAAGCCCAGAACTCACAGAACTCAGGCAAGATAGTCAGCAATGGGACCATCGCCGGAGTAATTGTGGGAGTGGTCGCGGCAGTCGCGGTTATCGTTATTGTAGCCATTCACTATTCAAAAAAACGAACCATTACTGGATGCGTCAACTCGGGAGCAAACGGGATGACCGTCACCGACGAAAAGGACAAGCAAATTTACGCGCTGTCGGGCGACACGACGAACATTAAGCCGGGGGATCGAGTGAAGTTGCAGGGCAAGAAAGCAAAGTCGAATGGCCCCGACAAGATGCTCATATGGAAAGCAAGAAAGCTGACTAAGGATTTCGGCGTCTGTCAGCCTTAATTGCGACATCGAGGAGTATTTCATTCCTCTTTTGTAGACTCATTGACTCTCAACGAGCATTGACCTGTCAGGGAGATTGGATAGTTCGAGAAAACTCTTGGTTTTTCGCTGCGCTGTCCTTCTGTTAACACCACGGGACGATGCTCCTCGCGCACGTGTTGGGCGAAAGCCTTACTGATGGAGGGCTTCGAATCGATGGGGAAAACTTTCTTGCACGCCGAGTAGCACTTCTCCCCTTCGCTGTCGATCAGGTGAGGAGGAAAGGGCGTGGGCATAAGTCTCGTCGAAGATATTGGTGCGACCGGTCGTTTCCGTTTTACCAAATTCGCATAGCACTCGGAGTGAACTAAATGGGCTTGCTCATCGGAGACGCACTCGCTCAGATCGCAGGGGTTCATCCGATTTTCTCTCACACACGCCAATAATCGGGGCGCCAGGTTTGGATCGACTTCTTGATATCGGCGCGGGACAGTTTTTCGTTCATGGCGCGCTCGGCCAACTTGGGAAGCTCGGCGTCGGAGGCGAAGCGCAGGGCGCAGAGCTGGCCTTCGGTCAGCTCGGGTATGCGGGCGCGTAGCGGTTCCGGCAGAAGGCGCATCAGGCGCAACTGTTCTTCCAGGCGAATGACGCGGTCTTGCACCTTGAGGGCGTAGAGGCGGACTTTGAATGCCAGAATCAGGAAAGCGACCGCCAACAGGATCAGGAGAAAAGCGTGAATGTGGTCGCGAAGATCGCCTTCGGTAATGTGCGCGAAAAAATGAACGAGGGTGAGGATCAGTCCGAGGACGAAAACCGGGAGGACGAAGAAGTGAAACAGCGGATCCCAGCGGGTGTGGGTGGCAAAAGTCTGGGGCTTGGATTCGGCCATGAAGGCCTCCTTACGGGAAGACGTGCCAGTGTAGCAGAGAGATTTCGAGAACATGATCAACCACGGAGGACACGGAGGGACACGGAGGGACACGGAGGACACGGAGGACACGGAGGGGCAAAGTGTGCGGGCAGCTTTTTTGTCGTATACAAGAATCAAAATCCCACCCCTTGGGCTGCGCTCGGGGCAGGCTCATGAGTCGCGACAAGGGTGGGGTGCCGTTCGTTGTTGTTTGAAAACGGAATCGATTTGCAAATAAAGAATGGGTACGGAGCTTCCCCCCCGGGTTCCGTACCCATCTCGACTGCAACTCGAGCTACTTCAGGGCGAGTAATATCTCTTCCGCGGGCAGGTTCTTGGCCTGCAACTCAGTCTCGGCCGAGCTCCGGGGCAGTTGGTACATGCTCCGGGTGCCTTCGACTTTCACTTGCCACAGGAAATAGCGCTGTCCGTACTTGTGGAAGACGAGCGCGGTGTTCGTAGCCGGAGTCTTGGCTTCGACGCGGTTGAAGTTGGCGATCATACTCATCTTGGCCTGATGATTGCTGAGGACAAGAGTGCCATTGATCAGCGTGGTGCGCCTCACGGTGAGTTCGCCGGGGGGGACGATCTTCGATCCAACAGCGAAGTCGAAGGGAACCTTGGCCTGGAGCCTGCCAGTGCTTTGAATCTGGGCGGCCGCCATGATGGGCAGCAGAGCCATAGTCAGCATGAGAATTCGAGCCGTGTATTTCATCATCCACCTCCTGAAATTTTGTTCCGCCGGCTGCGGAAGTGTTGTGATATTGCTCCGAGGACGCGAAAAGGTCCATGGAGAGGGTCTGAAGCGATCTCAATTGGTCTGAAGAGCGGAAAGAGGCTTGACAGGGCGGCGGGGGCAGAGAAGAATTACTTCAATTTTGGAAGGCGACTTCCAGTATGCCCGAGAAAAGAGTGCGGTTCGCGGAGTTCGAATTGGATTTTGGCCGCTTTCAACTGTGCCGCGGCGGGAGCCCGGTGCGGCTGGAAGGCTTGCCCTTGCAGTTGCTGATGTACCTGGTGGAGCGCCATCGCCAGCTGGTGACGCGAGAAGAGATTGCCGAGAAATTGTGGGGCAAGGATGTGTTCGTCGACATCGAGCAGGGAATCAATACCGCGATCCGCAAGGTTCGCATCGCCTTAGGGGACGATTCGGCGCAACCGCAGTATCTGCAAACGGTGGTGGGACGCGGCTACCGGTTCGTGCCGGAACTTATGGTCGACGGAACCGCCGGCGCGGCGAGCGCGAATGACTCCCAGGCATTCAAGGTATCCGCAGAAGAGTTTGGACGGGCGCTGCTGGCTGCGGCCGGGATCGACGATCCCGAAGCGCCTCCTAAAGTACCGAATAATTCTTAGCTTCAGTTTGCTCCTCGGGGAATCCAATTCCAATCATGAAAGCGATTCAAGTGAAACAGCCGGGAGGTCCGGAGGCGATGGAACTGGTAGAAGTGCCGGTTCCGCAGCCGAAGGCGAATGAGGCGGTGGTGAAGCTGGCCGCTTCGGGAGTGAACTTTATCGACGTGTATTTTCGCGAGGGGCGATACAAAGCGGTGCCGCCGTTCGTGCTGGGACAGGAAGGCGCGGGAGTGGTGAACTCGGTGGGCAGCGAAGTGAAGTCGGTGAAGAACGGCGACCGCGTGGCCTGGACCGGGGTGATGGGATCGTATGCGGAATATGCCGCGGTGCCAGCGGACCGGTTGGTGACGATTCCGGATGGCGTTACCGATCAGCAGGCAGCGGCGACGATGCTGCAGGGGATGACGGCGCATTATCTGTCGCACGACACGTATCCGTTGAAGCGCGGGGAGACGGCGCTGGTACACGCGGCGGCGGGCGGCGTGGGGATGCTGCTGGTGCAGATGGCGCACAACATTGGCGCGCGCGTGATTGCCACGGTTTCGACGGAGGAGAAGGCGAAGCTGGCGCGGGAGGCCGGGGCGGACGAAATTATTCTCTACACGCAATCCGATTTCGAGGCTGAGACGAAACGGATGACCGGCGGCAAGGGCGTGGACGTGGTTTACGATTCGGTGGGCAAGACTACGTTTGAGAAGGGGCTGAACATTCTGCGGCCGCGGGGGATGATGGTTCTGTTTGGAGGATCGAGCGGGGCGGTGCCTCCGTTTGATTTGATTGCGCTGTCGCAGAAAGGGTCGCTGTATGTGACGCGGCCGACGCTGGTGAACTACATTGCCACGCGGGAAGAGCTGGCGGCGCGATCGGGGGCAGTGTTTGGCATGATCGCGGCGGGAAAACTCAAGTTGCGCGTCGAGCACACGTATCCGCTGGCCGAGGCGCAGCGGGCGCATCGCGAGTTGGAAGGGCGAAAGACGACGGGGAAGTTGCTGCTGATTCCGTAGAGCTCAGAGCTCCCACTTCTTAATCGATCATGAAAGCGATTCGCGTGCAGCATACGGGCGGGCCGGAGGTGATGGAGGTTGCGGACGTTCCCGTGCCGCAGGCAAAGGGCGGCGAGGCGGTGGTGAAGGTTTCCGCTGCCGGCGTGAATGCGATTGATGGGCACTTTCGCGATGGAAGTTTGCGGACTCCGTTGCCGTTTATTCCGGGGCAGGAAGGCGCAGGAGTCGTGACGGCGGTGGGTCCGCAGGCGAAAGCGGTCAAGGTTGGCGATCGGGTGGCGTGGAGCGGGGCGCTGGGATCGTATGCGGAGTACGTGGCGGTATCGGCAGATAGCCTGGTGCCGGTGCCGGAAGCGGTGACTGACGAGCAGGCAGCGGCGGTGATGATGCACGGGTTGACCGCGCATTACCTGGTGAACGATGCGCACAAACTGAAATCTGGCGAGACGGCGCTGGTGCATGCGGCCGCCGGCGGAGTGGGATTGCTGCTGGTGCAGATGGCGCGGATGATTGGCGCGCGCGTGATTGGGACGGCGTCGAGCGAGGAGAAGGCCAGGCTGGCGCGAGAGGCGGGCGCGGATGAGGTGATCATCTTCACGCGCCAGGATTTTGAAGCGGAAGTAAAGCGTCTGACGGATGGCAAGGGCGTCGATGTGGTGTATGACGGAGTGGGCAAGGCGACGTTTGAGAAAAATCTGAATGTGATGCGGCTGCGCGGGATGCTGGTGCTGTATGGCATGTCGAGCGGGCCGGTGCCGCCGGTGGATCCGGCGAAGCTGTCGGAGAAAGGGTCGCTGTATATGGCACGGACCACACTGGCGCACTTCACCGCGACGCGGGAAGAATTGCTGGCTCGCACCAGCGCCTTGTTCGCGATGATTGGGGAATGCAAGCTGAAACTGCGAATCGCGAAGAAGTATCCGCTGGCGGAGGCGGCGCAGGCGCATCGAGACATGGAGGCGCGGAAGATCGCCGGGAAGTTGCTGCTGATAGCGTGAAGGATATCGAACCCGGGAGCCTCCACCACGGAGGACACGAAGGCTCACGAAGGAAACCTCAACACCATTCACCACGGAGGACACGAAGGCTCACGAAGGAAACCTCAACACCATTCACCACGGAGGGCACGAAGGGTCACGAAGGAAACCTCGACATCATTCACCACGGAGGGCACGAAGGGTCACGAAGGAAACCTCAACATCATTCACCACGGAGGACACGAAGGCTCACGAAGGAAACCTCAACACCATTCACCACGGAGGGCACGAAGGCTCACTAAGGAAACCTCAACACCATTCACCACGGAGGACACGAAGGGTCACGAAGGAAACCTCAACACCATTCACCACGGAGGACACGAAGGCTCACGAAGGAAACCTCAACACCATTCACCACGGAGGACACGAAGGCTCACGAAGGAAACCTTAATCCCAGAGTCCTACAAAGAATCTCGCTCAGCGCTTGCGGGTGTGGTTGCGGGCGTATCCCGGGACTTCTTTCCCGGGCAGCAGTCGCGCATCATCGATAGGGTTGCCGACGGCTGTTTCCAGAGGCAGGACTCCGGCCCAGGTGGGGAACGAATAGTCTTCCTCGTCGTCGATGGGCGGGCCGGTGCGGACTTTGGCGGAGAATTCCTCGATGGGGACGCGCAGGACCGACGTGGCTTTGAGTTCTTGCGGGTTGGGCTGGCGAGCGTCATCCCAGCGGCCGGGGAGGATGTGTTCGGAGAGAATGCGCAGGGCCTTCAGTTTTTCTTCGGGATCGTCGACGAGCGTGGCTTTGCCGAGGATCACGACCGAGCGGTAGTTCATAGAGTGATTGAAAACCGAGCGGGCGAGAACGAGGCCGTCGAGCAGCGTGACGGTGACGCAGACTTGGGCGTCGACGCCGGATTGCAGATGGCGGAGCATGCGGCTGGCGGCGGAGCCGTGGACGTAAAGGCTGGCGCCGTTGCGGCCGTAGGAAGTGGGGATGACGAAGGGCTGGCTATCGACGACGAAGCCGACGTGGCAGAGGAAGGCTTCGTCGAGGATGCGGTAGACGGTCTCGCGATCATAAACTGCGCGCTGGGGCTCGCGGACCACACGGGTGCGCGCGGTGGGCATGGATTGTTCAGACATTCGGGAAGGACTCCGGGCAAGCGCCAAGGATGGGTGAAGGGAAAGTGTAACACTGGATCTGGGCGCCAGGTCTTGAGCGGACGCTGTGATGTCATCGCGAGCGAAGGAATGGTGTCATTGCGAGCGAAGTAACGATGTCATCCCGAGCGAAGTCGAGGGACCTTGCGTTTCTTCGGGGTACCAGTCGGCGGCTAAATCCTTCCAGGCTGGATTTTTTCGCTCGATCAACCACAACTTCTTTTCGCGGCGCCACCGCTTGAGT
>DASSRO010000048.1:0-16768 GCA_035701745.1 Candidatus Sulfotelmatobacter sp. | reverse complement strand
TTTAGAGCTTCTTCCCCTAGCCCCTGTTCAGGCATTGGGCCACCAAAGATTCGCTTCATCTCTGCGCCGTTTGTCGCGGGAGAAATCGCTTGGGCATCGAGATGCTGAAGGTACTCCGCCGCGAGTTCGATGACCTGTGCGGCAAGGCGCTGAAACTGGCCGATAGAAATTTCGAGGGGGTTCATAAGCGGTCAGTCACCGCCCGCGGGGAAGACCGTGTGTTTGGGAGCGGGCATCGGCGTCGCGCCCTTCTGATCGCGCCATAGCACTTCGTTCAGACGGTCGGCGCCAGCGGCATCGGGACGCGAGAAGTCCATTCGCGACGAAACTTTAGCGCCGGGAGCCTCGCGCTTGTTGGTTTCGTAGATCAAGCCATTCTTCAGGTTGCGATAGTCGGCCTGATAAGCCGCCTGCTCTCCGTGCCCGGAAAAAAGACGCCCCATCACCGGCGCGTACGCGTCGTTCTGATTCATCGGTGGAAGGCCGAGCAGGGTCTCCATGGTGTGAATCACGTTTACCGTGGTATAGAAGCGATGTTCCACGTTCGGCTGCGCGGCCGATCCGGGAGAGTACTTGCTTATCACGAATGCGGTCGAGCGGTGCGCGTCGACGTGGTCTGCGCCGTTCTGGGCGTCGTCTTCGAGAACAAAGATGGCGGTGTCATCCCAATACGAACTGTGGGAAACGGCTTCGACCACACGGCCGAGGGCCAGATCGTTGTCGGCAACCGAGGCTGCCGGCCGGGGGAAATTGGGACGCGTGCCGCCAGTGTGATCGTCTGGCAGATAGAGCAGGACGAATGCGGGCATTTCCAACTCCGGGCCCGCATGCGTGTCGCGGGCGCGAACGAAAGCGGCAAATTCGTTCATAAATTCGTCGGCGCGGAGCTGATCGGGATAGTCGGTGTTGAAGTCAGGATAGAGGGGATCGAAGTGGCCGCGCAGAACCGCTTTTGTCGGCTTCACTCCGCTGAACAAAGGCACCGTCCACGGCCATGGACTGGGCCCGGCGTGCGGATTTCCTACATTCGGCGCTAGCATTTCTCCCTGCTTAACAACGGTGTTCCGACAGCTCGCCTGTTGTCCCGAAGGAGTTCCCTGCTTCGGATTTTCCGTTTTCCGCTTCTCGTTGCACCACTGCGCATTCACGAATTCGCCGTAGTCGCGAAAGCTGACACGATTGCGGGCGAGGTTGTCCCAAAGGAATCCCGTGGAAGGATCGTCGACATCGGGCTGATTGTGCTCCAGGGGATATTCATCGGCGACTTGCCCTTGAAAATCGTACGTTCGTTCCTTGCCACGATAGGCAATCTGCCAGGTTTTTTCGTTGTAGTCGGACGTAATGGCCGCTGTGGACCATAGATGGCCGTCGCCGGAAACCTCGCCGCTATCGTAGAAGTTGTCGAGCACGCCGAACTGCAGGGCCAGCTTGTGCTCGTTCGGGGTGATGTCTTCGCCATACATGGTAAGTGAGGGATCGCCATCGCCCACTTTCAGGTCGCCGAGAATCTGATCGAAGGTGCGGTTCTCCTTGATGATGTAGATCACATGCTTGATGGGATTCTTGTCACCGGCGAATGAAATGGTTCCAGGATCGCCGTGCAGCAGGTTATTGTTCTCCGCCATTTGCGTGAGCTGAGGCAGTTTTTCAAGAGTGGTCGGAATGTTGAGACGAGCGACCGATCCGCGAAGCAGGGTAGCAATGTAGGGATGGCCGTGACGCTTCGTATCGGACGCAGTCTTGCCCGGGCCGTTGTTCGGGCGCGTGCCTTCGCCTTTCGCGGAGGCGATCAGGAGATCGTCGCCCTGAACCGCAAGGGCGCTCGGATACCAGTCAGTCGGGATGAAGCCTGTCGGTCCTTTGAGAGTCTGGAAGCCGGAGTCCGGCCCGGATTGCGAAATCTCGAACACAGCAACGGCATCGAGAGAAGAGTCAACCACAAAAAGATGCCTGCCGTCCTGCGACTGGGCCAGCGCCGTAGGGTAAGCTCCCCCAAAGTTTTGCCCCGCAGCAGCGGCTGAAACAAACTGAAAAGGCTTTCCGTCGCCGGTAGTGACTGCCGCTACTTGATCGATGTTCGAAAGCGCCACGTACAGAGTCTTCTCATCGGAACTCAGCAGCAAGGCGGTAGGATGCGAACCGGGGGCAAGCGGATCTTCCGGCTGCTTCAGCTTGATCCAGCGCGCAACGGTGCCGCTGGTCAGGTCGAGTTCAGCCACTTGAGACGCGTTCCACAGGCTGCACCACGCTCGCCGGCCATCGCGTGTAGTCACGCAGGTATAGGGAAACGAAGAGGGCACCAGATCGCTGGTGCTTAGATCGAAGGTCTTGAGTATCTTTGCGGTCGCCGGGTCAAGCAGGATCACGTTGTCAGCGAGATTATTCGCAACGAGAAGCTTGTCGCGCCCTCCATCGGAGATCAACGCGAGCCCCGCGGGATACGAGATTGCCATTTGAGGTGGTGCGGTCAGCCCGACCGCAAGCTTTTTGCCGCTTGAAAGGGGCTGAAGCGCTATCGGAATAAATTTTTCAGGCGCCACTTTACCTTCGGAAAAACGATAGACTGCGATGCCGTTGCCCAGGTTGCCGGTCGTCGCGCCGGTAGGATCGGTCAGCGAGCCGACCGAGGCGTACAGGTGCTTGCCATCCGAACTGAATGTCAACCCGAGGAAGTAACTCTGGTGCGATGGTTCACTGAAGCGCGCGTCAGGATAGTCGATGATTTGCTTGGTCTTCAGATCGAGGACCGAGATCGACTGCTGCGCCATGGTTTCTTGCGTGCCATAACCGTCATCGAGTAATGCGGCGTAGTGTCCATCAGGACTCACAACCATCGTCGCGGGAAAACTATTAGTGCTGCCAAGGCGACCGGGGGATGGGACGGTAAGTATTTTGCTGGTAGGCAGCATGATTGGTGGACGATCGGCGGGAGGAGTTTGGGATTGGGCTACAGCGCACAGCAACAACAAAATAAAAAGACGGCAGAACGAACAAGTCACGGCGCCTCCGGGAAGCGATTGAATCAGAAAAAGAAGAGGTGATGAGCGTAATGCCTGGGGCGTAAACGGTCAAAACCGCGAGTGCCGAACGGAAAGCCCCACCTAGCTCGTGACTCACACATGTCGAATTGCGATCGCCCGAACAGCCGAGGGCGGCTGTCCTCACATTCTGGTTTACAAACCGGAAAGCCTTGTCGTCGACCGGCGCGGCTCCGGGCTCTCTGAATCTTCGGGATGAACATTGTGGCGGACGTCGGCGCCCTGCACCCAGAAGATAACGTCCTCGGCAATGTTGGTGGCGTGATCGGCGACTCGCTCCAGGTTGCGGGCGACCAGGAGGGCGTCCAGCGCTTGCCGCACAAATTGCGGGCGATCGTTCATTGCCTTAACCAACTGGATGAACGCGTCATCGCGCATGCGGTCAATTACACTATCCATTTCGAGCACGGCCTGCGCCAATTCCACTTTGCCCTCGATGAATGACTCGAGCGCGCGACGAACCATGGCGCTGACCGCCGTGCCCATGCGGGCAATGTCGACCGGTAGATCCGCCGCGGGAAGCTCGACCATGTCCATGACGCGCTCGGCGATGTTCACCGCCTGATCGCCGACGCGTTCCAGGTCCGAATTAATCTTGGTCACCGCAAGAATAAAGCGCAGATCTACGGCCATGGGCTGCTGCATTGCGAGCAGGTCGAACGCGGCTTCATCGATTTCACGCTCTGCAGTGTTGATCAGGCTCTCGCCTTCCAGCACCATCTGGCAACGCGTGAGGTCGCGCTCAACATAGGCTTGGCGGGCACGATCTACCGCCTGCTCCGCCAGTCCGCCCATGCGAAGCAATCGCTCCCGCAGATCGTCAAGTCCTTGTTGAAAGCGCGTGCGCATTCTCAAAACCCTTTCCTGTTCGAACCTGCTTCAATCCCGAACTCTTCCTATCCGAAACGGCCGGTTATGTAATCTTCCGTTCTCTTGTCGGACGGCTTGGTGAAAATCTTTTCGGTTTTGTCGAACTCGATCATCTTGCCCAGCAAAAAGAAGCCCGTGAACTCGGCAACCCGCGCCGCCTGCTGCATGTTGTGAGTCACGATAACGATGGTATACCGCTCCTTGAGCTGGAAGATCAACTCCTCGATCTTTCCCGTGGAAATCGGATCGAGCGCCGAACACGGTTCGTCCATCAGAAGAACCTCGGGCTCAACCGCCAACGCGCGCGCAATGCACAACCTCTGCTGCTGGCCTCCGGAGAGGCTGGCTCCGGATTTTTTGTGAATTTGATCCTTGACTTCGTCCCATAGCGCCGAGACTTCGAGCGAGTGCTGCACAATGTCGTCGAGCTTGCGCCGGTCGTGAAAGCCATTCAGCTTGAGGCCGGAGGCGACGTTGTCGTAAATCGACATTGTGGGGAATGGATTCGCCTTTTGAAATACCATGCCCACGCGGCGACGGAGTTGGGTCGGCGATGTTCCGTTGTAAGCGTCGATTTCCCCAATCTGCACGCGGCCTTCGACCCGCGCTTCCGGGATCGTTTCGTGCATACGATTCAGACAGCGGATGAACGTGGACTTGCCGCATCCCGACGGCCCAATCAGCGCCGTGGCGCGGTTCGCTGCCACCTTCAAGTTAATGTCGAACAATGCCTGGCCTTTGCCATACCAGGCATTCAGTTTCTCGACCTGGATTCCAACGCCCATAAGTTAAGCCGTTCCGAAACTGCCACGCCGCACTGCGTAGCGCACAGCAGCCACTGCGCCCACGATAAGAAGGATCAACACAAACGATCCCGCCCACGCCTGGCGATGCCAGTCCTCATAAGGAGAATTGGCGTATGCGTAAATCTGGAGTGGCAGCGCGGCGGTCGGCTGATCGTAGCGCAGGCTCCAAAACGTGTTACCCAGCGCGGTGAATAATAGCGGCGCGGTTTCGCCCGCTACTCGGGCAAAAGCCAGCATCACGCCGGTAATCACACCAGATGTCGCGGTGCGGAGGGTAATCGAGAGGGTCGTCCGCCAGCGCGGAACGCCGAGCCCATAGGCTGCCTCTCGCAATGCTTGCGGCACCAGCAGGAGCATCTCTTCGGTGGTCCGGCAGATCGTCGGCACCATCATGATCGCGAGCGCCACTCCACCGGCGAGCGCCGAGAATCCCCGCCCGCGAACCAGAATGGCCCAAGCCACGATGCCGATCACAATGGAGGGCACGCCATTCAGCACGTCCGCAGTGAAGCGGATAATGCTGCCAAAGCGATTGCGTCCAAACTCAGCCAGATAAATACCGGCGCCGATTCCGAAAGGCACGCCGATGATGCTGGCAATGCCGAGGATCAGCACCGATCCGGCAATCGCATTGGCCATTCCGCCGCCCGGCTCTCCCACGGGCTTAGGCGTTTGCGTCAGAAAAGCCCAATTGATGGAGCCCAGGCCGCGATAGACAAGGTAGCCGAAGATAGCAACCAGCGGAGCCAGGACGAGCAAAACCGTCAGAACCGCGACACCGGTCATAAAGTGGTCGGTGATGCGCCGACGCCAGCTGATGGACGGCACTCCCTGCACTGACGAGTTGCGAGCGAGTTCAGGCATGGCCCCTCGCAGGCAGGCCGCGAGTCACGGTCCACACCAGCAATTGCGCAAGCGCGTTCACGATAATCGTGACCAGGAACAATGCCAAGCCAATTTCAACCAGCGCGGAGAGATAGACGTCGCCGGTGGCCTCGCTGAACTCATTGGCGAGGACGCTTGCCATGGTGTATCCCGGCGCGAACAGAGACTTCGCAATCTCCGGACGGTTGCCGATCACCATGGTGACCGCCATGGTTTCTCCGAGAGCGCGGCCTAGACCAAGAATGATTCCTCCGACGATTCCGGCCCGCGCGTTTCGCAGGACGCCAACGCGAATCATCTCCCAGCGAGTTGCACCCAGAGCCAGCACGCCTTCACGCTGGTGCTGCGGCACAACCATCAGCACTTCACGGGTGATCGAGGAAATGATGGGAATGATCATGATGGCCAGTATGATCCCCGCGGCCAGCATGCCGATTCCGTATGGAGGGCCTTCGAAAAGTCCCGTCCATCCTAAAGTTTTCGCCAGAAATGGCTGGACATGTCCGCTTAATAGCGGCACCAGGATGAACATGGCCCAGAGCCCATAGATGACGCTGGGAATAGCCGCCAGCAATTCGACGAAAAAGGAAAGCGGCCCGCGCAACATCGTGGGGCACATCTCCGTGGTAAAGACGGCTACGCCCACAGCCAGCGGAACAGCCATGATCAACGCTAGCAAAGACGAAACCAGGGTTCCGTAGATGAATGGCAAGGCTCCAAACTTCTCGCTTACCGGATCCCAATCGCTCCCCGCGAAAAACTTCAAGCCAAAGGCGTGCCAAGAGAGGCCGGAACCTGACATCAGCTCGTAGACAATGAGAATGAGAACGCCGAGCACGGCCAGTCCGCACAGGGTCATAGTCGATTTGAAAAGGCGATCGGGAATCTCGCCACTGGAGGCTTTTAGCAGGGGCGTTGCCGGCTGCGCGGATACAGATGTAACCTTCGTCCCTTCAAGAGGTTGCGGTCCGGGCATATCAGGCCGAGGTAACGCAGGGTTGGCCATTCCGTTTCACCGTAGCAGAGGCGTGTTACAAAGGTGTTAAAATTGAGTTTGTTTTTCCGCTGGGGACAATCAATCCAGAACTTGGAGTTGCTGGTGTCTGCAAGGCTGGGTCTTTCGAGTTTGCCCTGCCTCGGGCCTCTCCTGCTTGCAGGTAATGTCACTTTATGTCGATAACATCGGATCGTGGTCGGCTGGTCTTTCAAAAGACAGAGCGTGCGCTGCAGACGCTATCTTCGCAGCAGACCGCTGAGAGCGTCCATGGATTCCGCACAGCGAGCCGCAGGCTGCAAACCCTGCTGGAACAACTTCTTCCCGAGCGCGACCATAACCAGAAGAAGCTGTTGAAGATGCTGAATCGGATTCGCCGTCGCGCCGGAAAGGTGCGTGACCTGGATGTTCAACTCGCTGCACTGCGCAGCCTGAAGGTTCCGCAGGAGCCGCGCCGTAAGACGCAGTTCATGCACGGGCTGATTGAGCTTCGAGGGAAACACGAGAAGAAGCTTTGTAAGCTGCTTAATAAAGACGATATTCGCAAAGTTCGGCGGCGGCTGAAGCGGGCGGCGAAAGAGGTTCCTCCTGAAGCCGGCCGCGATGCCTTGCAGGTCGCCCGTGCAATGTTGAACGAAGTGGTCCGACCCGCTGGTCCAATCAGCGAAGATGTATTGCATCAATATAGGACGGTAATGAAGCGCGCCCGTTACGCGGCCGAATTTGCCCCAAAGTCCGCCGAGGCTAGCCAATTCATCGCTCAGTTGAAGAAACTGCAGGATGTGGTGGGCAACTGGCACGACTGGTTGATCTTGACGCAGACTGCTTCGAAACGACTTGGGGACATCAACCAATCGTCGCTGGTTGCCCTGCTGCACAATGTTACGGGGAGCAAATTCCGGCAGGCGGTGACCGCACTTTCGGCCTCGCCTACAATCCGTCCAGTAGACGCCATTCCTATCTCTGGCGAACGATCGCGTAACGTAAGCACGAAAAGTCCGACGCTGGTCGAGCGGATCGAGTCTGCGGCTTAAGAAAGCGGGCGGTGACGAAGCGCCCGCGCGCATGTAAACTGTCAGCCTTCCCCATGCCGACGTTTGCTGCAGTCGATATCGGTTCCAATTCTGTGCGACTTAAAATTGCGCGCCTGCAAGCCGGGCGCCTCCGTTCCCTTCACGAAGATCGTGAAGTGACGCGGCTCGGCGAGGGCGTTTTCGGTTCCGGATTCCTCACCCCCGATTCGATTGCAACTACGGTAAAAGTTCTCCGCCGCTTCCATCGTGCGACGCAGCAGATTGTGACCGACAGTGTGCGCGTAGTTGCGACGAGTGCTTTGCGGGATGCGAGGAACTCTCAGGCCTTCCTGGAGTGGGTGAGATCGGCAACGGGCTGGCGGGTCGAAATCATCTCCGGTGTGGAAGAGGCACGTCTGATTCACCTGGGATTGATCTCCAGCGGGCGCGTGGACCGCTCGCCCACGCTCATGATGGACCTTGGCGGAGGCAGTTGCGAACTGACGGTCTCGCAGGGCGGACACATTCGTAACGCGGTAAGCCTTCCTTTGGGCGCGGTGCGCCTGACCAATGAGTTTCTGCGCCACGATCCGATTCGCAAAGGGGAACTGAAGCGACTCCGCGGCTTCATCACCCGAGAGGTAAATCGAAATATCGACCGCATCAGTACGGCGAAGCTGAAGAATGTGATTGCGACGTCGGGAACTGCGGCGGCTTTGGCTGCGGTTGCCAGCCATCTGCGCCGAAGCACTAGCCGGCAGCGCCTGATGGTGTCGTCCGCCGAGATGAAGCGCATTGCCAAGCGGCTAGCGCGTTTGCCGATGGCGGAGCGCCGCAAGATCGAAGGCATCGGACCTCGGCGCGCCGAGATCATCGTCGCCGGCGCTATCGTGTACCAGGAACTCCTGGACAAGCTGCGACTGAAGGGGTTCCGCTATTCACCGCTCGGACTGCGGGACGGCATTCTCGCCCAGATGGCCGCGGACTACGATCGCAGCACACGCTCCGGCAGGCAAATTGAGTTTGAACGCTGGGAATCGATCCTGGCCGCAGTGAACCATTACCATGTTGACCGCAAGCATGCGCTCGACGTGCGCGAGCATGCGACTTTGCTATTCTCGGCCCTGCGCTCGCTGCACCGCCTTCCGCCCGAGTATCGTGAGTGGCTGTCGGCAGCGGCAATGCTGTACGAGGTAGGCGACTATGTGAATCGGAACGGACGCCACCGCCATACTCACTACATCATTTCCAACTCCGAGATTCTCGGCTACACGCCGCAACAGCGGCGCATTATTGCCGCCATCGCGCGCTACCTGGGAAAGTCCCGCCCCGCCCTTGAAGATGGGCCGATGAAAATGCTCGACCCAGGCGATCGGGCGGACGTGCAAAAAGCAATTCTGTTGCTGCGTCTGGCGCGAGCGCTGAACCTGGGCCGTAGTCGAGCCGTGGAACGCGTTCGGATTGGCCTGCGATCCGCCGAAGTGAAACTCACGCTCGTGCCTCGGCGCCGCATGGGAGTGGATCTGGAACTCTGGGCGATCGAGAAGGAGCGCGATTACTTTCGAGAAGTCTTTGGACGGGAACTTTCCACCGCTGCGTCGTAAAGAGCCCGCAGAACCTTGGGTGAAAGGCACCACTGGAGACTACCCGAAGTGCGACGCATCTCCACTTTGGCCACCCCACCCTTCTTCAGTTCCAGCGACGCTTCGCAGCCGGAGTCGCTGATCACCGCCCCGAGGAATTGGCTGAGATTGGGATTGTGGCCGACCACCATGATGGCCTCTTGGCGGGAATGCTTCTCCAGGAGTTTGCGAAAGTCGGCGAGTCCTGCCTCCGGGCGCAAACCAGTATCGATCAGCAATTTGCCTTCATAGCCCAACTCATTGCCGACCAGCGACGCTGTCTGCGTGCAGCGCTTGAGCGGACTGGAAACGATCGCGTCCACTTGCGCGTCCAAGGCAGCAAGCGCTCTCCCAATGTAGCCGCATTGCTCGATTCCTTCTTTGTCGAGCGCGCGTTTCTCATCCTTTTTTGGATTCGCGAAGTGCTCGCCGGCACTGGCGTGGCGAAGAAAATAGAGGATCATCTAAGGTTACCGTTCCTTTCCTGCCAGGGCTCTTCCACTACGCTTCCGCGTTGGAGCCGGAGGAACCGGGGCGGCGGCCTTCCCCTCCGCTACCTCCATCAGAAAATCCTGCGCGCTGAAAGCGGCGGCGCCGGTTGGAGGACGGCGGTTTCGTGCTCCGTGAACAGGCTGCCAAGCTCGCATGTAAGCCGCGTCTTTCAGCAAAATTCTCGCCTTGCGATTATCGGCAAGGTAGGCATCCAAAATTTCATGTCGCACTCGTTCCCGCAACATCTCATCGCGAAGCGGCACCAGAACTTCCACGCGCTCATACAAATTGCGCGGCATCCAGTCGGCACTGCCCATGTAAATTTCTTCTTCCCCGCCGTTCGCAAAGTAGAAAATGCGGCTGTGTTCCAGGAATCGGCCCACAATGCTCCGCACGTGAATGTTATCGCTGACCCCGCGAACTCCGGGACGCAATGCGCAGATTCCGCGCACGATCAGATCGATTCGCACTCCCGCCTGCGACGCCCGGTACAGAGCCTGAATTACGGTCTTATCGAGCAACGCATTCATCTTGGCAATGATGTGAGCGTCCTTGCCCTGGCGGGCATGCTCCGCTTCCCGATCGATCAGCGCAATCACTTTTTCCGCCAGATCAAGAGGAGCGACAAGCAGCGGCTCGTATGTGGGATTCTCCGCGTAAGCGGTCAGAAAGCTGAAAACGTCATGCACGGCGCGCGTGATCTCGGGATTCGAGGTGAACAAGCTCAGATCCGTGTAAATTCGTGCCGTCGTCGTGTTGTAGTTTCCAGTTCCGATGTGGGCATAGCTGCGGGTCACTCCATCGGGATCGCGGCGCACCAGCAGCGACAACTTGCAGTGCGTCTTCAGGCCGACCAAGCCGTGGAACACCTGCACTCCCGCATCCTCCAGATCCCGCGCCCAGCGTATGTTTGAGGCCTCATCGAAGCGCGCCTTCAGTTCCACGACAGCAGTAACCTCTTTGCGCGAAGCCGCGTCCATAAGCGAAGGAACAATCAAAGAATGTTCGCTGGTGCGATATAACGTCTGCTTGATGGAGAGGACATTATCGTCTTCCGCCGCCGATTCAATGAAAGAGACGACCGCGTCGTAGGAATCAAACGGGTGGTGTAACAGAACGTCGTGCCCGCGCAATTCCTCGAACAAATCTTTCGATTTCGCGGTTAACCGCAACTCACGCGGAGAAAAGGCGCGGTACTTTAGGTCCGGACGATTGACCTGCTCGTAGACGTTGAATAAACGCGAGAGATTTACCGGACCATTGACGGGAAAGACCTGCCACGCATCGAGTTCAAAGACAGTTCGCAAGCGATCGATAATCTCGGGGTCGGCGTCGGCCTCAATCTCCATGCGCACAGCATCGCCCTTGCGGCGGTTGTGCAGTTCGGTGCGGACCGATTCGAGCAGGCTGCGAGCTTCCTCTTCCGCCAGGTAGAGATTGCTGTTGCGAGTCACACGGAAGGGCGCCGACGAAACAATGTCATAACCGCGATACATGCGCACAGCATGGTGCGCCACCAAATCGGCCAGAAAAATAAAGTCTGACGTACCCTCCGATGGCAGCCGCACCAAGCGAGGTAGCGCGCGCGGCACCGAAACTACACCGGTATATGTCAGCGCAGACCGGCGGCGACGCCGCAAGAGAAAACCGAGACACAAGGCTTTATTGATGACGCGCGGAAACGGATGCGCCGGATCCACGGTGACCGGCGTCAACAACGGATCGAGTTCCTTTTCGCAATATTCTTCGACGAAACGAAGCGCCTCCGAATCCAATTCGTGGAGGCTCAATACACGGATTCCGTTTTCCGCAAGCGCCGGTCGCAGCCGCGAGTTCCAACAGTCATACTGATCGTCGACGAACTCGTGAGTCAACTTGTTCAGCAGATCCCGCTTTTCGGTTAACGTCAAACCGTCAGGGCCGACCTCGTTATAGCCGTCCTCGATCTGCTGCATCATGGCAGCCACGCGCACTTCGAAGAACTCATCGAGATTGCTCGCCGAAATCGACAGAAACTTCAGGCGTTCCAGTAGCGGGTTGGCCTCGTCCGAAGCTTCTTCCACTACACGCCGGTTGAAAGCAAGCCACGAGGTATCGCGGTTCAAATAGTACTGGGGATTTTCGAGCGAGATACGAGCCATGGGAAATGCTTTGCGTTCATCCGTGTGATTTCTCTTGCCGAAACAAACATCCAGCGATTGCAACTCCGGACAAGTACGGGACTACTAGTATAAAGCATCCTGGGAGACAAACCAGAAGGCCGCTCCGAGGCCGCAACCAACTCCTCATCAGTTTCGCATAAGAAAAAACCGGCACCCGGACAGAGTTTCTGTTGTCCAAGTGCCGGTGTGTGCATTCTGTCCGGTTTTGGTTCCGACCTGACCTTACGGCAGGTAGTAACGGAACGAGGTCATAACCATGTTGTCGATTCCTTGCGCCTCGCTCGGGAAGCCCGCTCCCGACCAGGCGTTGCGAATCACAACCGAGTATTGCGGACCAAACTGGATGCGGCCCCAATTCAATTTCTCCCTGGCGCCGTCCAACACTTTGAACCAGACGCCCGCAGTGGCTTCTGTGACTACGCGGGTGTCGCCGTTGCAGTTGCTAAGGCCACCTGGCAAGAACCCGCCGGCGCCCGGTCCCGTTTCCGTTAAGCAACCCGTATTGACGAAGTGCGGCGATCCAAAACCGACGTATTTCTTGGTGACAGGATCGTAGCCCGCGGCGCGACCTGCGTACTCAGCGCCGCCGTTAAAATAAACGTCCGCCTTGGAGGTGTGGAATTCGAGGGTCGACAGACCCTGCAAGCTCTTCACAAGATAAAGCGTTCCGTCGGCGTGAGCGGACGTGTCTGGCAACCCTGCGGTGCCGTAGCGTCCAATTCCGCTGCCGCCAAAGCCGTGCAAGCCGAAATCGATATGCTTATTGGCAAATGACCAGCGCGCATTGGCGCCAAAGCCGCCGCCGTTTTTCGACGCGTTGTACGCCCCGGTAGCATTCGGACCAGGCTTGCTGCTGCCACCGCAGAGAGCGGTAGCCGATACATCTTCGCACGGGAAAACCCGGTCGCGAAAACGGCTATACACGCCAAAGATCTCATAGTGTCCGAAACCCGGCTCGAAGGCGAGCTTCGCAATGATATCCGGCGATGGGTTGAACGAGTAGCTCGCCGCTGGCGTACAGGTGGTTGAAACCGAGACTGTCCCGGTGCTGCTCGTTGTCGTAGCGCTGGTGCAGTTGGTTACCGCTCCGTTGTAGAGTCCACCCCCCGCACCTGCAGAACCCACCAGGAAATTGGAGGCGTTGCCATGCGACGTCAATGTGGCCTGGGCATTTTCCAATGCAACTGCGAACCACACCTTGTTGCCGAAATTCTTAGCCAACCGCAGACCGTATTGCCGCGCCCAACTGAAGCCGACGGTATATTGCGGATCGATGGTCATAGGAAGTGCTTCGGTGCGATTGTCCACGCCACGCTTCGTTTCGGTGACCAGACTCCACATCTGCCCGCCAGTGATACTCAAGCCATTGTCGAACGCGGCCTGGCCCCAAGCTTGCCGCTGGCGCAGAGTGTAACTGTTGCTCTGGTTGTTGTTGGAGGTCACGCCGGCTGACAGGAAGTCAGCCTCCACGTAGCCGGACAGCTTGGCATTCTTGAGCCGTCCCTCCGCCAACATGGAAATCCTGGACTGGCGCCCAGAACCGAAAAATTCAGAAATGTTGTAGCTCGAGGAACCGGGAAACGGCACCGCGTTAAAAGGAGTGTTGATGTCCGACGCCAGAGCACGCTGCCGCCAAACCGTTTCCGCCGCCAGGAAGCCGCCCGGCGTGATTGTGATGCCTTTGACATGGATCGCCGTCGGAGGCCCGACATTTTTTTGCGCTTCCTGCACGGTCACCACGGTGTTGGCCAGATTGCTCTTCAGGTCCGTTACATCACCCTTTAGTTCGGTGACTGCCTGCTGTTGCTGCGCGGCTTGCGCCTGGGCTGCGTCCGCCTTGCTTGCCGCATCGGTGGCGGCGGTCTGGGCCTGTTGCGCGGCCTGGTCCTTGGTGCGCAATTGATTTTGCAGCTCCTGAATCTGCTGTTGCTGCTGCGCCAGAGCTGCCTGTTGCGAGGCGATCGCGTCCTTCAATGCCTGGACGTCGGCCGCGGTTACAGCCGCCGGCTTCGGCTTCCTCGGTTTGGGCGCCGTACTGGTTTGCGCCACCAGCCCCGTCGCCAGAAACAGAATTGCACACAACGTCCGCGCAGACTTCATTGTTCTCTCCTTTTTTTGTCTAGCTATGAATGAAAAATCTCCCTGTGGCGGGGATTATTTGACCTGCTTGTTTGCTTCTTTTACCTTTGCGACGACACTCTCCGGCAACGGCGCATAAGCCAGTTCTTTAGTCATGGTCTGGCCCTCGGTAACCATCCAATTCAGAAATTCGGCCAGGATCTTGCCCTTGGCGGGATCCTTGGACTGGGCCGGAATGAGCAGCCAAGTGAAGCTGGAAATCGGATACGCATCCTTGCCGGGCGCGTTGGTAATCGATACCCGAAAATCTGCCGGCATCTTCGGAGCGGACGCGGCCGCGGCGGTTACGCTCTCCAGCGTCGCCTTGACGAACGTTCCTGCAGAATTGCGCACGCTGCCGTATGGGATTTTGTTCTGAATGGCGTAAATCAGCTCAACATATCCAATGGAACCAGGCAACTGGCGAACGAATCCAGCCACACCTTCGTTCCCCTTTCCGCCCATCCCCACCGGCCACTTCACTGACGTATCGCTGCCCACCTGGTTCTTCCAGTCGGGACTGACCTTGGAGAGATAATCGGTCCAGATGAAGCTCGTTCCGCTGCCGTCGGAGCGATGCACGACGATGATTTCCTTGTCAGGGAAGTTCACTCCGGGATTCGCGGAAGTAATCTCCTTGTCATTCCATTTCGAAATCTTTCCCAGGAAAATGCCTGCCAGCGCTGCCGGAGTAAACTTCACATCGCCGCCGACCCCTGGAACGTTGTAAGCCGGTACAACTGCGCCCAATACGGTTGGAATATTCAGTATTTTTGTTTTGGCTTCCTGCAATTGTTTGTCGGTCATCGGCATATCGCTGGCGCCGAAATCAACCGTGCCTGCAGTCACCTGGCGAATGCCGCCGCCGCTTCCGATCGGTTGATAGTTCACTTGCACATCGGCGTGAATCTTGTGGTATTCGCTGAACCACTTCGAATACATGGGGTTGGGAAAGGTGGCGCCGGCTCCGTTCAGGGTTGTTTGTCCGACGACCGGCAGGGCCAGAAGGACACACACCAACAGAAGCACAATTTTGCGCATATTCAGATCGTTCCTCCTTGAGATCGATACCCCGTTCTATCGGCGGCTTGTTACAGGAGGGTTACAAACGGGTGAATTTCTGATGAATGACCGAAGAACAGTATGTGGAAGAGGAAAATCAAGCGACTGATTCGAATACCGGTTGTAGCTGGGTTAATGCGCTTGAAGGTGCGCAATTTCACGGGGGAAAAGTGTGTTGGCGGGGAATTGGCGGCGCAATCCAGTCAGCAACTCCAGCGCTTGCGATTTATCCTTTTCCCTCACGTACGCGACAGCCAGTAGGATGCGTGCGTACGGCGCAAGATAGTGTCCGTGGGCAGCCGTCGTCTGTAAATCAGCGATTCCCCCTTGCTTATCTGCAGGCAAGCCTCCCATGCGAAGCACCCAGCGAACGGGCGCTGCCATGCTGCCGATAATGTATTTACTGAAGCCAGTGGCAACAAGCGCGTCGTAGCAATCGTGACAAACTGCGAGCAATTGTTGCGCCGAAGCCGCAGCTTCCTTTGCAAAGCGCAGGGATGCAAGGTTCCGCTTCTCAATAAGCGCCGCGTAATCGGCCTGCAAGCCCGAGGACAACGTAAGAGCAAAAAGGGCGTCGCGATCTTTCGAATCCTTCGCCAACCGCTGGCGGGAAAGATTTTGGGCTTGCCCGACGGCTGCCAAAAACTCCGCCCGAACGGCTGGGTCTGGAGTCACTTTTGGGCGGCCCGCGAAGGCATCGTCATTCTCAAAAAACTGTGCCTCCAGTACCCCCAGTCGGTTGAACTCCGAGAACAAAAAACCAGCCGCTTCACTGACCGGAGCGACCGGGTCGTCGGGATGCTGTTGTTGCCACGACTCAAAATCCCTTTGAGCGCCTGCGAAATCCAGATTGTAGAGTGCGAAAAATCCGCGATCGAGAGGCGAAACCGCGTCGAGTCTCACGGTATCCTCGGCCGGCGCAGCCAGCGATAGCGCGCAGCCCAGCCATATCACTGCTACTATCAGTCCCGCTGGTGCATCTAGTATTTTGAGCATGAATGCACTCGCTAGCCCGTTATCGCTATCGCTGAGATCTTTATCCCGATGCTTTATTTTTAGTTGCAATTGGCCCAGTTTAGTGTCGCCTAATTATTTGATGTCGCCCGCGCCAGACAATCGGTTCCCTGCTTGTAATAGCTTTGTCAAATTCTGTCGGGGACGACTCGCCCCGCCAAAGGACAAAATCTAGCATGAGTGATTCGTCCGCTCGCTATGCTCCAGGGTGGCCGGGCATTCCGCCGCGTTGGACCTCCAGTGCCAAGACCGGCGTAGGCACGGCCCTCAACCAGCACAGTAAAGTGTGGTTCACGCTGAGTCACGGCATTCTGAACGAAGTGTATTTTCCTCGCGTTGATCAGGCATGTACCCGCGACTTAGGGTTCATTGTCACCGATGGCCGCGATTTCTTCTCCGAAGAAAAGCGCCACTGTATCTTCGAAAACCGAGCATTTGAGCCGGGTGTGCCCGCCTACGAACTGACGAATACCTGCAACAGCGGACGCTATCGCATTCGCAAGGAAGTTCTTACCGACCCTTATCGCAATGTCGTTCTGCAGAAGGTTCGCTTCGAGCCGCTGCAAGGGCGACTGTCCGACTACCATCTGTATGCTCTGCTTTCACCGCACCTGGCCAACTGCGGGTATGGCAATACGGGCTGGTCCGGCCACTACAAGGGCTTTCCCATGCTTTTTGCCGGGCATGATGGC